>CAXUEB010000018.1:0-8371 GCA_964249775.1 uncultured Spirosoma sp.
CGTTCAAACGCTGGGGACAAACGCGGAACGTCAAAGTGTCGGTGCTTGGACCAGCGGAGTGGGACGTACCGGCGCAAATCAATACGATTGAAGAAGTTATCGGGACGCGCCCGGCCGGCCTGCTCATCAACGGCACGGACCCGGCCATTGCGCCGGTTATCAACAAAGCCGTCGCGGCCGGCATTCCGACGGTGGTGTATGACTCCGATGTTCCGAACTCAAATCGTCACGCGTTTTTGGGAACCGACTGGTACGAGATCGGCAAGATGCAGGGCGAAGAAATGGCCAGCCTGCTGAACGGGCGGGGCAAAGTGGCGTACATGGGTATCCTGGGTTTGAGCAATATGGAAGACGGCTTCCGGGGAATGCTCGACGTGTTCAAAAAATACCCCGGCATCGAGATCGTCGGGAAATACGATGACAAAGCAAACGTCGAAGAGGCCGCCCGCATTACGTCCGATCTGCTGGCGGCTCATCCTGATTTAGCGGGTTTGTGCGGCTTTGATTCCAATTCCGGTCCGGGCATGGGCCTGGCCGTTCGGGAAGCGAGCAAAGCGGGCAAGGTAAAGATCACGACGGTCGACTGGGAGCCGGAGCATTTGCAGTTGGTCAAGGACGGCGTCATTCAGATGCTGGCGGGACAGAAGCGCGAACTCTTTACGTGGTACGGCGCACAACTGCTTTACGACATGGTGCATCAGACGACGCGCTTGTCGGCTAACGACGCCAAAGCTGGCCTAACCAATGTACCGTCGACGGTGAATACAGGCTTGATTCGCATTACGAAAGCCAACGTGAATGAATTTACGAAGCGGTAATAGAATCTACTGATTCATACTATAGGCCCGACAACAGACTGATTCGTCGGGCTTTTTATTTTCCTTCTTCCAAAGGGGTGGATTTGCCCGCAAACTAAGGTCGGGGTGACCTGCATCAACCGGGCAAAATTGAATTTTAAGGAGTTTTTTGTCGGCTGCAAATCAACCCGCCCTTGCTGTACATTCAAGATCATACAACGCCGAGTCGGGTATTGATCAAATGATTAAATTACTTGACCAATAACAAATATCCACCTACCTTTGTACTTGTCTTGATAAAACAGGATGGAGAATTCACTGACAACGGAGGAAAAAATCAGACAGGCAGCCACTAAGGTCTTTCTGGAAAAAGGCTTTGATGGCACGACTACGCGCGACATAGCCGCTGAAGCTGGCATCAATTTAGCCCTGCTCAATTATTACTTCCGCAGCAAGCAAAAGCTGTTTGATTCGGTCTTCGAAGAAATGATTAAGCTGTTCTTCGAAGGTATTACCACTGTACTTAGCCAGTCTATTCCCCTCAGGGAAAAGATTATGGCCTTGATCGACTACGATTTTAGCATGTTACGGCAAAGCCCGGACTTAGCCATGTTCGTGTTGAACGAGATGCACCGGAACCCCAGTCGATTCGTGCCCAGTATTTCGCGGTCGATGGTGCAGTTTGAGGAGCAGCTTGAGCAAGCCCACCAGGCTGGACTAACCCGACCCATCAGCGCGTCGCACCTCATGGGTATCATATCGGCGAATACGCAGTTTATTTATCTGAGCAAGAACGTATACACGAACGTATGGAATCAGACCCAACAGGAGTTCAACGCCTTTGTTCTGGAACACGAAAAGTTGATAAGTGACATGATTATCAATTACTTATTTATCAATAGGCCGGTGGCTTAGTTTTTTTGATCAATATTTAAACAAAAGATTAATACATTTGATTTATTCTTTTGTTTATCGACAGACAAAGGCCAATTTCTCACTAAAAAATGCAAACAGTAATTCCATGCAGCATCAGCACAATTCGTTGAACGCGTCGACAGTTGATAAACGCGTTCTTATTACCGGTGGCAGTATCGCTGCGAACACCCTCGCGTGGTGGCTTGTGGAAGGAGGCTTCCGCGTTACTGTTGTCGAAAAAGCCCCCAAGTTCCGCGACGGTGGGCAGAGTATCGATGTCCGCGGTATTGCCCGCACCGTCATTGACCGTATGGGTATTGGGGAAGAGGTTGACCGGAACGGTACAGGCGAAACCGGCTGGACTTACGTTGACGAGGAAGGCGAACTGATCGCTGCGTTTAGACTGGAGGATGTCGGGGGGGAAGGCCCAACCGCCAAATTCGAGATTTTACGGGGCGATCTGGCGCGCATCATCTACGACAAGGTGCGCGACCGCGTGGACTACCGGTTCAATGAGTCCATCGCGGCAATCGATAATGAAGCGGATGTTGCCCACGTTCGCTTCGAGAGCGGCAGCGAAGAGGAATACGACCTCGTGCTGGTCGCGGAAGGCGTTGGGTCGTCGACGCGCGAACTTCTGTTCGAGGGGGAGAACCATCCGCGCTGGATGGATATGACGCTGGGTTTCTTCACCATTCCCAGGCAGGACGGCGATGGTACAGACGCTCGCTGGTATAACGCGCCGGGCGGTCGCTGCATCTTCCTGCGCCCCGACTCACACGGTACAACACGGGCTGTCCTGACCCTCCAGAGCGAAGCCCGCCGGGCGGAAAACAAGTCGCCTGAAGAAGCCAAGGCATGGCTCAAGGAGACGTTTGCCGACGCGGGCTGGGAAGCGCCCCGCGTGCTTGCTGGCCTCGAACAGGCCGATGACCTTTATTTTCAGGTATTGCGTCAGGTAAAGATGGATCGTTGGTCCAACGGCCGTGTCGCGTTGACGGGCGATGCGGCCTGGTGCGCAACCCCGGTCAGTGGAATCGGCACCACACTGGCGGTGGTTGGTGCCTACGTCCTGGCGGGCGAGCTGGCGAAGACCGATGACTATGAGCAAGCGTTTCAAAATTACGAGCGCATCATGCGGCCGTTTGTCGAGGAGGGGCAAAGCGTTTCAAAGTTCAACCAGCTATGGACGTATCCGCACAGCAAATTCGGTATCGCGCTTCAGCACGCAGCACTAAACGTGCTGTCGAAGCCCGGAATCCGCGATCTGTTCTTGAAGATTGGGATGCGCGATCCGAACGACATTGAGCTTCCCCAGTACGAGTTTGGCAACCCAACGGCCGGTTTGTGAACTACCCGACTTGTCAGGGCTGTAAATGATCGTTAAGATTAACGAATTATGGGGCGACTTCTTGGAGACGTGATTCCCTAACGGCAAAGACGACCCGCGCATCTGCCTTGTCAACGTAAAGGCCCACGCTGGCGAATATTGGGATCGTTCCGGCGGCAAAATGATGTTGCTGTTTGAAGTGGCAAAAGGCGTACTTACCGGTTAACCGGACACGTCGAATCGTAACGAGGAAATGGGCGACGAACCCCGGTAAACTGGCACAGGACTCAGGGCTGGATGATTTTGCGAATCGGTCGAAATTAAGGCTAATTGGCAAAAGGCAATCGCCGTAACCTATTAAACATAAACCGAAGTAGTTATCGGTGCCGATTGACAGCAGAAGCGGATTTATACTTCGTTAGCAGAACGCTTTATTAGTCTACTCCCCATTTTTTGCCGTTCATCAAATAAGGTAGAATTTAATAACGGAAACTGCGAACCTTTGTGGAGTTTCCTAAGTTTAACCTGGTAAAGTACAAGGGTAAGATGAAGGAACGAATTTTGTCGGAAGCGGAACGGCTCTTTTGGAAATACGGTGTTCGGTCGGTCACGATGGAAGACATCGCCCGTCGACTCGGCATTTCTAAGAAGACGATCTACCAACACTTCAGCGATAAAGAAGATATTTTGTATCAAGTGGTCGCGGCTAAATCCGAGCAGGATAAGGCCGAAGTGATGTGTATGGCGGTAGAAGCGGCTAATCCAGTCGAGGAGATTTTGGTCGTCTTGGACATGATGCGGAAACACGCGGACAGCGTAAGTCCCAACTTGTTAATCGATATTCAGCGGCACTACCCAAAGGCTTTTGAAATATACCGGCAACAGAAAGAGACGTACATATTACGATCAATTCTTGAAAATATACAAAAAGGAGTCGATCAAGGGTTATACCGATCCGACTTGAATGCAGACATCTTGGCGCGAATGCGGGTTGAGCAAATCGAATTGGCATTTAACAATGATATCTATCCGATGGACCGGTACCAGATGCTTGATGTACAGCGCGAACTGATGCACCATTTCGTCCGGGGTATGCTGACCGAGCAGGGCTTCGCTGTCTATAACCAGTTTGTGAATAAGCAGAACGAGAACAACCTGACAGTTTATGAAACTAAGTAATACACTTCACCTTGCCGCACTCTGGCTCACGACGGGCTGGCTGGCAGGAACGACATGGGCGCAGGTGCCGACGCAGCCGTCTGTGGGTCAGCAACCCACCGGAGCCGCGGCCAGTGGTCAGCAGCCCGGTGCGCAGCAACCCGCGGCCACCGGAACGGTCGTGGCGCAGCCCGGCACAACACCCGGTACCGGCGCAGCCGTTCCTTCGCAACCGGGCGTCAATACAACCAACAATGCGCCGTCGCTGAGTCCCGCCGACGGAACGGTGAATCTGCAACCGAACGTTGTATCGACGTTCAATTCAGGCTTAGGACCCGCACCGACGGGTTTGAGGCCAACGGGCCAACCGGGCGCTGGGCGGGGCTTCACGTTGCAGGAAGCCATTAGTTTTGCCGTGCGCCAGAACGTAAACGTTCGCAACAGTCAACTCGACGCGGTCAGTGCCGAAGCCCGCATCAAGGAAATTAAATCGTCGGCTCTGCCACAAGTGGCCGCCAGCGCGTCGATAACCGACAACTTAATTATTCAAAAGGCGTTCCTGCCACCGCAGTTCCTTGACCCAAACGCACCGGAAGATGCGCCAGCGATAGCAGTGCCGTTCGGCGTGAAATATTCGGGTAACGCATCAGTCAATTTAAACCAGGTTTTTTACAGCGCGAGTCTGAATGTGGGCCTACGAGCTGCGGGTACATACCGCGAACTGGCTCAACGAAATTTGGCGAGTACCAAAGTAACCGTGGCGGAGCAGGTTGCTAAAGCGTACTACGGCGTACTGGTGGCGGTCGAGCGGGCCAAGCTGCTTGATTTTAACATCAACCGGCTGGACACACTGCTGAACGAAACGCGGGCGCTCAATCAGCAGGGCTTTGTCGAACGCTTGGACGTTCAACGGCTCGAAGTACAGGCCAATAACCTGCGAACCGAGCGGCAAAACGTACAGAATCTAATCGAGCTAAGCTACACGCTGCTGAAGTTTCAGATGGGCTTGGGTGTTAACGATGAAATTACCTTGTCCGAGCAGTTGCAGGATCGCAACATCGACGACCTGCGCCCGCTGATTGCGCCCGACCCGACGTTTCAGTATCGTAGCCGTATTGAGTACTCAACGCTGGAAACGCAGATTAAGCTCGCCGAGCAGGATATAGAAGTGACGCAGAAGGGTTATTACCCCACGCTGGCTGGATTTGCTAATTACGGCTACAATAGCGGGCGGAACATCTTCAGCCAGCTTGTTACCGCACCCTGGTTAAATTTTGCCACGATTGGCGTAAGCCTACAAGTGCCCATCTTCGACGGGTTCCTGAAGCGGAGCCAGATTGCGCAGAAGCGTGTGACGTTGCAGAAGGCGCAGAACAGTGGTGAACTCCTGCGCAACTCGATTGACCTGCAAATCCGGCAGTCGAGCATTACGCTCAATAACGGTTTGCAAACGCTCGAAACCCAACTACGCAACCGCGACCTGGCGGGGGAGATTGTTCGGGTGTCGCGCGTGAAGTACAAAGAAGGCGTCGGATCGAGCATTGAGGTGCTGAACGCCGAAGCCTCACTTCGCGAAGCGCAAACGAACTACTTCGCGGCTTTGTACGATTTTTTAATTGCTAAAGTTGACCAGGACCGTTCGCTCGGTCGATTGTACATTGGAAATTAAACGGATGAATAACGTAATGAAATCATACTACGCCATTGCCCTGATCGCAACGCTATTAACGGCTTGCGGGGGCGAGAAAAACCGGACCGCCGGATCGAATGACCTGCAAGGGAAGCGCGACGAACTCGCCGAATTGAAAGCACAGCAAAGCGAGCTAAACACCAAGGTTAAAGCCTTAGAGGGTGAACTAACGAAACTCGACCCGAAGAAGGCCGAAGAAGCCCGTGTGAAGGACGTAACGGTGGCTCCCTTAACGGCCAAAACGTTTAAGCACTTTGTGGAGTTGCAGGGCACAATCGACGCCAAGAACAACGTACAGGTGTCGCCCAAATCGGGTGGCGTCGTAACGGCCGTTTACGTGCAAGAAGGCTCGCGGGTGCGGGCTGGGCAACCCATTGCGAAATTAGATGACCAAATCTTGCGCGAGTCGCTGTCCGAGATCCGCACGCAGTTGTCATTAGCCAATACCGTCTTCGAAAAGCAGGCGGCCCTGTGGAAGCAGCAGATTGGCACCGAAATTCAGTACCTGCAAGCCAAGAACAACAAAGAATCGTTGGAACGCCGGTTGGCCACGCTCAATGCGCAGTTGGGTCAGTCGACGGTGACGGCTCCTATATCGGGCGTCGTCGACCAGGTGAGTGTGAAGATCGGTCAGTCGGCCGCGCCGGGCGTTGGTCTGGTCCGCATCGTGAACCTGTCGCAGTTGAAAGTGGTGGCTAAAGTCGCCGACAACTACGCGGGTACCGTGCGCAAGGGTGACCCCGTGGTGGTGCGCTTTCCCGACGCTAACCGAGAACTGAATTCGCGCATCTCATTTGTCGCCACGACGGTCGACCCGCTCAGCCGGACGTTTACCATCGAGGCTCCACTGCCGTCGGACAACAGTTTGAAGCCGAACATGCTGGCGCAGGTCAAAATCAACGATCAGACGCAGGCCAACGCTATTGTAATTAATCAGAATCTGATTCAAAGTACGGAGAATGGACAGTTGGTTTACATAGCCACGAACGAGGGTGGTAAGAAAGTGGCGAAGGCCCGAACCGTAAAAACGGGACAGTCTTACGGTGGTCAAATTGCCATAACGGAAGGCCTGAAAGCTGGCGACCAAATCGTCACCGCCGGCTATCAGGATTTAGTGGACGGTCAACCCATCAACTTTTGATGTTTGTCTGTTTGGTTGTTTGTGTGTTTTCTTATTGAGCAGCGCAGACAAACGAACAGACAAACACATAAACAACCAAATATCACTTCCCATGCGGTTTGAACAGTATAAAACCCTCGGCTTTACCAACTGGTGCGTTGAGAACCGGACGGCGATTTACATCTTCACCTTCCTGATTACGCTCGGTGGGTTGTTCGTCTACAACAACCTGCCGAAAGAGCAGTTTCCGGACATCAAGGTACCGCAGGTGTACATCAACACGGTGTACGTCGGTACGGCCCCGGCCGACATCGAGAACACAATCAACAAACAGATCGAAAAGCAGTTGAAGTCCGTTTCGGGCGTCAAACGCATCAAATCGAACGCCCTCCAGGACGTATCGGTGATTTTGGTCGAGTTCAACCCCGACGTGCAGACGGCCGAAGCGCTCCAACGCGTCCGCGACGCCATTGACAAGGCTAAGCCCGATTTGCCCCAAAAGCTCGACGCCGGTCCGACGGCGCAGGACGTTAACTTCTCGGAGTTCCCGATCATGAACATCAACATGGCTGGTAATTTCTCCTTGAAGCAACTCAAAGAATACGCCGAGGACTTGCAGGACGCTATTGAAGCCATGCCCGAAATTCGGCGCGTGGACATCGTCGGTGCTCTGACGCGGGAGATTCAGATTAACGTCGATCTGCCCCGGATGCAGTCGGCTGGGCTGGCCTTTACGGATATTCAGCAGGCTGTGCAGGGCGAGAACGTCAACGTATCGGGTGGTGAACTAAACGTCGACGGTGTTCGGCGGACGGTGCGCGTAAAAGGCGAGTTTACGGACGTCGCCCAAATCGAAAACCTGCAAATCCGAACGGCCACGGGCGCGACGGTCCGGCTCGGCGACATCGCGCAGGTGCAGGACAGTTTCGAGGAGCAGCAGGATTTCGCCCGGTTGAACAACAAATCGGTCGTGACGCTGAACGTCATCAAGCGGGCCGGGGCCAACCTGCTTTCGGCTGCCGACAACATTGAGGAGACTATCGACGAGTACAAAGAGTCGCGCTTTCCGCAGGGCTTAGACATCAAAATCACGGCCGATTCGTCGGAGCCGACCCGCGAGAACGTCAATGACTTGATTAACACGGTGGTGCTTGGCTTTATCTTCGTCGTGCTAATTTTGATGTTCTTCATGGGTGTGCGCGACGCCATTTTCATCGGCTTATCGGTGCCTTTGTCGGCCTTGGTGGCGTTCGTACTAATGCCCGTCGTTGGCCCGGTGGTCGGTACGGATTTTACCTTGAACACCATCGTTCTGTTTGCCTTCCTGCTCGGTTTAGGGTTAGTGGTGGACGACGCTATTG
>CAXUEB010000018.1:8381-16534 GCA_964249775.1 uncultured Spirosoma sp.
AACAAGGACTGGAACATCCGGCAGGCGGTCAAAGCGGCCTCGGGTGAGGTGTTTATTCCCGTTTTAACCGGTACGCTGACGACCATCGCGCCGTTCTTCCCACTTCTGTTCTGGCCGGGTATCGTGGGCGAATTCATGAAGTTCCTTCCACTGACGCTTATCCTGACCCTGTTTGCGTCCTTGTTCGTGGCCTACGTTAGCAACCCCGTGTTTGCCGTGTCGTTCATGAAGCGTCACGACGAGGAACACAAAGAGGACCAGAAGCCGACGTTCGCCGAAATTAAACGACCATTGATCATCATAACTGTGCTGGCTGGCATTGGCTACGTCATCGACCGGGGTATCGGCAACTTATTTGTGGTCTTCCTGTTGCTGTACGTCTTCAACCATTACGTCCTGACACCGAAGCTAATCTTGCCCTTCCAGGAGCGGTTGCTGCCGGCCTTGAAAAACAATTACCGGCGGTTAATTTCGTGGGTCCTAACGGGCTGGCGTTCGGTTTGGGTAGTTGTTGGTGCGTTCGCTTTGCTAATTTTTACCTTCATCCTGACCGGCATTACAAAGCCGAATGTGGTGTTTTTCCCGAGCGGTGAGCCGGATTACATCTACGTTTACAATGTCATGCCCGTCGGCACCGACGCCCGCGTAACGGACTCCGTGACGCGCGTCATCGAGAAGCGGGTGTTCAAAGTGCTGGAAGACAACGACGCGACGGACATCGTTAACTCGGTGATCTCGAATGTGGGCAAGAACGCCGGCGACCCGACAAACCCCGACCGGTCGGCAACGCCCCAGAAGTCGAAAGTAACGATTGCCTTCAGGGGTAATGAAGAGCGGAAAGGCATTCCGACCGATACGATTCTGGCAAAGGTTAGGACAGCCATGCAGGGTTTACCGGGCAGCGAAATCTCGGTCGAGCGCGAATCCAACGGCCCACCGACGGGTAAGCCGATTGCCATAGAAATTGCGGGCGAAGATTTCAAAACGCTCAGCGACATCGAAAAGCAGGTTCGTCGGCGCATCCAGCAGGCGGGTATCGCCGGTATCGACCAGTTGAAGTCTGACCTGATTACCAACAAACCCGAAATCATCATCGACATCGACCGCGACAAAGCGGAGCGCGAAGGCATCTCGTCGGGTCAGGTGGCGCTGGCCATTCGGACGGCCCTATTTGGTACGGAAATCTCAAAGTTCCGCGACGCCAAGGACGAATATCCAATCATGGTCCGGCTCAAACCCGACGACCGCAGCCAGATTGAGCGGCTGCTGAGCCTGAACGTGGTCTACCGCGACATGGCGTCGGGGGGTCAATTGCGGCAGGTGCCCGTTACGTCGGTGGCCAACATCAGTTATTCGACGACGTTCAGCCAGATCAACCGTAAGAATCAGGAACGCTTAGTAACGCTCAGTTCGGACGTAGTGCCGGGCTACAACGCCAACCAGATTGTAAGTCAGATTCAGCAGGTGGTCAACGACATGGAAGTGCCCAACGGCTACACCATCCGCATGGGCGGTGAGCAGGAAGATCAGCAAGAGTCGATGAGCTTCCTGATTTCGGCCTTCGGCATTGCCATTCTCTTGATCTATCTGATTCTGGCAACGCAGTTTAACTCGGTCGTGAAGCCGCTGATTATCTTCGTCACGATTCTATTATCATTGATCGGGGTTTTGCTGGGCTTCGTCCTGGCGAGCAAAACGTTCTCGGTCATCATGTCGGGTGTGGGTATCATTGCCCTGGCCGGAATCGTGGTGAAAAACGGTATTCTGCTCATTGAGTTCATTGAGGAACTGCGCGGCCGGGGTGTTCCCCTGCGCGAAGCTATCATCGAAGCGGGCGGTATTCGGTTGACGCCGGTGTTGCTGACCGCGTCGGCGGCCGTACTGGGCCTAATTCCGTTGGCGCTCGGTCTGACCATCGATTTCGTAACGCTGTTCCGCGACTTCGACCCGCACTTGGTCATCGGGGGCGATTCGTCGGTGTTCTGGAACATCCTGGCCTGGACAATCATCTTCGGCCTGACGTTCTCGACCATTCTAACGCTGGTCATCGTGCCGTGTCTGTACTGGATCAACGAGCGGGTACGGATGAAGTGGTTCGGTAAGAAAGACCCTGCCCTGGAGCGCCAGCGGAAAGAGCGCGAACCCGAGTTGGTGTAACAAACCAAATCGTCATGTGGTTGAGACCTTGGCTACGGAGCAGTTGTATCGTTCCGTGGCCAAGGTCTCAATCGCTTCGGCGGTTCAATCAACAAATTTTTGTCGGCACTTTCACGATGAACCGCACTGCTTTCTTTTTTATTCTGCCGGCGCTGATGCTGCTGGTCGACTGGTACGTTTTTCAGGCCGTCCGAACAGTTAGCCGGTCCGCCAGCGAGGGCACGCAGCGAATCATCACGATCGTTTATTGGGGCTTCACGGCCTTCTCATTGCTGCTTTACTTGGCGATGCAGTACCTGCCGCCCGACACGTTCGGTAAGAACACGCGTACCTTTTTGTGGGCGGGTGTCGTTATTCCGTATTTTTCTAAACTCTTCGCTGTTCTGGTCATTTTCATCGATGACATCGGCCGGTTGTTTCGGTGGATTGTCTCGCTCTTTTACAAGCCGGAAGTCCGCGAAGCCGTCGTCAATAACAGCCGTCAAACCATACCGGACAGCGGCACCGTACCGCAGGATGCCATCTCCCGCTCTGATTTTCTAATGAAAACGGCGCTGGTGGCCGGCACTGTCCCTTTACTTGGCTTCACCTGGGGCATTCTGTCGGGGGCGCACGATTACCGCATCCGGCGCGTCAAATTACCCATCAAAAACCTACCGTCCGGCTTCAACGGCATGACGATTGCCCAAATCTCGGACATTCATTCGGGCAGCTTCTTCAACCGAACGGCCGTGCGTGGGGGCGTCGATTTGCTGCTTAAACAAAAGCCCGACGTGGTGTTTTTCACCGGCGATCTGGTTAACAGCCACGCCGAAGAAGTAAACGAATTCATTACCATCTTCGATAAGGTAAAGGCCCCGCTGGGCGTTTACTCAACGCTGGGCAACCACGATTATGGCAAATACGTTGCCTGGCCAAGTGCGCAAGCCGAGCGGCAAAACGTCCTGAACGTCGTTGCTGCGCACAAGCAAATGGGCTGGAACATCCTGATGGATGAACACCGCATTCTGGAGCAGAACGGCGATAAGATTGCCCTGATCGGCGTACAAAACCTCGGCTTCGGTCCGGCCGCGCTCCGAGCGGGCAACTTAGCCAAAGCGTACCAGGGTACCCGCGACTACCCCGTCAAACTGCTTCTTTCCCACGACCCGACGCACTGGGACGCCGAAGTTCGGCCGAATTATCCCGATATTAACGTTCAGTTCAGTGGCCACACGCACGGTGCGCAGTTCGGCGTTGACCTGGGTAGTGTGCGCTGGAGTCCGGCGCAGTATTTTTATAAGCAATGGGCTGGGTTGTACACCGAGGGCGATCAGCGGTTGTACGTCAACCGGGGTTACGGCTACATTGGTTATCCCGGTCGAGTGGGTATTTTGCCAGAGATTACTGTTTTTGAATTGATTAAAGCTTAAATCAACCCATTAAACACCCAATGAAAGCCATTTTCATCACCGGCCTTACGTTCTTCACATCGCTGTTCTCATTCCTGACGCCCAAGCCGGAAGAACAACGCATTCCCGTTTGCCACGGCCCCGCTAACGACATGGCGATGATGGCCGCCGATCCAGCGTTCGCCCAACTCCATGCCAATCCGTTGCCGTACACGTACCGGGGCGCGGGCGAGGTGGTTAAATTCTCGACATCCGATGGTCAATCCGCGAATGGCTTTCTGCTGAAGGCAAAGGGCAACTCCAACAAATGGCTGTTGGTCTACCAGGAATGGTGGGGCCTGAACGATAACATCAAACAACAGGCCGAGCAGTTCTACAACGACTTGAACGACGTAAATGTGCTGGCTGTCGATATGTACGACGGTAAAGTGGCCACCCAGCGCGAAGACGCTATGAAGTACATGCAGGCGGCTAACCGCGACCGGCTTCAGAACATTATGAAAGGAGCCATTGCCTACGCTGGCCCGCGGGCCGAAATTGGCAGCATCGGTTGGTGTTTCGGTGGGATGTTGTCGCTGCAATCGGCGATGCTGTCGGGCAAACAGGCTAAAGCCTGCGTGATGTATTACGGCCGGCCGGAGCAGGACGTGGATAAACTAAAAACGCTCGAGACCGACGTATTGGGCATCTTCGGCAGCCGCGACAAAGGTATTAATCCCGAATCCGTTAAGCAGTTTGAAGAGGCTATGCAAAAAGCCGGCGAGAAGGTTACAGTTAAGATGTACGACGCCGACCACGCGTTTGCCAATCCAAGCAACCCCGGTTACGACAAAGAAGCTACGGCGGATGCCTACAAGCGCGCCCTTAGTTATTTGAAAGATAGATTGAAGGCTTAAGGTAAGTGAACAACACCGAACGCCCACCACACTTGGTGTGGTGGGCGTTCGTTCTACGCAAGCAATTAAACTTTTCGTCGGCTGACTTGTCTAATACAAAACAATCGACAACCAAACGCTCTCGACTATGAAAACGACAAGGTTAATGACGTTGCTGACGGCGAGTTTGCTCGTTGTGCTGCTGGCGAGCTGTGGCCCATCCTACGTCGGTGTCCGCACGGCTCCAAACTACGGATATGGCTACGGACCGGGTTACTACGGTGCTCGTCCTTACTACGGCTACGGATACAGCCCCTACGGTTATTACCGTCGACCACCGGTGATTGTACAACAGAGAACGTACGTCGTTCCCCGCTACCGCAATAACAACAACCGTCCGTCGTACACGCCTAACGCTCGTTCGGGTCGGTACAACAACGGTGGCTACCGAAGCAACGGGTCCGCGAACAGCGGCCGTTCGCGCGGACCGAGGTAAGTGAGAAAGCACGATAAAACAAAAATACCGGCTTAAACAGTCGGTATTTTTGTTTTGTGCCTGGCAAAGAAGCAACTTAGGAGCGGATGCCGTAAGTAAGTACTTGATGAAGTTGCCGGTAAAACACATCGCCGGTACGCCACGCCAATGTAGTAGAAACCGACTACGGGTCTATCTTTCCCATGACCGACGTTAACAAACACATCCTGTTGATGGATGGCCCTGACAGTAAAGGCCTGATCTACCACGTAACGGGCGTTCTGTTTCAGCACGGCCTGAACGTTATTCACAACGACGAATACGTGAGTCCTGCCGGCCGCTTCTTCATGCGCACTGAGTTTGAAGGAACCCTTGAAAGCAAGGCACTGCTGGCCGACCTCCGGGCTAACCTACCTGAGGAAGGCATCACATTTCGGTTGAATCCAAAACGAAAAAAGAAAATTGTTGTGATGGTCACCAAAGAGCATCACTGTTTAGGGGAGTTGCTCATTCGCTACGCGTTCGACGAGCTGGACGCCCACATCTTGGCCGTCGTTAGTAATTACAACAGTCTTCAGCCATTAGTGAGCAAGTTTGGCATTCCGTTCCATTACGTCTCGCACGAGGAGATGACCCGCGAGGAGCATGAGGAAGCGATCTTACGAACGTTAGCCATCTACGAGCCAGAGTACATCGTCTTGGCGAAGTACATGCGGGTGTTGACGGCCGCGTTTGTGAACCGCTTCCCAAACCGGATTATCAACATCCATCATTCATTCTTACCGGCTTTCATCGGCGCAAATCCCTACCGGCAGGCTTATGAGCGGGGCGTTAAAATCATTGGCGCGACGGCCCACTTTGTCAACAACGACTTAGACGAAGGACCCATCATCGCCCAAAACGTTAAAGAAGTTAGTCACCGTCACACGGCCGCTGATATGGCCACCGAAGGGCGCGACGTAGAAAAAATCGTTTTGTCGCAGGCCTTAAAATTAGTTTTTAATGATCGGGTGTTTATTTCGGGCAATAGGGCCATTGTGCTCTAAAACGAAAAGGCGGGCAACTGCCGATGTTGGTTAGTTCCTTAAATCGTTATCTTTCGGCTCTGAATCGTTTTATTTACATTGCTTTCGCTATTAACTTCTCTTAACCGACCATGCAACGATTGCAAACGCTGGATTACGTTGTCTTCTTTGTTTACTTCATCATCGTTGCCACCTACGGCTACTGGATCTACCAGCGAAAAAAGTCCGCCGAACAATCATCTACTGACTTTTTCCTGGCCGAAGGCTCTCTGACCTGGTGGGCTATCGGCTCTTCACTGATTGCCTCTAACATCTCGGCCGAGCAGTTCATCGGCGCTTCGGGTGATGGGTTTGCGATGGGTTTGGCTATTGCGACCTACGAGTGGATGGCTGCGGCTACGCTGATCGTCGTGGCGGTATTCTTCATGCCTATTTACTTGAAGAACCACATTTTTACGATGCCTCAGTTTCTAACGCAGCGCTACAACAACACCGTGGCTATGATTATGGCCATTTTCTGGCTGTTTCTCTACGTGCTCGTCAACCTAACGTCGATTTTGTTCTTGGGTGCGGTGGCTGTGTCCACTATTTCGGGGCTGAACTTCACCACTTGCATGATCGGCCTGGCCATTTTTGCGGTCATTATTACCATCGGTGGTATGAAGGTCATTGGCTATACCGACGTGATTCAGGTGTTCTTTCTCATTCTGGGGGGCTTGGCCACGACGTACTTAGCCGTTAATCTCGTTTCGTCCCAGAACGGCACGTCGGGCGTGGCCAACGGACTTAATCTGATGTTAACGCAATCGTCTGATCACTTTAACATGATTTTCCCAAAAGGGCACCCGTTCTACGCGTCCCTGCCGGGTTTGACCGTGCTCATCGGCGGTATGTGGATTGTAAACCTGAACTATTGGGGCTGTAATCAATACATCACCCAACGCGCGCTGGGAGCCGACCTAAAAACGGCCCGCGCTGGTATCCTGTTTGCCGCCTTCCTGAAACTTTTGATGCCTATCATCGTAATCCTGCCGGGTATTGCAGCTTACACCTTATATCAGAAAGGCTTGTTTCAACAAGAAATGCTGGATGCCACGGGCGAAGTAAACAAGGACCACGCGTATCCGGTGCTGCTAAATTTGTTGCCGGCGGGTTTGAAAGGTCTTTCCTTCGCGGCCCTAACGGCGGCCGTTGTCGCGTCGTTGGCCGGAAAAGCAAACTCGATATCGACCATCTTTACCCTCGATATTTACCGGAAATACATCGCCCCGCAGGCCAGCGAAGGGCAATTAGTGCGGGTCGGCCGAATAACGATTGCGGTGGCGATGGTACTGGCCATTGTGGTTTCACCGTTTATGGGTATCGACAAAAAAGGCGGGTTTCAGTTCATCCAAGAAATGACCGGACTGGTTTCGCCGGGCGTGTTTGCGGCCTTTATCATGGGCTTTTTCTGGAAGCGGACCAACTCGGCCGGTGCCATGTTCGCCATCGTGGGTGGGTTTCTGCTGTCCTTGTTCTTTAAGTACCTGCTGCCCGATTTAGTAAATCTGGAATTTTTAGCGCCACTGGGCTTTGCCGTCAAAGATGCGGCCGGAACCTACGTTATCCCGTTCTTGGACACGATGGGGTTTGTGTTTCTGATCTGCATTGCGGTCATGTTTATCCTGGGTGCGAGCCGGCCCAGCATCAAAGGCTTGGCAATCGACGCCGGCATGTTCAAAGTATCCTCAGGCTTCGCGACGGGGGCCGCGATTATTGTGGCGATGTTGGTCGTGCTTTACACCGTCTTCTGGTAGTAGAATGCGCTCCGTAAACGGACTTAGTTAGTCCTCAGTTGGTCAACAACTTGTCGAATGGCGTCGGCACCGGCTTCAATACGTTCGTATTCGCCCGGTATTGCCGACGCCATTTGTACGTTCGGCTGGCGGTATTGCATAAGGCTGGGTCGACTCGCTTTCCCGCTCAGGTGAACCGCACCGAGGCCAACATCCTTAAATTGGTTGATGTTATGGGCACTGATGCCAACGCCGGCCATCAGTTCAATCCGACCAGCCGCCGGCTCCGGGGGCCCGGGCCGGGTTTCCAACCCCCCATACGCCGCGGGGGGGTGGCCCGGGGGTTTGTTTTGCGGACCCCTTGGGGGTCAAAACAGTGAACGCTATTCGACCTTCTTGATGAGCCCGTCGAGCATCTTGCGGGCGGTGTCGACGGCGGCGGCCGGGACGAACAC
>CAXUEB010000018.1:16544-30857 GCA_964249775.1 uncultured Spirosoma sp.
CGCCTGCTCCGTGAGCCGGAGCAGGGTTGCCAAGCCCGCTTCCGCCGTGGGCTGCTGACCGGAGGTTAGAATGCGGGCAGCACCGGTGCGAATAATTGCTTCGAGCGCTTCGAGTGGGTCGCGGGTCATGTCGAACGCCCGGTGAAACGTGACGGGTAGGGGATAGGCCAGGTCAATTAACTGCCGGGTTAGCGGTTCATCGACGGTGCCGTCAGCACGTAAAGCGCCCAGCACCACGCCGTCGGCCCCGAAGCTTTTGGCCGTTTGAATGTCGGCCCGCATAACTGCCCGCTCGGTTTCGGAGTACAAAAAATCGCCCCCCCGCGGTCGAATCATTACGTAGAGTGGAATCGATACGTGCTGCCGGGCCAATTGAATCAGGCCCGCGCTGGGCGTCGTGCCACCCTCGCTCAACCCCCCACACAGCTCAATCCGACCGGCCCCGGCTTCTTGCGCAGTCAAGCAGGATTCCAGTGAGTAAGCACAAACTTCAACGAGCATCTGGTTAGGAATGTAGATTGAAACGAAACATCCTTACCAAACCACAAACGTTACCCGGTATACGCAACAAATAGCTGTGTCGTTGGGGCTTGACAAGGTGTTTAAACAAACGCAAAGAGTGTGAGTTAATCGCCTATGCCTCTTTTGCGTAGCATTTACGAACATTTTTGGCGAAGAGACTTTGGATATACAGTTTTTTTTACTTTTGCAACCTCATTAAAAATTGTCATTAAACAACCGACACACTATGTACTGGACACTCGAACTTGCATCCTACCTTGAAGATGCTCCTTGGCCTGCTACCAAAGATGAATTAATTGATTACTCGATTCGCTCCGGTGCTCCATTAGAAGTAGTCGAGAACCTGCAAGAACTCGAAGACGACGGCCAGCCTTACGAAAGTATCGAAGAAATCTGGCCGGATTACCCAACTAAAGACGACTTTTTCTTCAACGAAGACGAATACTAAAACGTCCGGCTCATACAAAAAGGCGTAACTCACACGGTGGGCTACGCCTTTTTCTGCGTTCAAGCAGTAATACGTTTGTCGTTGTGACAGCTACAACGTTCACCGGTTCGTCATTCACGCGCGAGTAGACCCTTCCTGGACCGAAGCTGACTTAGCTGCTTTGTCTTTTACCGAGCGGTCGTACTTTTTAGGGGCATATAAAAATCCAAAGGCTTCGGCTCCTTGTTTGGTGTGTATTTTGTGATGAATATAATGCGCCCGCATGATGCGTTGCATGTACCGACCGCTGGTATCAATTTTCATCTTAACACGCCGGTGCACGATGATGTCGTGGAACAGAAAGTAACAGATACCGTACAGCGTTACGCCCCCACCAATCCAAGCCAGAAACTCGTACTCTGGTAGGTTCGTCCCGGTAACGATTAACGTAATGGCGATTGACGAAAAGACGATGGCAAACAAGTCATTCCACTCAAGAAAGCCTTTGTGGTGGGTATGGTGATCGCGGTGCCAGCTCCACAAGAAGCCGTGCATGACGTACTTATGCGTAAACCACGCTACGCCTTCCATAAACAAAAAGGTTCCTAAAACCAAAGCAACGTTCAGCAGCATTTTTGTGTTAAGTAAGTTGACAAAAGCCTGTTCGGTCGTGGACTAATAACGGTTTGCACCGGACAAAAGTTGATGCCGCAAGGCCAAGTTTTAACCTAAAATAGAGATGCACCGCTAAGACTTGCAAATCTGTGGAAAAGCCGTATCTTTATCCCGGTCTGGACAGATCCGATCTGGATAGACCTAATGCAGTGCTCAACCAGATGATCCCATCGGTTATGGACTATCAAGCACTCAAAAACCTGGTGAAACGGGGAGAGGGTAGCCATTTAGAGTTCAAACTGAAAACCAACCATCCCGAGAAAATTATCCGGGGCATCGTCGCCTTCGCCAATTCAAACGGCGGCATTATGCTCATCGGCGTTGGCGACGACAAAACGATTCCGGGATTGAAATACGCCGACGAAGACGAGTACCTGCTCGTGCGGGCGATTCACAAATACTGCTACCCCCGCATCAGCTATACCATTGAGCGCGTGCAGCTCTACGACGAGCGCGAAGTCCTTGTTATCCGCGTGCCACCCAGTTTAAGCAAACCGCACTACGTTATCCCCGACCCGGCTGACCCCGATACTAAGAAGGCTTACGTGCGCGTAGCTGATAAATCGGTGCAGGCCAGCCGCGAGGTGCGTGAGATTCTAAAGGGTGAGCAAGCCGAACGAAACATCCGCTTCAACTACGGCGAAAAAGAACAGAAATTGATGCAGCACCTCGGCGAACACAACAGCATCACGGTCGATCTGTTCGCATCCATCGCCGGTGTTTCTCGCAAAATTGCCTCTCGTACGCTCGTGCTGCTTGTCTTGGCTAATGTGCTCGAAGTACATCCCAGTGACGCGATGGATCGTTACACGACCCGGCCGGTGAGTTAGTCGCACAACGTCGGCGCGTTGGGCGTGTGAGCCAGCCGGAGCATCGTTTCCAATTGAGCCAACGTCACGCGGTCGGTGGAAAGCGTCAACGTTGACAACGTGTCTTTCTTGACCCACGCAATGCCGCTCGTTTCGGTGGTTTCGCTTAGTAGCCGCCCGCCCGTTGCTTCACAAAGAACAAACAACTTGTAGACGTACCAAGGCTGAAGCGGGTGGTCGTGCCGTTTCTTATCGAAAACCGCCAGCAGCCGAGTTGCTCTAACGTCCAATCCCGTTTCTTCCCTTACTTCTTTTTCGGCCACTTCAAAGGGCGTATAACCAATGTCGGCCCAACCGCCCGGCACGGTCCAGCGATTGTAATCCATCTTTTCCTGCACCATCAACAGTTCGTCCGTGCCTTGCAAGATGATCGCCCGAATGTCGACCTTGGGCGTTGGATAAGCGTTCTCCGCGGGAAAGAGTTGGATGATCTGCTCGACCGGCGCATGGCTCATGGACGCCAGCATGTTCTGAATGATGGCTTGAATTTCCTCGTAACGTTCGCGGTCGTAGTCGTTCTGACAATAGACCAATCCCGTTTGCGCGAGGGCCTGTAAGCGTTGGACCATCAGCAGCCAATCGGTCGTCATAACGTACAGTAAGAATTAGTAAAGAGATGCTAACAGCGCTTCGACCTGCTCGTACGCATAGCTCAACTGCTCGTCCGTTGTGCAATACGGCGGCATCAGATACAGTACGTTGCCCAACGGGCGCATCAACACGCCCCGATCAAGCAAGAAGTTATACGCCGTGTCGCGAATGGTATTGAAGTACGAAGTCTGCCCAGAAACGTTTAGATCGAATGCCAGCAACGTACCGCACTGACGCACGTTCAGAGCGCTTGGATGCGCAATTAAACGACTCGTGAATTCGGTGTGGCGTTCGGCAATGCGCCGAATAGCGGTTTGTGTTTCATCAGACAGGGTAAGGTCTAAACTGGCGAGCGCGGCCGTACATGCCAAAGGATTAGCGGTAAACGAGTGGCCGTGAAACAGCGTCTTGTACTTGTCGTTCGACAAGAACGCGTCGTAGATAGCTTGTGTACAAGTTGTGACGCCCAGCGCCATTGTGCCGCCCGTTAATCCCTTCGATAAGCACATTAAGTCCGGTGTCTCTTGCAAATGATTCGACGCAAATAGCTTCCCGGTGCGGCCAAAGCCCGTCATCACCTCATCGGCAATGATGAGCGAACCGGTACGCCGAGCCAGCCGAAACAACGTGTTCAGCGCGGACGCTTCGTACATCACCATGCCACCCGCGCCCTGCACCAACGGCTCGGCGATAAACGCGGCCACCTCGTCGGTAAACAACGCTTCGGCCCGTTGCAGGACGGCGTCTTCTTGTCCGGCAATCGGAACGGGCAGGTACTCGACGTCGAACAGGAACGGCACGAACGGAGCGGTAAACGCACTGCGCCCGCCGACGGCCATCGCGCCGAATGTGTCGCCGTGGTAAGCCCCCTCGAACGCGACGATCTTTCGACGCGGCTGACCAAGGTTGTGCCAGTATTGAAACGCCATCTTGAGCGCTACCTCCACCGCCGTTGAGCCGTTGTCAGAGTAAAAGATTTTGGCTTGGTTTTGGGGTAGAATGGGTAGCAGCCGCTCGGCGAGTTCAACGGCGGGCTGGTGCGTGAAGCCGGCGAAGATAACGTGTTCGAGGGTTTGTAACTGCGCCGATACGCGCCGAGCGATGTAGGGGTGGGCGTGGCCGTGCAAGTTCACCCACCACGACGAGATCATGTCTAAATACGCTCGGCCATCGGCACCGTACAGGACCGAGCCTTCACCCCGCACAATAGGAACGGGTAGGGGAGCCGTTTGCATCTGGGTAAACGGGTGCCAGACAACGGCTTGGTCACGTTCAGCTAAATTTGTCATTTTAACAAACCTATAAGGTCCACCAGGAGACCGCACCGGCGGCCCGGCTTACAGGTTTAAGTCTATCAATCCTTATAAATCAGCACTTCGCTTGTGCCATCGGCCTTGATGTAGCCACGGTACATGCCTTCGGAGTTAAACGGCATCGCAAAATTACCGTTGCGGTCAAGAGCAATCACACCACCTTCACCCCCGCGGTCGACCAACTTCTTCATCACTACTTCGTCGGCGGCCTTCTTGACCGACAATCCTTTGTACTCCATCAGGGCCGAAATGTCGTAGCCGACGACCGAGCGAATAAAGAATTCACCGTGCCCCGTTGCCGATACGGCACAGGTCGCGTTGTTGGCGTAGGTACCGGCTCCAACGATCGGGGCGTCGCCCACGCGACCGTAGCGTTTGTTAGTCATGCCGCCGGTTGAGGTGCCAGCCGCGAGGTTGCCGTACTGATCGAGGGCTACGCAGCCAACCGTGCCGTATTTCTTGCCTTCCACAAAGATTTTATCGTCGACGAGCGAGCCGGTTTTACGGGTCGTGTCGGCCGCCGTCTTCGTCGTGCCGGACCCCGACGAATGGTCGAGTTCAATCGTTTCTTCTTTGAGGGCGTTTTGCAGTGCCTTCCAGCGAGCTTCGGTATAAAAGTACTTGGGATCGACAAGTTCCATGCCCTGCGCTTTCGCGAACGCTTCCGCACCCGGCCCAATCATCATCACGTGTTCAGACTTGTCCATTACGCGCCGGGCCGTGCTGATTGGGTTTTTAATGGTTGTCACCCCGGCAATGGACCCCGCTTTTAAAGTTTTACCGTCCATTACGGCCGCGTCTAATTCGTTCTTGCCTTCGTGCGTAAAAACAGCTCCTTTGCCGGCGTTGAACAAGGGCGAATCTTCCATAATTCGGATGGTGGCCTCAACTGCGTCTAAGCTGGTGCCGCCCTTTTTTAGAACGCCGTAGCCCGTTTGTAAGGCCTGATTCAGCACGTCGCGGTAAGCTTTTTCCCGCTCCGGCGTCATGTTCTTGCGCGTGATAGTACCCGCTCCGCCGTGAATAACGAGCGTGATGTTGCGGTTGCTTTGAGCATTTGTAAACGCCGTAGTCAGTCCAGCCAAGGCGAAGGCAAGTAAGATCGTCTTCATAACGAATCAGTTGTTGGCTGCATACTAACAGTCCATTTCTCTTGTGCCCTTAGTACTTGTTCAATTACATCGCGGACGGCCCCGCGCCCGCCTGGTTTCGACGAAACATACGCACAGATTGCCCGAATTTCGCCGGTAGCATCCGCGGGACTAGTGCCCAGAACGGCGGGACGACTCAGAATTTCGTAGTCGGGTAAATCATCGCCCATGTATAAAATTTCAGCTTCGTTCAGTCCATCGCGGGTAACGTAGTCAAGGTAAGCCTTAAGCTTTTGATCGGGTGGGCCGCCCATAAACAAGTCGTTTACCTTCAGTATTTCGAACCACTTACGGGCACCTTCCGCGCGGGCCGACGAAACAATGCCGACCCGAAAGCCGGCCCGAAGGGCTTGTTCAATGCCAAAACTGTCTTTTATATCAAAAGTGCGGAACTGTTCGCCAGACTCAAGGAGGTTGACATCGCCGTTGGTCAGGACACCATCAATGTCAAAAATAAAGGTTTGAATCTGCTTAAATCGCTCTTGTAACGTAGCCATATCGCAAGTTTAGCAAAAACCGTCCGACTGTTCCGTATTTTTGGTAAATGAATCAACCAAACCCGCCTTTGCCGGTATTACCTCCGGCGTTTCGGGCGCAGATGCAGGCGCAATTGGGCGCGGCCTTTCCCACCTTTGAAACGGCTTTGGTCGGGGCAACGCCCGTCAGCATCCGCATAAATCCGGGTAAAAACGCATTTGATCCGTCGGGTTTGGAACGGGTGCCGTGGTGCGCCGAGGGGTTTTACCTGCCCGAACGGCCGAGCTTCACGCTTGATCCGCTGTTTCAGGCCGGCGCTTACTACGTGCAGGAAGCATCGTCGATGTTGCTGCACGAGGCCCTTAAACAAACCGTCAATCTGACCCGGCCGCTACGCGTGCTGGACCTCTGCGCGGCTCCGGGCGGCAAAAGTACCCTGCTGGCGTCGGCGCTGCACCCGGACAGCCTGCTCATCTGCAACGAGGTCATTCGCAGCCGGGTGGCGGTTCTGCGCGAAAACGTCGATAAGTGGGGCTACCCAAACGTAGTCGTCAGCCATCACGACCCGGACGATATGAGTAACCTATCGGGCTTCTTCGACGTCGTGGTGGTCGATGCACCTTGTTCGGGCGAAGGCTTGTTCCGGAAAGACCCCGACGCTGTGCAAGAATGGTCGGAAGCAAACGTACAATTGTGTTCGGCCCGGCAAAAACGGATTCTGGCCGCAGCCGCCCCCTTGCTGGATCAGGGAGGCATTTTGGTTTTTTCCACCTGTACGTATAATGACGCCGAAAATTTAGACAACCTGCGGTATCTATCCGGCACTGGTTTTCAAAATCGTCCGCTCAATTTACCACCCGAATGGAACGTCGTTGAACGAACGGTAGGCGATGCAATCGGTTATCAATGCTATCCACACCAGGTTCGGGGCGAAGGCTTCTTTATCAGTGTTTTTCAAAAAACGGGTTTTACATCCGCGGTTAAGTTAGACGCCCGCACCTTCCGCAGCATTCGGGCACTGCGGCCCCGCGAAACAGCATCGGCCGCTAAATGGCTCCGAGATTCTACCAATTTCTCGTTCTGGGAGAAGCCCAATGGCGACGTTATGGCCTTGCCTAAAGTGCTGGAAAAGCAATTCCTGTTTTTAGACGTGGCTTTACGCAACAAAGGTTTCGGGTTAGAGATAGGCCAATTCAAAGGACAAGATTTTATTCCATCCCACGCCCTCGCGTTAAGTACCGCCGTCAACCCAAACCTGCCGGCCATTGCGTTAAGTAAGGAAAATGCCCTTCGTTACTTTAAGAAAGAAAACCTGCTGCTCGGTGAACCCGCCAAAGGCTGGCTGCTGGCGCAGTACAACGGGTTAAATTTGGGTTGGGTGAAAGGCGTTGGCAACCGGGTTAACAACTACCTGCCAAAGGATTGGCGCATTCGCATGGACATCAAAGAATACGCATGAAACGATTTTTAATTATCGTTGGCTTGGTGGTAACTATCATCATCGGCGGGTACCTGCTTGGCCCGGCCGCGCACTACGACGCTGTCAAGGACAAACCCGTTATGCTCGATCTCGACTTAATTAAATTAGAACGGGACATCGCCGAGTCGGAACGTGGCGCGAATTTGCGGCCCGACAACGAAGCCCGCATCATCTGGGCCGATAGCTTACGTAAAGTCAAGACACCCTATAGCTTTGTTTACCTTCCTGGCTTCGGGGCGAGTTGGGCCGAAGGTGATCCCGTTCATAAACAACTTGCCAAGCGTTTTGGGGGTAACTTATACCTCGCCCGGACGCACGAGCACGGCCTCGACTCGCCGGACGCGCTCAAGGGCCTGACGCCCGCCAACTACGCCGAGTCGGCCGAACGGGCGCTGGCCATTGGAAAAGCGTTGGGTAACAAAGTAGTGGTCATTGGCACCTCGGCGGGCGCTATGTTAGCGTTGTATCTGGCGGCCCGCCATCCGGATATTCACGGCTTGGTCTTGTACTCCCCTTGTATTGAAGTGGCTAATCCGGCGCTCAAACTCGCCACCCGACCTTGGGGCAAACAAATTCTCGACCAGGTGATGGGTGGTGAACACGTGACCGTTACGCACTACCAACCCGATCGCGCCCGCTATTGGCTAACGAAGTACCACACCAACGGGTTGATTACGCTCCAAACCATGCTTGACCAGTTTATGACGCCCGAACAATTCCAGAAGGTAAAGCAGCCGGTGTTTATGGCCTATTATTACAAGGACGAAAAACACCAGGATCAGGTCGTTTCCATACCAGCTATGCTCGCCATGTATGATCAATTGGGTACGCCAGTCAGCCATAAACGGAAGGTGGCATTGCCCGAAGCGGCTGAACACGTGATTGCGTCCCATTTTACGTCGGGCGATCTGAAGGGTGTTTACAAGGCAACCGAAGCGTTTATGGCGGATGTTCTGGAATTACCGGTTGCGCCGGCCGCTACGTCGGTGGCAACCCTTATTGGCAACGGCAAACCGACCAAAAATTAAGCTAACTTTGACCCCGGTTTGTCGACGGTTTAGGCGTTCGGTGGTGATAAGCGGCTGAACAAACAATTAGATTGTTGAACTGTAGCGACAAATCGAACTAACACAGCAATATGGCCTACGGATTACTGAACGGAAAGCGCGGCATCATATCGGGTGCCTTAGACGAACAATCGATTGCCTGGCGAATTGCTTTGAAGGCAAAAGAAGAAGGGGCAACTTTTACGCTGACAAACGCGCCGATTGCCATGCGGATGGGCGCTATCCGGCAACTCGCCGAGCAAACTAACGCCGAAATTATTCCTGCGGATGCTACCTCCGTCGAGGACCTTGAAAATCTGTTTAACAAATCACAAGAGGTACTGGGCGGCAAAGTCGATTTTGTACTGCACAGCATCGGCATGAGTCCAAACGTTCGGAAAGGCCGCACGTACACGGATTTGAACTACGAATGGTACAAGCAGAGCCTTGACGTCTCGGCTATGTCGTTCCACAAGATGCTGCAAACGGCTTACAAACTCGACGCCATCAACGAATGGGGGTCGGTCGTTGCCCTGACGTACATTGCCGCTCAGCGCACGTTTCCGTATTACTCGGATATGGCCGATGCGAAGGCCGTGCTGGAGTCCATCGCCCGTAGCTTCGGCTATCACTACGGCCGGCACCGAAAAGTCAGAATTAACACCATTTCGCAATCGCCAACCATGACCAAAGCCGGCGGGGGCGTGGGCGGCTTCGATACCTTATTCGAGTTCGCCGACAAGAACTCGCCCCTCGGCAACGCCAGCGCCGACCAGTGTGCGGATTACTGCGTTACGCTGTTCTCCGACCTGACCCGCATGGTGACGATGCAAAACCTGTTTCACGACGGGGGCTATTCGATGACGGGCATCTCAGAAGGTGTTATCGAACTGATTCGCAACGAAAGCACCGTGTAGACCAGGGCCGCATTCGCGAGGTATGCGTTGACGTATCAAAGCGACAAAGCCCTTCGGGTTTGGTTAGAACCGTTTAATCGGCTTAACTAAACCCGAAGGGCTTTGTAACGTTTGTCTTAACTATTTCGTCGACTCGTTATACTTCTTTACAATTCAACGACTGTCACCCGGCTGTTGCCATCATTCCGCTTTTCCACTTGAATCTGAACGCTAATACGTTCTTTAATTTCGTGGCGATGTGAGATAATACCAATTGTTTTCTGACTTTCCTGCTGTAGTTTTTCGAGCATCACGATGGCCGTATCAAGGCTCTCCGGGTCGAGCGTACCGAAACCTTCGTCTACGAATAAACTTTCAATCTGTACGTTCTGCGAAGCCAGGTCCGACAGCGCCAGCGCCAGCGCCAAGCTCAGGGTAAACGTTTCGCCCCCCGATAAACTCGTTACCGTTCGTTCGGCCCCACCTTGGTACTGATCGAGTACGTACAGTTCGTCTTGCCCGTCGCGGGGTTTCAGCAGTAGGTAACGGTCCGAAAGGTCGCGCAGCCGCCGGTTGGCCAGCCCAATCAGTTGCGCAAGGGTCAGGCTCTGCGCAAATCGACTGTATTCGTCGCCCTTAGCGCTGCCAATCAGCCGATTTAGTTCGCGCCAAGGCATAGCTTCGGCTTCAAGTTTAGCCAGTTCTTCGACCAACTTCGTTTGCCGTTTCTGATCGCGCTCGTGCGCATTCAATTGCGCTTTTACGTTACCTAACTGCTCGATCTTCTTGCGTTGCTCCTTTTCAAAGTCCGCGACGCGTTGCCGAACGTCTTCGGCGGGCAGGTCAGTTGTTCGCGCATCGTGGGCCGCTTTCTTTTTGGCTTCTTCTTGTGCGCGCCGGAGCGACAAACCCAACGCTTCGTCGGCCAGCGTTCGTTCCTCATCCCGAAATCGTTGTAACGTTATCCCATCCAACAAGCAAGTGCGGGCCGTAGCCACGTCGGTTAGGCCACGTGCTTCTAAATTGGGTAAAAGATGGTTCAGTACAACAGCAATGCGTTGGTCAACCGCTTCCCCAGTTTTTATCGCTCGCTCAAGCAAACCCTTCTGCGTTGCTAAATCGGACTGCACCCGGTTAAAGTTTGCCGTAAGTTGTGTGCAGCGTTCTTTTACGTCATCGCCGACGAAGTAGTTTTGCTTCTGCCGGAGCAACTCGTTCGTTTGTGCGGTATTCGCTTGCAACGCCTGAAGGTCGTCGGTCAGCCGGTCAAGTACTTTTTCCTGCTCCCAAAGCGATTGAAGATAAGTAAGCTCTCTGCGTTGCGCTTCGGCCAGTTGCTGCTTGTTTTTCAGCTCTTCCAACTCCAGCGTGGGTTCGAGCGTTAGGGTGTCTAACTGCTTAGCAATGGATTCCCGGCCTTCTACGTAAAGTTTGCGGAGGTTTTTGCGCTGCCGGTCCAAACTAACTTCATCGGCTTCCGTGGTAATTAGTTTGGCGTTAAGTTCGTCACGTTCCCGCTGAGCAGTTTGAATGTCGTCGTCAACGAGCCGCAGTTGCACCTCAATTGTGCCCGCTTGCTGTACGTAATGTTGCGCATACGGGTGTTCCAGTGAACCACATAATGGACAAGGTTGCCCCGATACCAATCCTTCCCGGAGTTTATCTAAATTAGCTTCCTTAGTTAACCGAAATTTCTGCTGATTAAGCTCGTCTTTCGTTTGTTCCAACTGCTTCAACGTATGAGTTAGCCGCTCAAGCATCGGTTGGTGGAGTGTAACAAAATCCCGTTTTTGGTCAACCAGTTTCTTCAACTCCATGCCGTCGATGAGCCGTTGCCGCTGCTGCTCCTGCAAGGTTATTAAGGCTGCCAACTGCGTTTCTTGATGAATAAAACGCTCAATCTCGGTTTTTAATAAATCCGGCGTCATCGCTGGATAATCACGTTCCAATTGCACTAACTGCACGCCAATCTCCCGCCGATGACTCGCAATCTGCTGTGCTGTTTGAATGATGTCAGCCGGGTTCAATGACTGAAACCAAGCATAATCAGCCGACTCAATTGTGTTTTTGATACGTGTCGTCAACTGCGCCAACTGTTCGCGTTTTGCGTTGATTTGCTGAACAAAATCCAGTACCTGATCGCGAAAATTAGTCAAGTTGGTATGAAATGTTTGTTCCGTCAATGTTGGTTGCTGGGTTAACGCCCGCGCCTGACCGACCAACTCGTCTACTTGCGTTTGATGACCAGCAATGGCTTGCCGTGCGTTTTTTTGTTCCGTGCTTACCTGCTCGCGTTGTTCTTCGGCACTGTCCAAGTCCGACAGGGCAGTGGCCAAATCAGCAACTTGTCCGTGACGGGTCAGTCGCTCCGCTTTTGGGGCAAATGCCAATCTCTTAGTGGCCAGTTCAACCTCTTTTTGATCAAGTGCTGCCAACTCTCGCTCCGCCAGTCGGCCATCATCTACTAACCTTACCTCATCGCGGTAAAATCTAAGCTCTTTTTCAACGGCTTTCAAACGCGCGTCAATGTCCAAACGCTCGGCGGTTAGTTCGGCGACTCGTTCCTCGGGTAGTAGCCGAATGAGCGACACTTCGCGTTGCTTGTCTTTGATTAAATCGTCAAACTCGCGACTCCGCACGTGCGCCCGCTGACTCAGTCGCCGGTAGATGTCCGTTCCCGTAATTTGCTCTAATAGCTTACTCCGGTCGCCCGACGAAGCTTTGAGAAACCTGTCGAACGCACCCTGCGCCAGCACCATCGACCGGATAAACTGCTCATACGTCAGGCCAATCTGATCGGTGTTCAAACCTGGCACGTCGCGTTTCTTGTTAGAAAGTAGCTTACCGTCGGGTAATTCGGCTACCTCCATATCGTAGTCGTTCCAGTTGCCATTGCGATTTTTATCAATCGACCACCGCGACCGATACGTCCGCCCCTTCAGCTCATACTCCACTTCGGCGTAAGCTGCCGCTCTTGGTTCATTAGCCGCCTGTTTATTGATGATTAGCCCTTCTGCCAGTATTTTTTCTTTAGATAAGCCCCGGCCGTCGCTGTCGGTTATGCGCGGTATTCGGTTAAACAACGCCAGCGTGATCACGTCTAAGAGCGTCGATTTGCCCGCCCCGGTTGGTCCGGCAATCACAAACAAGCCTGTTTTACCCAGAAGTCCATCCGTGAACTCAATCGGTGGGTGCTCACCGTAAAAAGAGTTGATGTTCCGAAATTGTATCTGTCTAATCTTCATACAGGCGGGACTTATTCAACAACGGATTGATACAACTGCTTATACGTTTCAGTCAGCACTTCCCGCATATCATCCGACACGTCCGACACCTCCAACCGGCGGGCAAACACATCTAAGTAAGATAAGTCCTGCAAATGCGTGTCGATGGCGTAAAGAGCCTCCAATCCTTTGCGCTTGTTGCGAAACGTCAGACGGCTCTTCGCAATCCGAAAGGGCGCATCGGCGTAGTCGCGCTGGAGTCGCTCAAAATGAATGCGGGTGGCTAAACTCTCGGTTTCTTCTTCGACCAACACTTCCACCAGCGTCGGCAAGGCGTTGGTCGGCTCCAAACCCTCTAACCGTTCCCGTACCTCGTCCAGCGTCCCCGTTACCTGCCGCAACGACCGGAAACGCGGCACCGCCAACGGCTCGATTAAGGCAAGCTTACCATCGGCAAACGTAAGTTCGAGCACTTGATGCCGATTGTCGCGTTCGCCAAAACTCAACGGAATTGGTGCCCCACTGTACCGTACGGCCTCACCCGTTCCCACGCGTTGAGGCATGTGAATGTGCCCTAAGGCAACGTAATCAAAGCCTTCGGGAAAATGATCGTGCGCGAAGGCCGCCTGCCCACCTATTGTGTGAATTTCGCGTTCGCTTTCCGATACAGTTGCGCCGTTAACGTATAAGTGACCCATAGCCAGTACGGGCACGTGCGCAAATTCGATTCGGCAATGATTGGCGATGCGTTCGTAATGATTGCGGATGCCCATGCGCACGGCCTCAATGCGGTCGTCATACGTTTGCCCTGAAATAGATTGGCGAAGGTCGCTGTCGCGCAAATAAGGAACAGCCGCTATGATTAAATCCGAGGAACCACTTGTTAACTGCAACACCTCTTCGGCACAATTTCCGCTCGTACAACCAACTACGTGAATGTTTAAGTGCTTCAACAAGTCACGCGGGGCGTTCAGTTTACTGGCCGAGTCATGGTTACCACCTGTTATAACAATCTTACGTTGCAGGGGCAGCATTCGGGTCAGGAACTGATAATACAGTTGCATAGACCCGTCGTTCGGATTAGTCGTATCAAACACGTCCCCAGCAATAACCAACACATCAATCTGCCGTTCCTCAATCGTTTCGCTGAGCCAGTCCAAAAAACGCAAATGGTCGTCGGTCAGCTCATGCCGGTAAAGCCGTTTCCCTAAATGCCAGTCTGCTGTATGTAAAATTTTCATTGTCAATAAACCAAGTCACCTATCTTGTCTTGTAAGACGGATGCAATATAATTCATAAGACAGCAAAACGGTCAAATAGGCGCTAATTAGGCGGCATATTCGTTCTCAAAGCGTTCAGTTAAGTTTTCACCATGACAAATGCTTTGTCGCTAAATTATTTTTTACGAAAAGCCACGTATCAAATGCTTATTATACAGCCGTTTGTTGGTAAGTGTACAAGTGCTCATAAATTTATTTCTGGCGTAGGGCTTGACAGAAGGGTGTAAACTTCCTACCTTTGCAGTCCCAAATCAGAGAAGATACGCCGGCGATTCAGTACAACGCACTGTTTGTCAACAAGTTAAGGTAACAAACTGATAATCAAGCACCAAAATAAATATCAGTTTTTGCTTGACAAGTGC
>CAXUEB010000019.1:0-5436 GCA_964249775.1 uncultured Spirosoma sp.
CGGGTTCGCCCCAGTAGCGTTGGCGGCTAAACACGGCGTCGCGCATCCGGTAATTCACTTTGCCCTTGCCCAGACCGCCGTGCGACGGACCGTGTTCTTCCAGCCACGCAATCAACGTCGACGTGGCGTCTTGATACGTCATGCCGTTGATGATGCCCGAATTAATGTAACGCCCTTCTTTGGTGTTGTCGGCCTGCCCATCGAGGTCTTTCTGGCTGTCTAAAATCGGCACAATGGGCAGGTTGAAGTGCTTGGCAAACGTCCAGTCGCGCTGATCGCCCGACGGTACAGCCATGACCGCGCCCGTGCCGTAGCCCGCCAGAACGTAATCCGCCAGCCAGATGGGCACCCGCTCGCCACTGACCGGATTCAGGCAGTAGCTGCCCGTGAACACGCCCGACACGACCTTGGTCTCGGCCATGCGGTCGCGCTCGGAGCGCAGCTTGGCCGCGTTGACGTAGGCGTCGACGGCCTCCCGTTGTTCGGGCGTCGTCAGTGGGGATACCAGATCGTGTTCGGGAGCCAGCACCATGAACGTTACGCCGTAAAGGGTATCGACGCGCGTTGTAAACACTTCGATGAACTGCCCATCGTCGGCCGCCAGCGGAAACTTAACCGACGCGCCAACCGACTTGCCAATCCAGTTGCGTTGCTGTTCCTTCAAGGATTCGGTCCAGTCGACGGTGTCTAAGCCCGTCAGTAGGCGGTCGGCGTAGGCGGTGATGCGCATCATCCACTGCCGCATTTTTTTCTGCTCAACGGGGTAGCCGCCCCGCTCCGAGACGCCGTCCTTGACCTCGTCGTTGGCCAGCACCGTGCCCAGCGCCGGACACCAGTTGACGACCGCGTCGGCCAGAAACGTCAACCGGTACTTGAGCGTCATTTCGTACTGCTCGCGCGCGCTCATCGCGTTCCACTGCTCGGCGGTAAAAGTCGGACTATCTTCATCGCACACGGCCCGAACGCCCGCCGTACCGTTTTGGATAAACTTAGCCAGCAGCGTTTCGATTGGTTCGGCTTTGTCCGTTTCGCGGTTGTACCACGAGTTGAACAATTGCCCAAAAATCCACTGCGTCCACTTATAATACGCCGGGTCGGCGGTGCGGACTTCGCGCGACCAATCGTAGCTAAAGCCGATGTTTTTTAGTTGTTCAATGTAACGGGCGATATTCTGCTCGGTCGTGACGGCCGGGTGCTGACCGGTCTGAATGGCGTACTGCTCGGCGGGCAAACCAAAGCTGTCGAAACCCATCGGGTGCAGTACGTTGTAACCCTTTAGCCGCTTGTAACGCGCCACGATGTCCGACGCGATGTAGCCCAGCGGGTGACCAACGTGCAGCCCGGCCCCCGATGGGTACGGAAACATGTCGAGGACGTAATACTTCGGTCGGGCCGGGCTGCCGGTGCCGGGCGGGCTGTCCGATTGGTTATTGGTACGGTAAGTGTGGTTATCTTCCCAGAACTTTTGCCAATCTTTTTCAACTTTATTGTGATTGTAGTCGGCCATATTCAGGTTGTAACGGGTCAAGTAACCCGTTTTTTACAAAAACGTCGGATTGGTAAGCGGCCTGACGGCCCAACAGATGACGAGACCCGTTGTTATCAGTTGCAAAAATAGCCGTTTACCGAGACTTTTGCCCATGCGTGCCCCCCTGACCTCGCGAATGAATCAACCGCCCCAACCGAATCTCACCCATCACCCAGAAATCGAGCGGCTCCCGGCCGAACGTCCTTCTTGGTTTTGGGCGCTGGCGTTGGGCCTGTTAACGGTCGCGGGAAGCGTTTGGGTCGTGGGCGATTTTAGCCGGCCCCTTTCCGATGGCAACGATACCGATCAGTACGAGTACGTTAGTTATTTTTTTACCAAGAACCTGTCGCTGTGGCCTTGGCCCCACCTGAACCTGCACAACAACCAGTCGTTTTATCCCTACGGCCTGAATCAGGTTTTTCTGGATTGGGGCTTTGAGCGGGATTACTGGTACGCCCTGTGTTACCGGTTGTTCGATGGCCCCGGCCCGTACCTTCAGTATTACTACGTATTCAGTTTGGTGGTCGCGGCCGTCGGTACGTTTATCCTCCTGCGGCCGCGGTTTGGCGTGGCCAAGGCGCTAACGGCCGGGCTGGTGGTGTCGATCTTTCATTTTTACGGTCTCTACAAGTTTCCCGTCCACTTGAACGTCTGCATCGTTCACTGGACAACCCTGTGCATCGTGGCCACGTACCGCCTGCTGTTCGACGTGATTCACGACAAACCCGTTTCGACCGCGTTTGGCCTGACTTGGGTGTGGCTGCACGTGCTGGTGCTGGGGCAGGAATTGGGCTACGTTGCCGGCTTCGCCCTGACGTTCACGACGCTGACGCTGCCCGTGCTGGCGGTGGTGTTGCTCAACCGGGCGCGTACCAATGCCTCCGGGCGTCAGCCCGGCGCAAGTCATGGGTTAACCATTGCCAGCATGTATACCTTGCTCCGGGCGTCGGGCCGGAGTGGCTTGAAGAAAGACCCGCGCGTTTGGCTGGTTCTGGGCTTGCTGCTGCTCAGCCTGTGGTTATACCTGCCCCTGACCCTACAAATCGCCTTGACGGCCTGGCAGTTTGACTTCGACGCCTTGCCCGTCATGCGGGCGTGGTCGCACCCGGCGCGGCTGCTAATTCCGTACCTGCCCGGTCTCGATACGTTTGCCGTTCCGGCCTACCAGCGGTGGTTCGGCGACCGCTTTGAAAGCTACGGGCAAGGTAGTCCGGGACTGTACTTAGTAATTCTGGCGGGCGTGGGCGGGTGGCAGGCACGGCGTCGGGTGGCGCTGTGGCTGCCCGTCGTCCTGATGTTGGTGCTGTGTCTGCTGTACCACCCGCTCCACATTCCGACGCTTAAAGTGTTTCCGTGGTTTAGCTTCAATCGGCACGGCGGCCGGGCCAGTTTGGTGTATCCGGTGCTGTTTATGCTCCTGGCCCTGCCGGTTCGCCCGCCCACGAGCCGGACCGGTTGGCGCGCGGTCGGCTTGCTGGTCCTGCTGACGGTGGTCGAATGGGCGCACGGCTTCCGGGCGCGCACGCTCGTGCCGCTTTCGTTGGTGTCGGACCGTGTGCTGCGTTACTGCGCCGTTGTTCGGGCGCAACCCGGCGAGGCCGTGTTCGACTGGCCTTTCTGCACCGTGGGGGCCGACGGCGTGGGCGACGCGGAAGGGCTGTGCCCCTATTATCGGCAACAGAACGCCGTCTTTACGTTCCGGCGGTTTTACGACAAGAAAGCCGTTGGGCAGTATTTCGGCCGGCTCCACCCCGATCAGATTCAACCGTTTCTGCGCGACGGCTGGCCCCGGCTGCTGACGCCCGGCCGGTCGTTTACCGAAGCGGACTGGCAATTTTTCGACGGATTTCTGCACCAGAATCGCTTCGCCGGGATTAATCTGTATCCTGACTTGCTGACGGCCGATCAGGTTCGGGCGTTTTACCAGCGCTACGGGCCACCCGTCGCCGAAACGCGGCTTCCGGCGGCCGGGCGGGTGGTATTTCTTTCCCTGACTCAGCCGCCAAAAAAGTAGACCCTCCGTGACACCAGGTGCAACGCTCCGGCGTTAAAATGAGTACGGATAGATAGCTTATCCTGACGTATTCATGTACCGTTTCTTTTCGCTTACGACGCTGTTCAACGGGGCGCTGGTTGGATTCAGTCTGATCGGTTGCCAGTCGGACCAAGACGTTCAACCGGCTGGCATCACGGCCGACTGCTTAGTTAAAGCCTCGGTCCTCAGCGGCCAGGTAATTCCCGATGCGTACATCGTTACCTACCAGCCCGATCCGAACCTGCCGGCGGCTCCCGGTGCCCGGCAGGCAACCGTCGAATCCGCCGTTGACCGGCTTCTAAGCCGGCACCATCTGACCGACGCGCGGGCCGAAGTGCTGGCCACGGGTGAGCAGATGAGTTTTTTGGCCCACCTCACCGCCGAGCAATCCGCCGAACTTCAGCGGGACCCGGCCGTGGCTATAGTCGAACCCGACCGGGTGATGGCCATCTGTAACTGCGTCGACGTAGCCGTGACGAGTACGCTGTTGTGGAACGTCAAACAAACCGGCTTCGGGCGGGGCGACCTCCAGGACGAAAAAACTGCTTGGATCGTCGACACGGGCATCGACCTCGACCACCCCGACCTCAACGTCGACACCGAGCGCAGCCGCTCGTTCGTCAGCGGGCAAACGTCGGCCGACGATCTAAACGGCCACGGTACGCACGTGGCGGGCGTGGTTGGCGCGAAAAACAACACCGTCGGCGTCACCGGCGTGGCGTCGGGGGCCAGGCTGGTGGCCCTCAAAGTCCTCAACCAGTTGGGCGAAGGGCGGCTGTCGGGCATCATTCAGGCCGTCAACTACGTGGCGCAGAACGGCCGGGCGGGCGACGTGGTCAACCTGAGCTTAGGCGGGGAAGGCACCTCGGCCACGCTCGAACGCGCCATCTCACAGGCTGCCGGCCGGGGCATTCTGTTCGCCATCGCGGCCGGTAACGAAGGCGAAAACAGCGACAACTACTCGCCGGCGCGGGTCAACCACGCCAACGTGTTTACCGTCTCGGCGATGGACCGCAGCAATCAGTTCGCTCAATTTTCTAATTTCGGCAGCAGCGTCGACGTGTGCGCCTACGGCGTCCGCATTACATCGACCTACAAGGACGGCCGCTACGCCACCTTGTCGGGCACCTCAATGGCCGCGCCCCACGTGGCCGGGTTGCTCCTGATTCGGGGCAACAATCTGCCCACGCGGGGCTACGTCACTGGCGACCCCGACGGCAAAGCCGATCCTATTGCGGGCGAATGAAGCGGTCAAACCCCTAAGCAACGCCCGCCGGATTAGGCCCGACGGTGGGCTAAAGCGTTGGTGGTTTCGGGACGCCCCTTTGTCCTTCTATTGACCCTAAACTTCCAGCGGACAACCCCTTCCACAACCGTTAAATTGAAGGGCACACTAAGCCAGATACCCAGCACGTAAGCCGTGTCGAAACCGTAGCCCAGTCCACTGTAAAACAGTTGAAACAAAATTCGGAACGAGACGACGACCAGCGTAAAAGCGTAACTGCGCAAGAACCATTGCTGATGTGCTGATGAGCAACCCAATCGGCCCGGCGAACGGCCCGCACGCCATTAGTCTGAAAGTTGAGTTGCTTAGATTCTGACGGTAAAACTTGATGGATTAGTCGCGCGAACCCCAAACCGGGGAATCATGCCGGCGCAAGTTGGCGGCCCAATTACCGCCTTTAGGGTGTATCTTTGTTGGTGGACGATCCATTGCGGCCCACGTGATAGCGTTTGTTTAATCCGCTGACTGATGCGCTTTCCCGTCAATACACTTTTGGTGCTCCTAACGCTGGGACTGGTCGTTGGCTGCACGACGTACTGGCAACAGGATCGAACGGGTTCGGTTTTAAATAGCCCGTGGACGCCGTCC
>CAXUEB010000019.1:5446-11747 GCA_964249775.1 uncultured Spirosoma sp.
GAGCAGCGCCTTCGATGAGCACATTCGTTCGGTCGACGCCTGCTCGCCGGACGAAGAGCGGGCCAGTTTTACCCTGCCGCCCGGCTTTGCGATCGAGCTGTTCGCGTCGGAGCCGCAGATTGGTAAGCCCATCAATCTGGCCTTCGATGCCAGGGGCCGGTTGTGGGTAACGCAGTCGGTCGAGTACCCCCTGGCCGCCCAGCCCGGCCGGGGCCGCGACCGGCTGACGATCTTGGAAGACCGCGACCACGACGGCCGGGCGGATCATTTTACGCCCGTATTGGATTCGCTCAACATTCCCATCGGCATTCTGCCGGTGCACGACGGGGCCGTTAGTTTCAGCATTCCAAACGTTTACCGGTTCACCGACGCGAACGGCGACGACAAGCCCGAAATGAGCCGGCGGCTGCTGGGGCCGTTCGGCTACAAAGACACGCACGGCATGGTCAACCACCTGACGCGGGGCTTCGACGGCTGGATTCACGCCTGCCACGGCTTTACCAACCGCTCCCGGATTGCGGGCAGCGACGGCGACTCGGTGACGCTGGTGTCGGGCAACACGTTCCGGTTCCGGGCCGACGGCAGTCGAATCGAGCAAACCAGCTACGGCCGGGTCAACCCGTTCGGGCTAACGTTCGACGACTGGGGTTACCTGTACTCGACCGATTGCCATTCGTCGCCCTTATACCAACTCATTACGGGAGCCGATTACCCGACCTTCGGGCGGCCCGCCGAAGGCATTGGGTTCGCGCCCCATCTGAAGCCCCACGAAGCCGAAGCGACGGCCTTGGCCGGGCTGGCCCTGAGCAGCGGCACGACCTTCCCCGAACCGTACCGGAATAACCTGTTCATTGGCGACGTGGTCAAGTCGCGCAGCTACGGCACCTCGTGCTCCTTCCGCGGCGCGTCGCCGGTGGGCAAGGGCGAAGCCGATTTCCTGCGCAGCGCCGATTCCTGGTTTCGCCCGACTGACGTGGTGCAGGGGCCGGACGGGGCGTTGTACGTGGCCGATTTTTACAACCGCATCATTGGCCACTACGAAGTGCCGCTGGACAACCCCGGTCGTGACCATTTGCGGGGCCGCATCTGGCGCATCACGTACAAAGGACAAACGAACGCCCAAGGCCGGCAGGACTGGACGCGGGCCGACGTGAAAACGCTGCTCGCGGGCCTGACCGCCGACAACCTGTCCGTTCGGATGACGGTCGCCGACCAGTTGGTCCACCGCGTCGGTGCATCGGCAATCCAGCCCGTTCGGCAGCTCCTGAACCGGCGCAAAACGCCCGCCGTTCAGTACGCGCACGGCCTTTGGGTGCTGCATCAGTTGGGCGCGCTGTCCGAGCAATCGCTGCTTCGGGCCATGCGCCATCCGAGCGCGCTGGTCCGCACGCACGCCCTGCGTGTGGTTTCGGAACGAAGGAAGTCGAACCTTACGCTTCACCAGCCGGTGTTACGGGCGCTAACCGATGCCAGTCCGCACGTGCAACGGGCGGCCGTGGAAGCGCTGGCCCTGTACGCAAATTTGGAGACCGTCAGGACGCTCGTCGGCTTTGTGCAGCGCGTACCGGACTCCGACACGCACTTAGCGTATACCGCCAAGCTGTGTTTGCGGAATCTGCTGCGCGACAAGGCGCTGGGCCGTCAAGTAGCCGCGGTCAACTGGAGCCAGCCCGACCAGATTGCCTTGGCCGAACCCATGAGTGGCGTCACTGAAGCCTACGCCGGACAGTTCTTGTTTCAAACGCTGCGGGCCAACGCCTTGCCCAAAGACACGGAACTGACGTGGCTCCGACACACGGCGCTGTACTTGCCCGCCAACGGGCGGAACGACTTGGTGGCGTTTATCCGGCAGCAATACACCGGCGATCCGAGCAGTCAGTACCGGCTGTTTACGGTCGTGCAGCAAGGCATCCGGCAGCAGGGTAGCGTCGTCGACGAGTCGGTCCGGCAGTGGGGCGTGGCCCTCGCCGAGCGCCTGATTCAGTTGCCCACGACGGACTGGACCTACGCCCTATCCGAAGAATTCTACCTGCGCAACGTACCGATTACCTTGTTTACCCCGCCAACGACGACACCCTTGTCTCCCGACTTGAAGTTGATTGGGTTCGACCTCGGCGGGTTCAAAGGGGTGATTCGGTCGCCGGCGTTTGCGGCTCCGGCGTCGCTGTCGTTCGTAGCCGTTAACCTGAATCCGGTGGCTGCGCCCGATTCGCTCAACCGGGTACAACTGCGGCTGGCCGACGATACGACGAAGATCATTGCCCAGCGGACGTTTCCCAAAGCCAACGATCACCTCACCGCGACAATCACTTGGGACTTGGCCGCTTACCGGGGCAAGCGGGTGTACATCGAGTTGGTTGACCAATCGACCGGTATTCTGTGGGCGGGTGGTTTCGATCCGTCGGTGTTGCAACTGCCGGCCATGAGTCCGAAGGAAGTAGGTGAGCAACGGCGCTTCGCCATTGAAACCGCCGGCGAGTCGGCCATTACGGCGCTGGAATCGACCATTCGGGACCTACTGCTCAGTAATACGACAGAATACTTTATCAAAGCCGCCAGCGCCCGCGCCCTGCTGCGACTGGCACCCGACCGGTACGCAGCTCAGGTGGGCGCGCTACTCGACGCCGAACGGTACTCGGTGGCGTACCGCAAAGACCTCGCGACGATCTTGGGTGAGTTCCCGTCGCCAACGACCCGGCAGGTGTTGCAGGATGGGGCTAAGCGGACCAACGGCGAAGTGCAACTTGACCTGTTGAAAGCCCTGGCGACCGCGCCGGCCGGCAAAGACTTTATCTTGGAGCAAGTACGCGCCGGCGCGTTGGCGACCCGAACGTTGGTTCAGCCCGGTCTCGAAGACCGGCTACTGCTCGATTGCACTGCTCAGCAGCGGGCAGAATTCGGGCGGTTGACGGCTAACCTCAGCCCGGTTGACGAAGCCCGCGAACGGATCATTCAAGAGCGGCTCAACCGGTTGCCGAACAACGTTCTGCTGGCCGAAAACGGGCGGCAACTCTTCGTGCACACGTGTTCGCCCTGCCACCAGATTGCCCGGCGTGGGGGGCTGATTGGTCCGCAATTGGACGGCATCGGCAGTTGGGGCAGCCGGGCGCTGGCCACCAAGATTCTCGACCCCAACCGCAACATTTCGGAAGCCTTCCGCACCTACACCATCAAACTAAAGAACGGCAGCGTCAAAACGGGCTTGTTCCGGCGCGACGAAGCGGCTTCGATTGTGTACGCCAGCCCGACGGGTGAAGAGTTTTTTGTGCCCAAAGCCGAGATTGTGGAAGCTCAAGCGTCTAAATTTACGGTGATGCCCGACCATTTCAGCCAAACGCTTTCGCAGGACCAGTTTGACCAATTGATGAACTACCTGCTCAGCGTTAAGTAACGTACTCCATGTTAAAAAATGGACTGATGCCCAACGATTCCCTTGCCTGGTATACCCTCGAAGACACCGACCAAATTGATTCCCCGGCGCTGATTATCTACCGCGACCGGGTCATGGCCAACATTCGGTGCTTGCTCGACGGCATCGACGATCCGCTGCGGCTGCGTCCGCACGTCAAAACGCACAAAACCCGCGAGGTGACGGCTCTGCTGCTCGAAGCGGGCATCCGTAAGTTTAAGTGCGCGACCATCGCGGAGGCCGAGATGCTGGCCCAGTGCCGGGCCGACGACGTCTTGCTGGCCTACCAGCCCGTTGGCCCCAAGCTCAGCCGGTTCATCGAGTTGATCCAACGCTATCCCAGCACTACGTTTGCCTGCCTGACGGACCATATCTTCACCGCTCGGGCGATGTCGAAAGCCGCCGTAGCCGCCGGCGTCACGCTCCTGGTCTACGTCGACTTAAACGTGGGCATGAACCGAACGGGCATCACGCCCGGCGCGGCTGCAATGGCCCTGTACCAAGCCGGCACGCGGTTGCCGGGCTTGCGGGTGATGGGCCTGCACGCCTACGATGGGCACCTGCGCGACCCAGATCTGGCGGTGCGCACCCAACAGTGCGACGCGGCTTTTGCGCCGGTTGAAGCCATGATTGAGGAGTTGATCCAGGCGGGTTACGCCAAGCCCATTGTGGTGGCGGGCGGCTCGCCGACGTTTCCCATTCACGCGCAACGGTCGGAAGTTGAATGCAGCCCCGGCACGTTTGTTTACTGGGACAAGGGCTACGGCGATACCCTAACCGAACAGCCGTTTGAGCCGGCTGCCCTGCTGCTGTGCCGGATCGTTTCGCTACCGACCGAAACCAAGCTGTGCATTGATCTGGGCCATAAATCCGTGGCCGCCGAACACGCCCTGACGGACCGGGTGGTGTTCTTGAACGCCCCGGCGCTACGGGCTGTCAGCCAAAGTGAAGAGCACTTGGTGGTTGAAGCCCCCACGGGCCATGCGCACCAGATTGGCGACGTACTGTACGGTTTGCCCATCCATATTTGCCCAACCTGCGCGCTGTACGAAAAAGCCCACATCATTGAAAATGGAACCGTAACGGGTCAGTGGCGAATGATCGCGCGCGACCGGGAACTGTCGGTTTAACGTAGCTTGCTGGTGCAGTATCCTGCTATGATCCCCACCCAATCCACCAACGTAAAACCAACCGCTGCCGAACGCCTGCCCGGAGCTTGGCTCGTGGTGGGACTGCTGTGCGTGGTTGGCTGTTTGAATTACCTCGACCGGATCATGATTACCACGATGCGGTCGTCAATTCTCGACGCCATGCCCATGACCGACGCGCAGTTCGGCTTGCTGACATCCGTGTTTTTGTGGGTCTACGGGCTGCTGAGTCCATTCGCCGGGTTTCTGGCCGACCGCTACAACCGCAGCCGCGTCATTATCGGCAGTTTGCTGGTCTGGTCGGTGGTGACGTATCTAACCGCGTGGGCGACGACCTTCGAGGAGTTGCTGGCCACGCGCGCCTTGATGGGCATCAGCGAAGCCTGCTACATTCCGGCCGCCTTGGCCCTGATCGCTGATTACCACCCCGGTTCGACCCGCTCGTTGGCCACGGGCATCCACATGGCGGGCATCATGGTCGGGCAAGGGCTGGGCTTCGTGGGCGGCTGGATCGCCGAACGGCAGGACTGGACAACGGCGTTTAGTTTGTTCGGTGGCGTTGGCGTGGTGTATGCTTTCGTGCTGGTGTTGCTGCTGCGCGATGCACCCCGACCCAACCAACCGCGGGGGATTGTCCCGGCCGCCGACGCGCTGGTAAACCTTAGCTTTAGGACGGCGCTTGGCGACCTGTTCCAACGGAGGGCGTACCGGCAGGCGCTGTTGATGTGGGGCTTACTGGGCGTGATCGGCTTCCTGATTGTCGGCTGGTTGCCAACGTACTATAAAGAGCGGTTTAGTCTGTCGCAGGGCGTCGCGGGGTTGTACGCGACCAGTTACGTGTACGGGGCGGCTTTCGTGGGCGTGCTCGTCGGCGGGGCCTGGGCCGACCGCTGGAGCCGGACCAATCCCCGCGCCCGGATGCTGGTGCCGGCGCTGGGCCTTTGCGTAGCCGCACCCGGCGTTTTGCTGGCTACGAACGCGGAGGTACTCGTCCTGGCCGTGGCCGGCTTCATGTGCTACGCCCTGACGCGCACGTTCGTCGACGCCAACATGATGCCGATTTTGTGCTTAATCACCGATGCCCGCTACCGCGCCACCGGCTACGGCGTTCTGAATCTGTTTAACTGCGTGATTGGCGGAGCGGGTATTTACGCAGGGGGTCTGCTGCGCGACGCCCAAGTCGATCTGAGCGTTCTTTTCCGGACGGCGGCCGTTCTCATGCTCGTCTGCGCTGGGCTGCTGTTTAAGCTCCGTCCGCAACCGGAATCGCTTGATTAGGGGTTGCAATCGTCCTATTTTCACGTACCTTGTTTAGCCAACTCGTCTCCGCTACCATGCCAACCAACCGCCGAAATTTTGTCAGGCAACTAACGGCTGCCGGCAGTGCGTTTTCCGCCAGCAGTCTGTTCAACCTCGCCCACGCGGCCGACTGGAACCGCGCCGACGAACGCGTGCAGCACCAGTCGGCCCAGCAGGTGGCGGCCGACGAAGACTATTGGCACGTCATTCAGCAGGGCTACCCGGCTTCGTCGTCCAACATCATTATCTTGAACAACGGGGGCGTTTCGCCGGCACCCTTCGTGGTGCAGCAGGCCGTCGAGCGCTACAATCAGTTAGCCAATCAGGGGCCGTCGTACTACATGTGGCGCATTCTGGATCAGGGCCGCGAACCCCTGCGCGAGAAACTGGCCCTGCTGGCGGGTGCCCAATCCGACGAGATTGCCATTAACCGCAACGCCACCGA
>CAXUEB010000019.1:11757-15203 GCA_964249775.1 uncultured Spirosoma sp.
ACCGAAGCCCTGAACACGGTGATCTACGGCTTGGATTTGACGCGGGGCGACGAGGTAATCGGTACGCTCCAAGATTACCCTAACATCATTCAGGCGTACCGGCAGCGGGCGCAGCGCGAAGGCATTGTTTATAAACAACTCAGCTTCAACTTTCCCATTGAAGACGACGAGCAGATTGTTCGGGCGTACGAAAAGGCGATTACGCCCCGCACGAAGCTGATTCACGTAACGCACGTCATCAACTGGGTAGGGCAGATCATGCCGGTGCAGAAGATTTGCCGAATGGCCCGCCAGCGGGGTATTGAAGTCTTGGTCGATGGCGCGCACTCGTTCGGGCTACTCGATTTTTCTATTCCTGACTTAGGCTGCGATTATTTCGGTACCAGCCTGCATAAGTTTTTGTCGGGGCCCGTCGGTAGCGGCATGTTGTGGATCAAACGGGAGAAGATTACCAAAATCTGGCCTTTGCTGTGCAATAGCAAGCCGCAGAGCGACGACATCCGCAAGTTCGAGACGCTGGGCACCCGCAGTTTTCCCATTGAACAGGGTATTGGCGAAGCGCTGAATTTTCACAACGCCATCGGCTCCAAACGCAAGGAAGAGCGGGTTCGTTACCTCAAAAACTACTGGGCGGAGAAAGTCAAGACCATCCCCGGCGTGAAGCTGCACACCTCGCTCAAGCCGCAATTTTCGTGCGGCATCGGTGGGGTGAGCATCGACGGCATGACCCCGCAGGACGTTGACGCGCAGTTGTTCGGCAAATACAAGATTCACACCTCCCCCACCGTCTGGGAAAACATTAGTTGCGTCCGCATCACCCCGCACGTGTACACTACGCTGGCCGATTTGGATAAGTTAGTGAAGGCGCTGGGCGAGATTGCCCAGAACCGCAAAAAGGCGTAGTTTACTGTCCTGCCGGTAGACATTCCGCCGGTACGGTTGTTACCCTTAACAGGAAGGCACTTGCTCAACTAAATTTTTGTGATGAAGAAGTTTATGATTGCCCTGGTGGCTTGGGCGTTGCTGGCGGGCAGTTGCCAGGAAACCGATCAGAATCAGACCCAAACACCCTGTAGCCCGGCTGCGGTGACGACGACGGCTCCCGCGGCTGAAGTCACGGCCCTGAAACAATACCTTGACGCCAACGGCATCACCGCAACCGCCGATTCGCGTGGGTTTTACTACACCATCCAGTCGGCCGGTTCGGGCGCTAAGCCAACTGTATGTGATAACGTGACGGTCAACTACAGCGGGAAGCTAACCAACGGCAACACATTCGACAGCGGTACCGGCGTTAGCTTTTTCTTGAATCAGTTGATTGTGGGTTGGCAGGAAGGCATTCCGCTCATCGCACCCGGCGGTCGCATTACGTTGTATCTGCCGCCCAGCTTAGCTTACGGCTCGCGGGCCGCGGGTAGTATTCCGGCCAATTCAAATCTTATTTTTCAGATCGACCTGGTTCGGATTAATTAGGAAGCCTCTTGGTTGGTGGGCGTCGCTGACCGGCTTATGAGTTGATTACCTTCTACGTAAGCCAGTCCGCCCACGATAATGATCTGGAGCACGAGAACGGCGATGCCCACGTGGGTTGCCTTCGCGTAGTGAACGAAAAACAAGACAACGCTCACGGCCATCCACGACCAGTTTGCCCTAATCAATAGGCGAAGGCGGGGGATGGAAATTAATTTCTGAGCGGCTAACGTAACGGCCAGCAGCCCGTACGACAAGGTAATTAGGGCGGTTACCACAATCAAAGCCGTCGGCAAGCCCAACCAGTTTGCCAGGTTGGTAGAAAAGATTAGGCCAAAACCGGCCGTCACGCCATCTAACAAGGCGTCGAACCACAGGATTTTTCGCAAAACCGGCTCGTTTTTTATGGTTGGGGTCATGCGTCGGCGGAGAGACGGGTTGACTAACGCCCGAAAGATTGGACAAGTAAACAGGATAGACAAACTCCTGAAACGGCGTTCGTGCTACTTGGTCAGAACCGCCAGTTCGATACCCGCCACGGTCACCGCACCCTGACCGCCGTTCTCAACGACGATGTCGTTCCAGCCGTCGCGCACGAGCGCAACGGGAAACCGGAAGTTGTAGCCGACGTGTTCTTTCGCCAGGTGCGTCAGTGAGCCGGACGGGAATAGCAGCTTGTCCGAACGTTCGTGCTGGAGCAGCGGCCAGCAGTCGTTAACCGAAACCGACAGGTTGTTGACTACGTCCGTAGCGTTCAGCACCAACTGAATCGTCAGTTCCAGATTACGACCGGTGGGTTCGGCGCACATAGCGATGCGGAACGGGTGTTGCGCGTTGAAGTCAAGCACCACCGGCAACTGCGCGGGCAAATCGAAAGGCGTCAGGTTATACATCCGGCCGCCAATGCCCAGCGAGTAATGCTTAGGCTGGCCGCGCAAGTAGGCGAGGTCGTTAATCTGACGTAAGGACGCGTAATCAGCCCGAATGCCCGGTTGACGACCCTGGTCGGCATTGTAAAAATTGTACCATTCGATGCCGTCGGCCCCTAACGCCAGCTTGCCGGCGGCATTGGCGTGCATCATCGGGCGGCTGGTTGGTACGTACCGCATCGGCTGGGTAGACGTACCGGCCGCATTGCGCGCCGGCAGCATGTTCGCCCCGGCTTCAATCACGCCGTAAATGGCCGGACGTTCGCCGAGTTGGCTGCGCAACTGGTCGTGGGCCATGTCCCAGGTGGTGCCAATAAATCCAGACGGGCAGATGAAGTCCAGCGTCCCTTCCCGGCACAGCGTCACGACGTCTAAGCCGATGGCCTTGAGCAGGCCCAGCCGCCCCGGAATGCGCAAACCCAGCGGATACGGCCGCCCAGTTTGGTTGGCCCGGCGCTGGGTCAGGGCACGAATCTGGCGCAGCCAGTCGCTCATCATCGCGACGGTTCGGGGCGGGGCTGTCGGTTCGCAGCAGAGCGGTTGCCGCCACCAGTCGAGTTCCAGCCCCGCGAAGTCGTAGTCTTCCACAACCTCCCGAATCAGTTCGTACATCAGCGCTCGAACCTCCGCCTTCTCGTAGTTCAGCCCGGCCCGGTTGCCCGGTCGGTGCGACCCGTAGTGACTGTTTTTCAAGCGCATTTCGGGTTGTTTGAGCAGGGGCAGGTTGAAAAAACTCCCATCGACGTTACCGCTCCCGTGCAGATCGTTCATGCGGATACTGACCCACGGCGCTATGCCGCGTCGTCGGCACACCTTGGCGGTTTCGGCCAGCCAATCCACGCCCGCGTCGAGCAAATCCTGATACCGATTCATGAACGCCATCAGCTCATCCATGTACGTTTCGATGGCCTTAGCATCGTTCAGTACGCCTTGGGCGTGACCGCGGAAAAACTCCCGGTCGCCCCGCCGGTAGCCGTCTAAAATACCCGGAATGGTTTTGCTCGGGTACCAGGCCCGCGACTGCTGGGCGTTCCGGTTTGGCAAAGC
>CAXUEB010000019.1:15213-30736 GCA_964249775.1 uncultured Spirosoma sp.
GTTGAATAGATTGCGGTGCTTTGCCAAACCGGAACGCCCAGCAGTCGCGGGAACGTCAGTTTCTGCCAAAGCCGCCTGCGTTTGCAACAGGGCGGGCACCGCGCCGACGCCCGCAAGACTGCTACGCAAAAAATCACGACGCGTTTCGGTCGATTTCGGTTTATGCATTGACAAAGAGAGCAGTATTCGTTTACGTAGCAAAATACGGGTTTAGCGTAGCTCTGGCAATCCTGCCGGAGTAGCCGACAGGCTAAATTGTAACTATGGTTTGCTATGTAATTTAGCCTGTCGGCTACTCCGGCAGGATTGCCAGAGCTACAAAAAAACGGGCGTCTGGATTAACCCGACGCCCGTCTTACTTTACTGCATCACGGCTTTACTGCGGATTTGCCTGCTCCCACGACGTTTCAGCATTAGGACGGGTCATGCTCGCAAATACCCGGTAAGGCGACGCGTTGTTGGGCAGCGTATTGAGCAGGTTGTAGCGCCGGGCGTCAAACCAGCGGTGCCCCTCAAACAAGAGAGAATACCGGCGCTGCCGGAGCACTTCGGCAATGAGCGCATCTTTAGTTGCGGCTCCGCTGTAGGCCGGCAGCCCCGCCGAGGTACGGATGACGTTGATGGCCTGCGTTGCACCAGTTAGGTTGCCCAACTGCGCTTTCGCTTCCGCGTCCATCAAGACCAGCTCTTCGTTGCGAATAATATCCGCCGGCGAACTGTTCGATGCGTACCGCCGGAGTTCGTAGTTCGAGATAATACCCCCCGACGAGCGGGCTTCGGTGCGCCGGCGGGTTTTGGCCGCAATGCGCCGGTCGCCCGCTTCGGCGCTCGTAACGACTTCCTCGAACAGAACGTAGGGAGCGCCGTTACCGTCGGGGTTTTGGAACAGGGTGTTGGTTACGTCGTTCTGCGCATTAGCAAAATTAAACTTGGGTCCCACCGTCAGATCGCCCGTCAGGTTGAGAAACGATTGGCTAAGGGCCGTGTTCATGTTCGCCCAGTCCTGCTTGTACATGTACGCGCGGGCCGCAAACGCCCGGTTGACCTGCTTCATGGCCGCGGGCGTCGTGAAACCCGACCAGCCGCTGGTGAACGCCGACGCAAAGGAAAACGCCGAACCAGCCGCGTCGAGCGAGGTCGACCCTTCGTTGAGCGTCGCAATCACCAAATCCAGGCCGCCCGCGTAATCGGTGAAGCGAAGCGGTTTTAAGAGATCGCCCGGTTCGCGCAAATCCGCGTAGCCCGACCGAATGCCGTTCTGATACTGCATGTTCAACAGGTTCAGCATCGCGTAGCCCTGCATGGTGCGGGCGAATCCGCGGGCACCAGCCTTTTCAGCCGCCGTCAGGGCCGACGAACTTTGAGCACCCAGGTCGAAGAATTCCGCTTGCCGACGGGTGCTGGAAAAGTTGGTGTAGTAGGTGTTAAAGATACCGTTCGGGTCGGTCGCGCCCCCGAAGGCGTCGGCGCTCGTGCCGAGCAGTTCGGTAAAATAGCGGTTGTCGGTCGAGGCCGAATAAATCGCTTCCCGGCCTACGGCGGCCGTAATTCGAATCATGTCTAAGTACCCGGCGCGGGGAGCCGCTTGCAACCCAACGGCCAGCAGGTTGAGCTGGTCGCGGGTCGGGTTGTTGACGAACGAGGTGACCGCCAGGTTATTGGGGTCGATGATGTCGTTGGTCTGAAAAAAACCGCACGACGACAGTCCGCTCATCAGAGCAGCTACGACGACGGCTGGACGCATGTATCGCTTCATACAGTAGTCAGAAGTTGATTAAAACGTAACGTTCAGGTGGAAAAACAAACGACGCGAAGCGGGGAACGACAGCAGGTCAACGCCCGCGCCGATGGGCCGGTTGCCGAAGTTGGACGCTTCGGGATCGTATCCGACGTAGTCCGTCACAACAAACAGGTTATTGCCCGACAGACCGAGCCGGATGCCTTTGACGGCGTTACCGAACGCGCGGCTATAGGCGGTACGCGGTACGTTGTAGTACAACGAGATTTCGCGCAGTTTCAGGTACGACGCGTCCTGCACGAACTGCCGGGTCGTAACGCCGGGGCTACCGGCAATCCGGGCGACACCGTTGAACGTGCTGGGTTCGATTGGGTTCTCCGTCGTACTGGCCGCGGCCCGCTCGGCTTGGTACAGGTTATCGCGGTTGAGCCAGTCGGGCGTCGTGCCGCCTTCATCCATCAACTCCTGGTTGAGCGTCGCGTTGTAATTCTTGTAGCTCCAGTGCAGGAGGAACGACAAGGTGAAATTGTTGAGGAACGTAAGGTTGTTGTACGTGCTCAGGTTAAACTTGGGCTGGAAATCATTGTACGCCGTCGGGTTTCCACCTACTACCGGCGAGCCGTACCAGGCCGTCGGCGAAAAGGTCGTGCCGTCGGGCAGCGGCCCGCGAATCCGGTTGGTGCCGAACACACCAAAGCCCGACGAAGGAACCGTAAAGTCCGGCACGGCCAGCCGCGTCACTTTGGTACGGTTGAACCAGTAGTTTACTGTCGAGTTCCACTGCAAACCAGCCCGTTTAATGACCTGTGCGTTTAGGCTCAGTTCAATTCCCTGATTCTTGAGGTCACCCACCGGGTAAGCGTTAATCTGCGTTGCGCCGACGCTCGGGGCCAATTGGTACTGGTACAGGAAGTTCAGCACGCGCTTGTCGTAGTACGTCGCTTCGAGCGTGACGCGGTTGTCGAGCAAACCAACGTCGATACCCGTCTCAATTTCGGAAGCCGTTTCGGGTTCGGCCAACTGGTTCCCTAAAGCCAGCGGCACAATCACGCCGGACCGGCCGTCGATAGCCGCGTTGGTCAACGACGTAAACGTTTGACCGAAGTTCGGCGAACGGCCCGTCTGCCCGTAAGCCGCCCGTAGTTTGAACGCCGATACAGTATTCTTAAACGTCCAGAAATCGAAATTAGCCAGGTTTACGGCAACCGACGCCTTGGGAAAAGCGTACAGCTTGTTGTTGTCGCCGTTCAGACTCGATTTGTCGAAGCGAACACCACCCGTTGCAATGATGCGGTCGCGCCAGTTCACTTCTTCCTGCGCCACAAAACCCACGTCCTGCGCTTCAACCAGATACGTATCGGTCACGCGCGTATCGGCCGTATTCGGGTTGCGGTTTTCGTTCGACTTCAACCCGCGCCCTTCGATAAACGATTGCGTTTGGCTGTTGGTGAGCCGCACCGTACCGAGCGAAGTGGCAAAGTTGAGGCCGTTTAGCTGAAAATTATCGACCAGAAAGCCCTGCACGTTGGTGTTCAGGCTGCGGTTAGTCGTGTTGCGCACCGCCCCGATGTAGCCCAAATTAGCACTGGCGAAATACTGCATATCGGTCGGCGCGTAAGCCTGCGCTTCGCCCAAGATATAATCCACCCCGCCCGACACCGAGAACTTTAACTGGTGGTTGGTGCGGTTAATCAGGAAGAAATTAGCCGTCAGGGATTGAATGAAGCGGTTGGTCTGCTCGGTGTTACGCATCTTGTCGACGACCTGAAAGATATTCTGACCGGTCAGCGGATTCGCCGGATACGTTCCGTCGGCGTTGGGGTGCTGCTCCAACCAGGGCGGTAGGTACGCCAGATTGTAGCCCAGCGAAACCCCATTGTTGTCGTTGCCGCTGAACGAGCGCGACGACGACGAATTAACGAAGTTCGACCCGGCCGAAATGTCGACGAAGTTCGACAGCTTCGCGTCGATGTTGGCCCGGAACGAGTTACGCTTGAAACCGGTAAATTTCTGCACACCATCTTCGCTCAGGACGCTGCCGTTGACGTAATACCGCAGTTTGTCCGTCCCACCCGACACGTTTAGTTTGGTGTTGCGGAGCAGTCCCTTCTGGCCGTAAATCTCGCGTTCGTAATCGTAGCGGGGCGCGTTGTCGCCCCCGGCCGCGTTATAGAGTTGCAACATCCGGGCGTTGCTAACCAAGAACACGCCGTTGTTGATTTTGTCTAAGTTCCAGGGCGACGACGCCATACCCGCGAACTTGTTGACTTCGGCAAAGCCAATGTCCTGCCCGAAGTTAACGGTCGTCTGCCCGTTCTTGCCCCGCTTGGTAGTAATGATAATCACGCCCGCGTTGGCCCGCGTACCGTAGATGGCAGCCGCCGACGGTCCTTTCAACACTTCGATATTTTCGATGTCTTCGGGGTTGATGTCGGCAATGCGGTTGCTAGCCTGATCCTGCGTGCCCTGCGTTTGGGCAGCCGCCCGGTTAAACGAGGTTGTACCGGCTCCCGTGTTGAATTGCGAGTTGTCGATGTAAACACCGTCGATGATGTAGAGCGGTTCCGAGGCCTGCGTTACGGACGAGATGCCGCGCAGTTTGACCGAGAAGCCACCCCCCGGCGCACCGCTGTTGGCCGTGATGTTAACGCCCGTCAGTTTGCCGTTCAGCGCGCCGTCCACGGTTTGCGGCCGGGTAACGCCCGTTAGCTGCTGAGCACCGATGCTGCTGACGGCGTTGGCCGCGTTGGACCGTTTGACGCTCGTGGCCAGACCCGTCACAACGACCTCTTCGAGTTGCTGATTGCCTTCGGTCAGTTGCACGTTCACCGTTGAACGGTTGCCGATGATGACTTCTTTGGTTTCGTAGCCAATAAAGCTAAACACCAGCGTACCGTTGGCGGGCGCGTTGAGCCGAAAGTCGCCAGTCGCGTCGGTGTTGGTGCCGGTCGTGCGGCCTTTGATAACCACGCTGGCCCCCGGAACGGGCGCACCCTGTGAATCCGTAACGCGGCCCGTAATCACCTGATCCTGCGCCATTGCCAGCCCGAATAGACTCAACAATAGCCAGAAACTGAGCAGTAATTTTTTGTTCATTTGGCTGATTAGTGAAATTGATAATTCTTGAATTTGACCGCAAAGTAAAGATTTATTACCCTTACATGAATTTATGGAGCGAACTATTTTACAAAAACAACATTTTACCTTATGATATTTGGGTATGGACTTATCCTGTTTTGGCATGAATGTGGTATGGCTATCTCGTCAGCAACTACAATACGCTTTGCGTGGAATTAATTTGCGTTGGAATTTGGTTGTACCGACAGCCGAGCGAGCTTGACGGCATTGGCGAGGCCCGAATTTGCATTTCTCCCCCGTAGCGTTCATCTTTGCCCGATCCCTTATTCCAAACCGGCGGCACGATCAGTGCCGTTTTTCGTAAGAACAATACTCTATTAATTCGATAGTATTTAAGCAGTATGCAATCGAAGGATGTAGTTTCCCCACCGCTACCGATTGGCCTGTCGGTACCCGATGAGCCGCCAATCAACTTAAACGGTTTAACGGTCAGTTTGCAGGGTGATCGCGAACTCGTGACGCGTCAAGCCGATGCGTTGCGGACGGCCTTTCCGAGCGCGCAGATCATCGTGCCCGGCGCTCCGAACAACCCGTTGCTCCGGCGTCGGACTCACGCGGAGATCGCCATCTACGTCTTCGCGGCCCTGGCACTGATGCTCGTTGGGCACCTGCTGTTCAGCTATTTCACGCTCGACCGACTCACGCTCATCGCCACCGCCGTTGACGTAACGCCCGAAATCTTCTACTTTATCGCGGCTGGTTTCGTCGCCCAGATGATTGATGGCGCACTGGGGATGGCCTACGGCGTGACGGCTACGACGTTTCTGACGAGCGTGGGCATCAGTCCGGTCTTTGCCACCGCGAGCGTTCATAGTTCGGAGATTTTTACGTCGGGCGTGTCGGGCTACATGCACCTTAAGTTCGGCAACGTCAACAGCCGGTTATTCAAGGTTGTGGTCGTTCCGGGCATCATCGGGGCCGCGCTGGGCGCGTTTCTGATTACGACCTTAGCTGATGTGGAGATTGTGGCCAAGTACTTATCGCCGGCCATTTCGGTGTACACGGCCTTTCTGGGCGCGCTGATTATTCAGAAAGCCTTGGTCAAACGCGTCAAGAAAAAGTCCGTTCGTCAGATTGGCCTGCTGGCGTGGTTCGGCGGTTTTGTGGATGCCATCGGCGGGGGCGGCTGGGGACCCATCGTCAACTCGACCTTGATTGCGGCCGGTCGGCACCCACGCTACACAATTGGGTCGGTCAACTTAGCCGAGTTCTTTGTGTCGTTTGCTTCGTCGGTCGTCTTCGCGCTTTACGCCGGGCTGGGCAACTACGGCCTGGTGATCCTGGGCTTGATTCTGGGCGGCATGATTGCGGCTCCCATCGCGGCCCGGCTATCGCAGCGCCTGCCCGTTAAAACCATGATGGTCCTGGTCGGAATCGTGGTGATCCTCGTAAGTTTGCGGAAGATTAGTCAATTTATATAATCGTAGGGTCGGGTTTGAGAACGGCTGCGGCCGACCGTCCGACATCACACGGCAGATGAAGAAACAAACCAAAGCCATCCGAACGCAGACCGAGCGGTCACAGAACCGGGAGCATTCCGTACCCTTATATTTAACGTCGAGTTTTGCCTTCGAGAGCGCCGAGCAGGGCAAAGCCTTGTTCGATGAAACCGAAGAAGGCAACATTTATTCGCGCTTCTCGAATCCGAACGTCACCGAGTTTGTCGACAAAGTCTGCATGTTGGAGGGAGCCGAGGACGGCATCGCGACGGGTACAGGCATGGCCGCCGTGTTTGCCAGCATGGCCGCCTTGCTCAAGTCGGGCGATCACTTGGTGGCCTGCCGGGCCTTGTTTGGGTCGGCGCACCAGATCATTACGCAGATTCTCAGCAAGTGGGGTATCACCCACATCTACGTCGACGCGACGGCCACGGAAGCCGAGTGGGAAGCCGCTGTGCAGCCAAACTCGGCCGCCGGAACGCCGGCCGCCCGGATGGTGTACCTCGAAACGCCGTCTAATCCCGGCCTCGAACTGGTCGATCTGGCGATGCTGGGTCGACTAAAACAGAAGTACGGCTTCATCCTCAACGTCGATAATTGCTTCGCGACGCCGATTCTGCAAACGCCGATTGACTACGGCGCGGATTTGTCGGTGCACTCGGCCACGAAGTTCATGGACGGGCAGGGGCGCGTGTTGGGTGGCATCGTCGTGGGCCGGGCCGATTTGATTCAGCCGATCCGGTTTTTCGCGCGACACACGGGTCCGTCGCTGTCGCCGTTCAACGCGTGGGTACTATCGAAAAGTTTAGAAACGCTCGACCTGCGCATGGAACGTCACTGCCGGAACGCCCTGCAACTCGCCGAAGCTTTGGACGCCCACGAAGACGTAGCGGTGGTGAAATACCCGTTCCTTACCTCCCACCCTCAGTATGATTTGGCCAAAGCCCAAATGAAGGCCGGCGGAGCCATCGTGACCATTGAACTGGAAGGCGGTTTTGAGCGCGTCTGTGCTTTCTTCGAGGCTCTGCAAATCCCAACGCTGTCGTCGAACCTCGGCGATTCGCGCACCATTGTCACCAACCCCAACACGACGACCCACGCCAAACTAAAGCCCGACGAAAAAGCCCTCTTGGGCATCACGCCCGGCCTGATTCGCATTTCGGTGGGCTTGGAAGCGATTGAGGATTTGGTGGCCGACTTTACGCAGGCCGTAGAAAAGTCAGCGGAGGTGGTAAAAGAGAACGTTTAACGCGTTTTGAACCGACAGCATACCATGCCCAGCACGTTATTGACAAGTCTGTTTCTGATTCTTTTGGCGCAACTCGCCACCGGTCAGACGCCCGCGAAGCCGCTGCGCGTGGGCGTAGTTGGTATGGTTCATTCGCACGTAGGCGGCATTTTCAACAAAGCGTTTCGGCAAGCAGGGCAAACAGACATCGAAATTGTAGGCATCGCCGAGCCGAACCGTCCGTTGGCCGAACGCTACGCCAAACAATACGGCTTTCCGATGAGCTTGGTTTACCCAACCGTCGCCGAGATGCTGGATAAGACCAAGCCCGCAGCCGTTACCGATTTCGGCCGGATCATTGACCACCTGCAAACCGTAAAATCCTGCGCCACGCGTGGCATTCACGTGATGGTCGAAAAGCCCTTGGCCGTTAGTCTTGACCACGCCCGGCAAATGGAAGCGCTGGCCAAAACGCACAACGTTCAACTGCTGACGAATTACGAAACAACTTGGTACGGCAGCAATCACAAAGCGTACGCGCTGGCCAACACCGACAAAGCCATCGGCGATATCCGCAAAATTGTCGTGCACGACGGCCATCAGGGACCGAAGGAGATCGGCGTTGGCAAGGAATTTTTGGATTGGCTAACCGACCCCATTCCCAACGGCGCGGGTGCCTTGTTCGATTTCGGCTGCTACGGGGCAAACCTTTCAACCTGGCTCCTGGGCAACCAACGCCCAACCTCAGTGCAGGCCGTAACGCAGCAGATCAAGCCGGACGTTTACCCAAACGTGGACGACGAAGCCACGATTATCCTGACGTACCCCAAAACCCAGACCATCATTCAGGCATCGTGGAACTGGCCGTTCAGCCGCAAGGACATGGAGGTGTACGGCCAAACCGGGTACGTGCACACGGTTGACGGCACCCGAATGCGCGTTCGCCTGAACGGCGACAAGGGCGAACGCACCGACGAGGCCGCCAAAACCGACGCGCCAGCCACCGATCCCTTCGCGTATTTCGCCCGGCTGCTCCGCGGAGAAACTAAACCCGACGAACTTACGTCTCTACAAAACAATATGATTGTGATGGAAATCTTAGACGCGGCCCGTCAGTCGGCGAAGACCGGCAAGGCGGTGTTGTTTAACTAATTTGTTACACGAGCGGGCGACTTAAGTTGCCCGCTTACGGAAAATTATGATCGCCGAACCAACCGCCCCCACCCTCGACAGCCTTGCCGAACAATTGCGCGGCCTGAGCAACGTCGACGCGCTACGCACGCTGGCTGAAACCTTTCCCGGCGAGGTTATTTTCTCGACCAGTCTGGGCTATGAAGATCAGGTCATTACGGACCTGATTTTGGCCAACAACATTCCGATCAAGATTTTCACGCTCGACACGGGCCGCATGTTTGCGGAAACGTATTCGGTTTGGAAGAAAACCAACGACCGCTACGGCACGAAAATCAGGACCTACTTTCCGGATAGGGCCGCCGAGGAAAGCCTGATGACCGGCAAAGGACCGTACAGCATGTACGAGTCGATTGAAAATCGTAAAGAATGCTGCTCCATTCGCAAGGTTGAGCCGCTGAGCCGGGCCTTAGCGGGCAACCGGGTTTGGATTACGGGTATCCGCGCCGAACAGTCGGCCAACCGCCAGACGATGACGCAGTTGGAGTGGGACGGCGCGCACCAGTTGTTTAAGTTTCATCCCTTAATGGATTGGACGTTCGACGACGTGAAGCAGTACGTCAAGGATCATAACGTGCCGTACAATCCCTTGCACGACCGGGGCTTTGTGAGCATTGGCTGCCAGCCCTGCACCCGCGCGATTCAGCCCGGCGAAGACTTCCGCGCCGGCCGCTGGTGGTGGGAAGACAACTCCAGAAAAGAGTGCGGACTCCACACGCACGAAGAGGTGTTTAAACCGTAACGGGTAGTCATTCGACCACCAAATGACAATGAATTATTTAGATCAACTCGAATCGGAAGCCATCCACATTCTCCGCGAGGTAGCCGGGCAGTTTGAGCGGCCCGCCCTGTTGTTTTCGGGTGGTAAAGATTCGATTACGCTCGTCTACCTGGCCCTCAAAGCGTTGCTTGTTTTCAAGTTTGCTTTCCCACTCGTCCACATCGACACGGGCCATAATTTTTCCGAAGCGCTCGACTTTCGCGACGATTTAGCCAACCGCATTGGCGAAAAACTCATCGTGCGCTACGTGGAAGACACGATTCGGGAAAAGAAACTAAAGGAGCCGACCGGCCGCAACGCCACCCGCAACGGCCTGCAAACCTTTACGTTACTCGACGCTATTGAAGAGTTTGGCTTCGACGCCTGCATCGGCGGAGCGCGCCGGGACGAGGAAAAAGCCAGGGCCAAAGAACGCGTGTTTTCGGTGCGCGACGAGTTTGGCTCGTGGGACCCCAAACGGCAGCGGCCCGAACTTTGGAACCTTTACAACGGCCGCATTCACAAGGGCGAAAACGTCCGCGTGTTTCCCATCTCGAACTGGACCGAGTTGGACGTGTGGAACTACATCCGGCGCGAGAACATTACCCTGCCGAGCATCTACTTCGCCCACGAGCGCGAACTGATTCTGCGCGACGGTAAACTGATGGCTACCGCCGGCAAGGTCATCAAACCCGAAGCCGACGACCAGATTGTCACGCGCCGGGTTCGCTTCCGCACCGTCGGCGACATTTCCTGCACGGCCGCGTCTGAATCCGGGGCCGATACGTTAGACGCCGTGATTGACGAGATTCAGGCGACGCGCATCTCCGAACGGGGCGAAACCCGCATGGACGACCAATTGAGCGAGGCCGCCATGGAAGACCGTAAGAAGGGTGGGTATTTTTAGTTAACTTTACTAAAACAGACAACGTGTATGAATGTCATTAGGCGGCAAAACGAATTGGTTGTCCAAATTCCTGAAAACCTTCCTTTTTCTTACCTTGATGAATTAATCGGGTATTTGAACGTGAAAGCTATTCTGGCGAAAAGTGAAGCAACTGACGAAGACATAGAAACATTATCCGAGCAGATAAAAGCCGATTGGTGGGCTAAGAACAAAAGTTGGTTCCTTAATGAAGATCGTCATTGACAGCAACATTCTGTTCAGTGCCTTGCTAAAGGCAGATGCAAAACTGGCTGAGATTATACTAAATCCGTCATTTACTATAGAGCCTTACAGTTGCTACTTTCTGTACATCGAACTCTTTAAGCATAAAGAGAAGATCTTGCGTTTGTCGAAGCTGGAAGAAGATGATCTTTTGGATAGTTTATACCGACTTATCCGAAAAATTGCTTTTATAAATGAAGCCGTAATTCCAAACGAAATACGGGAACAGGCGCAACAGCTAACCGCCGACATTGATCCAAAGGACGCCCCATTCGTCGCTTTAGCAATTTACACGGAATCAACCTTATGGACTGGTGACCGTAGGTAATTAGAAGGATTACAAGCCAAAGGCTTCGAGCAGATTATCGACACAGCTACGCTGCTCGAACGCCTGAAATTAAGCTGATTTGACCCGCATGGACCTATTACGTTTTATAACCGCCGGCTCGGTTGACGACGGCAAGAGCACGCTTATCGGGCGGCTGCTGTACGATTCTAAATCCATTCTGGCCGATCAGCTCGAAGCCATCGAACGCGCCAGCAAAAGTCGCGACGACGGCGAGATTGACCTTGCGCTGCTGACCGACGGTTTACGTTCTGAGCGCGAACAGGGCATCACAATTGACGTGGCCTACCGCTACTTTCAGACGCCCGCCCGCAAGTTTATCATCGTCGACGCGCCGGGCCACATTCAGTACACGCGCAACATGGTGACGGGGGCGTCGAACTGTCAGTTGGCGATTGTCTTGGTCGATGCGCGGCACGGGGTAGTCGAGCAAACCCGTCGGCATTCGCTGATTGCCTCCTTGCTGGGTATCCCGCACATCGTCGTGGCCGTCAACAAAATGGATTTGGTGGGCTACTCGCAGGACGTATTTTCGGACATCTGCATCCAGTACGCCGAACTGGTCAAGAAATTAAACGTAAGCCAGGTGACGTATATACCGATTAGTGCGCTCAACGGCGATAACGTCGTCGACAAGTCGGACGCCATGCCGTGGTACGACGGCTCAACGCTGCTGGAACACTTGGAAACGGTTGATATCAGCGACGCCGTTAACCGAGCCCAAGCAGACCGTCTTCCCGGCCGCTTTCCCGTTCAGTACGTCATCCGGCCGCAAACGACCGAACTGCCCGATTACCGGGGTTACGCGGGCAAAATCACCAGCGGTCAGTTTCGCCAAGGCGATACCGTGACAATATTACCTTCCGGCGAAACGTCCACCATCGACGCCATTGACATTGCGGAAAAGCCCCTCGACGAAGCCGCTGCGCCGATGTCCGTCGTGCTGCACCTGACCGACAATGTCGACATTAGCCGGGGTGATTTGATCGTTCGTTTCGACAGCCAGCCGATCAGCAGCCAAACCGTCGAAGCGATGCTGTGCTGGATGGACACGAAAGAGTTCAAGGTGGGTAACAAATACCTGCTGCAAGTGGGTACGGCCCGAACGCGCTGCTCAGTGCGCGAGATTGCGTACCAACTAAACGTCAATACCTACGAGGAAACGGAAGGCGTCGACAGCTTGAAGCTGAACGACTTGGCGAAGGTTGTCCTGCGGACGGCTCAACCCATTAGCTTTGATCCGTACCGGCAAAACCGCGCAACGGGCGGGGCCATCCTGATTGACGAAACCTCGAACGTGACGGTCGGCGCGCTGATGCTGGAAGGTGAAGTGGCATAACTGGACGTTATCCATCATAACCAAAAGTTAGCCGCCGGTCGAACCGTTGCCGGTCTAATTTTGGTTAGTATTGTACGGCAAATAGCACAATAAACACCGGTTGATCCCGGCGTTTCGTTTTAACAGAATAATCTCTTAATTCTATAGACAATACCGATATGTCCGTCCACCTCACCGACAACGTCAGCACAGCCGCCCGGCGCGACATCCTCGACCTGGAGCAAAAAATTAGCTCGTTTCGGACCGGCGACATTGCCGACGAAGCGTTCCGTAAGTTTCGGCTCACGCGGGGCGTGTATGGACAGCGGCAGCCGGGCGTGCAGATGATTCGCATCAAGCTGCCGTACGGTTGCATCACCGCGAATCAACTGATTCGCATTGCTGATTTGTCCGACAAGTACGCAACGGGCAATTTGCACGCGACCACCCGGCAAGATATTCAATTGCACTTCGTTAAGCTGGCCGATTCGCCCCAGCTTTGGGCCGACCTCGAAGACGCGGGTATTACGCTCAAGGAAGCCTGCGGCAATACGGTACGCAACGTGACGGGTTCGGCCCGCGCGGGCATCGACCCCAACGAGCCGTTCGACATCACGCCCTATGCTTACGCCATTTTCGACTATTTCCTGCGCAACCCGATTTGCCAGGACATGGGCCGTAAGTTTAAAATTGCCGTTTCGTCGAGCGAGAAGGATTCGGCCTACGCTTACATGCACGATGTGGGCTTGGTTCCGCGCATTCAGGATGGCAAGCGGGGCTTCAAGGTGATGCTCGGCGGAGGTTTGGGCGCGCAGCCGTTCCCGGCGCAGACGGCTTCCGAGTTCTTGGAAGAAAGGCAGATTATTCCGTTCATCGAAGGTGTCATCCGCGTATTCGATCGCTACGGGGAGCGCGTCAAGCGCCACAAAGCCCGGATGAAATATCTGCTTAACGATATCGGTCTAGAGGAGTTGCTGCGCCGGGTTGCCGAAGAAACGCCCGCGTTGCGAAACAAGGCGTTCGTGATCGACCATGCTGATAAACCAGTTGTCTGGTCGCCCGAATCGGTGGTGAGCAGCCTGCCCACCCCAACCGATAGCCGGTATCATACCTGGTTGAAAACCAACGTGTTTGAGCAGAAACAACCGGGTTGGTACGCCGTGCAATTGCGCGTGCTGCTGGGCGACATGAGTTCGGAGCAGGCGCGGGCACTGGCGCAAATCGTAAACTCCTACGCGGCCGACGACATCCGGGTGACGGTCAACCAGGGGTACCTGCTGCGGTACGTCCGGCCCGAAAACCTGCCGGCCCTTTACCGGGCGCTGGACGCCATTGGCTTGGCAGAACCAGGTTTCGATACCACCGCCGACATTACGACCTGCCCGGGTACGGATACCTGCAACCTCGCCATTACGAGTAGCTACGGCATCACGCGGGCGCTGGAGCAGATGATGCACGACGAGTTTCCCGACTTGGTGTTCAACGACGACATTAAGATCAAGATTTCGGGCTGCATGAACGGCTGCGGGCAGCACTCGGTCGCCAATATCGGCTACCACGGCGCGTCGCTCAAGAACGGCGCGTACGTGCTGCCGGCCCTGCAAGTACTGTTAGGTGGCGGTTTCAATGGCAGGGGCGAGGGTCTAATCGGTGACAAAGTCATTAAGATTCCGACTAAACGCGGACCTGATTCGCTGCGGCTCCTGTTGCGCGATTACGAAGCCAATGGTTTCGACGGCGAATACTACACCGATTACTACGCGCGGCAGGGTAAGAACTATTTTTACCAATTGCTCAAGCCCTTGGCCGACCTGAAAACAATCGTGGATAGTGATTACATCGACTGGGACCACACGGATCAGTACGTCACCGAAGTGGGCGTCGGCGAGTGCGCCAGCGTCTTGATTGACCTTGTCGCGACAACCCTGACCGAAGCCGGCGAAAAGCTCGGCTGGGCGCGGGAAGCCTTTGCCGAAAGCCGCTGGGCCGACGCACTCTACCACGCCTACAACGTGTTCATTACCGGCGCGAAAGCCGCCCTGATGAGCCGCGACGTGCCGACCAATACGCAGCACGGCATCGTCAGCGATTTTGACAAAACCTTTGCCGGCCAACCGGATTTTCACCCGGCCGAAGGCGACTTCAAAACGCTCGTGTTCAGCATTAACAAGCAGGAGCCGTCGGAAGAATTCGCGCGCGCGTTTATCGCGCAGACCGAATCATTCCTGCAAGCCGTGCAGGCGTACCGCAACCAGCAAATTGAGTTGGAAGGCGCACCCGAATTGCAGGAACTGAGCCAGGCACACGATAGCTAAATTTAGGTATGATGTATGATGGAGGCTGCGTGCGTTTACTCCTCTATCATACATCCTCCATCATACATCTTCATGAAACTTACCCTTGTGGGGGCCGGTCCCGGCGACCCCGATTTAATAACGCTAAAAGGTATTAAAGCACTTCGGGCGGCCGATGTCGTGATGTACGACGCCTTAGTCTCGCCCGAATTGTTAGATTATTGCCGACCCGGCGCCTTAAAGGTATACGTCGGCAAACGCCGGGGGGCGTACTCCTGCGTACAGGAAGACATCAACCCGCTGATTGTGCATTACGCCCGACAGTACGGCCACGTGGTGCGCCTGAAAGGGGGCGACTCGTTCGTGTTCGGCCGGGGCTACGAAGAACTGGAATACGCCCGGCAGCACGGCATCGAAACGGAGGTCGTGCCGGGTCTGTCGAGCAGCTACGCCGTACCCGCCAGCGCGGGCGTTCCGCTTACGACGCGGGGCCTGTCGGAAAGCTTCTGGGTCGTGACGGGCACCACGAAAGACGGCAAGCTGTCGGCTGATTTGACCCTGGCTGCTCAGTCGTCGGCAACGATCGTGATCCTGATGGGGATGCACAAACTGCCCGAAATTATGGCGGCTTTCGTAGCCTGCGGCAAAGCCGAAACGCCCGTCGCCATTATCCAGAATGGTACCTTGCCGGAGCAGCGAGCAGTCTTCAGCCGCGTCGACACCATCGTTGAGCGGCTGGCTGAAAGCAAACGGTCCGGCGCTCCAGTCGACAACCCGGCGATCATTGTCGTTGGTGACGTGGCGGCCCTTCCTAACGCCGACTACCAGCAGTTAGTCAATAATAATTTTAACGAGACGTTACTGTCGGTTGGACGGCCACGTCCGATAGGCTAAGTAGTAATA
>CAXUEB010000020.1:0-9723 GCA_964249775.1 uncultured Spirosoma sp.
TGCTAAACTGTCGTACTGGCAACGGTACCGAGGGTTCGAATCCCTCTCTCTCCGCCGGGTACCGAATGTAAACTATTCGGGGTGTAGCGTAGCCCGGTATCGCGCCTGCTTTGGGAGCAGGAGGTCGTAGGTTCGAATCCTGCCACCCCGACAACAGAAAGTTTGAAGTTAGAGTGTTTGTAGTTAGTCGTTATCTTAATGGCAAACTCTGAACCATAAACTTCAAACTTTTTTGTTTTGGTCCCGTAGCTCAGTTGGATAGAGCATCTGCCTTTATTGTTAGGAGCCATAGATTGGGAAACCGTCTATGGGATGTTGTCAAATTCGGCGAATTCTGTAGCATGACAACGCCGAGCCAAGTCCCAACCCACTGGGAAAGGTGTAGAGACTAAACGGCAACCACCTACGTTTCCAGTTATCGGAGATACGGTGAAGACATAGTCCAGACCACAAATGTACGGGAAACGCCCGTATAGCAGCGAAAGCTGTAGTTGGTACGCTAAGCAGACGGTCAAGCGTTCGAGTCGCTTCGGGATCACAACAAAACGACCCGCCAACGTTGGCGGGTCGTTTTGTTGTGACGAGGTTGATTCTATAAATAATCGACAATTCGGCGGCCAATCAGACCGGTTTGCAACTCCCGGCGCAGCAGGGCTTTGCGCCGGCGCGGGTGAGCGGATACGTACATGACGCGCATTTTAAGCACGAAACTGACCAGCATATACAAAGCAAACAACCCGGCCAGAATCAGTAGCGACTCGGTGTTGGAAATGTTGCGGTGCAACAGGAAAAACAAGACGGTGTTTAGCAGCGAAGTTCCGCACAGGACGGCCGTGGCGCTCATGTGCGACAAGCCGTTGTCGAGCAGGATGTGGTGCATGTGGTTGCGGTCGGCCGAGAAGGGCGAACGACCCGCCAGAATGCGGACCAGGAACACCCGCAACGTATCAAAGATTGGAATGATCAAGATGACGATGGCGATGATGGGCGCGTTGAAGAAAGCCGTCGGCTCGAAGCGGTACGACGCATTCAGGCTAACGAACCGCACGGCAAAAAACGCCAGCATAAAGCCGATGATGAGCGACCCCGTATTGCCCATGAAAATCTTGCTGGTCTTCGAGAAGTTGAAGCGCAGAAAACCAACCAGCGCCCCCGCCAGCGTGAACGCTAAGCACGCCATCGCGAAGTGATTCGTCAGCAGAAACCAGGTGCCGAAGGTGCCACTGGCGATGGTCGCGATGCCGCCGGCGAGTCCGTCGATACCGTCGATGAGGTTGATGGCATTGGTCAGGGCAATGAAAATAAAGCACGTCAGCAGCACACTGACGATTTCCTCAATGTGGTGAAAACCCATGATGCCGTACAAGTAATCCACGCGCAGCTCACCGAAGAAGATCAGGATCAGAGCGGCCAGTACCTGAAACAAAATTTTCTTGTTGGGGTCGATGCCAACCAAGTCGTCCTTGATGCCAATAAAAAACAAGATCGTCATGCCCGCCACCGACAGGTTGGTGCGGTACACGTCGGTTTGGTCGATGCTGGGCCACAAAAAATAAGCAATCAGCACGGCCGCAAAGATGGCAATGCCGCCAAACGTCGGCGTCGGCGTGGAATGTGACCGGCGGTCGCCGGGCTTCTCCATGAGCGACTTCAGTTCGGAGATCTTGATAACGACCGGTATCGCAATGACGGCGACGAAACACGCGACCAAAAACGATAAGACGCATTGGTCGAGGCCAAGCCGAAACAGATCGTCATCAAATTTACGTTGCAGGTAGGCGATGAAAAGGTCAATGTTCATGGAGGGCTGTCATTTAGGTGCTGAAAATTCCCGCTCAACGAAATCGACGCGCGGGAACGCCTGCGAACGCTAATTGGCTTTAGCCGGCCGGGGCGTGAAAATGGCGGGTTTGGCTAAGATCGCAAGATTTTATTGATTAAACGGGTGTTTATTCGAGTCTGCTGCTAACCCGGCTGGGTTGGCGGCTTACGGATGTACTGCGTAATTTTCCGTAACGGTTTGAACCACAGCGTAAAAAAATAAGGCTTTAAGTTATTCAGTGTCCACGCCAGCCGGTCTTCGTGGTTGGCGCGGAGCCGATTTTTCAAACTGCTGTTGCTGACACCACCCGCCCGCATCACAATCGTAACCTCGTCCATATAAGCCAACGTTGCCCCGTTTTTGTGAATAAACCGTAGAAGCAGTTCGTAATCAGCCGCGCTTTTCAGGTCGAGCCGAAACCCACCGTATTGCTCGTACAGCCGCCGTTTAGCGAAGAACGACAGGTGACCGGGCATCCAGCCCCACAGAAAGGCGTTTTGCCGGTACCAGCCCGACCGCCAGTAGCGCTTGAGCCGCGTGGTGTCGTGCCGATCAACGTACAGCATATCGCCGTACACCGCGTCGCTGCCGGTTCGCTCGAAGGTAGCGACCATGTTCGCCAGCACGCGCTCGTGCCGGTAAAAATCGTCGGCGTTGAGCAGACCAATCACGTCGCCCGTGGCCATCCGAATGCCTTTGTTCATCGCATCGTACAAGCCCCGGTCCGGTTCGGAAACGAAACGGGCAATTTCTGTGCCGTAAGACCGAACAATGTCTACGGTCCCGTCGGTCGAGCCGCCGTCCACAATGATGTACTCCCGATTCCGATACGTTTGCGCCAGTACCGAGTCGATGCAGTCGCGGATGTGTTCGGCTCCGTTGTAAACGACCGTTATAATGGATACTTTCACAAATAGTCAAAGTTGGTTGGCGCATACGGTACTCAGCAGGATGGTCGACGGCTGTTTATGGCCGAAGCGTCCCGAATGTGAATCAGGCCGCCGGAAAAATTTCGCGCCGACGCACCCAAACGGCTGGGTTGCCCTGATAGATGCCGTACGGCTCCAACGGTTTAGTCGCAATTGATCCCACCGCCAGCACCGCGTGCGACCCGCACCGGAGGCCGGGACAGACCACCGCTTTGGCTCCGATCCAGACGCCGTCGTCGAGGGTGATGGGCCGGGTCACCAGATCAAACGTCGGTTGGCGGTAATCGTGATTACCCGTCAGCAGCATGGCTCCCTGCGAGAGGCAAACGTGATCGCCCAGCGTCACCTGACTCAGGTTATCAATCCAGACCTGCTCCCCAATCCAGACGTAATTTCCCACGGTAAGTAACCAAGGGTATTTAATACTAACGGCCGGTTTAATCATGACACCCGTGCCGATTCGGGCACCAAACCACCGCAAGACGGTTCGTTTAAGGCCAACGGGTAAGGGTAGGTACGTGTTGAGAACGAACCGGTTGACGATAAACCAGAGCAGCACTTTCCAGCGCGGACCGGGATTGTATACCGGTCGATTGTCGAAGCGCGAAAGGTCCGTCCGGCCGACCGGCGTTGCCGATTCAGTGCGGTTGCTGCTGCCGGGCGGGTCTGAGATCTTTGCCATAAACGGTTTGGAAATACTGTATAATCGCTTGCTTGTCGCGCCCGGCGTGGAAGTAGACTTCAAACAGCTTTGCATCCACCAGAAAACGGTACCACAAGCCCTGCAAAAAATGCCAGATCAGCCCCCGACGACCGTCTAAGAAGCCAAGCCGGATGACGTAACGGTACAAAAAGTACAAAAACGGCCGGGTAAACAAAGGTAACGACGCGTATTGCACTTTGAAGTAGCGAGTTCGCTGATCGGGCGATCCGAATAGCCGGGGTTCGACGCGCTGCGTTTCGTCGAAGTTATACCGAATGTTGAGCAGGTCAATGACCTCGCGGATGGCGTAGTTGTTGTGTTTCTGCGTCCACCACGTCAGGTTGTTTAGATTGTGATCGACCAGATCGTGCCTAAACTGAATTGTTTGGGCTTGGCCACCGTTCGCCGGTGTCAGTTTGATGTGTTCGTCCATCCAGGTTTCTTCGCAGATGCCCTGCTCGCGTCGCCAGAGCCGTAGCAGCCACATCGGGTAAAACGCGCCGTGCCGAATCCATTGCCCGAAAAACAACACCCGTCGTTTGACGTACACGCCCGACACGTTGGTGGGCAGCGCTGGTACGTTCCGATTGATTTCGTCGGCCAGTTCGGGTAAAACGTACTCGTCGGCGTCCATCCGCATGAGCCACGTGGTCCGAAACGGCGTGTGGGCGATGCCAAAATTAAACTGATGGGCGTAGTTGACCCACGGGTTCTGCACCACAACGGCCCCCAGCGAGCGGGCAATCTCGACGGTGCGGTCGTCGGAAAACGAGTCCACAATAAAGATTTTGTCCGTGAACGGATGCAGGCTCTGCAAACAGCGGGCAATGTGTTTTTCCTCGTTGTGGGTCAGAATGATGACGGATACATCGGTCATGCCGGTTACCGAATCGACGTTAAAAGCCAGTTCAGGCTTCGCTTGCGTCCAAAAAGTTGTATTTTTACTAACGCAATTCAACTGCCAAAATCAACGCAATACTATCACTTTTTTTAGCCGCGAAAAAGCCGATGATAAGACTTTACACGAGCCTTGTCCTGTTATTATGCTATCTCACCGCCACCGCTCAGGTCAGCTTCACGCAACTGCCGCGCGACTTACAGTTGTATCCGCGCGATGCTGCCAACCGGGCCGAAGTTGTGGTGAGTGGCACGGTGACGGCCGCCGGTCACAGCCGAATCGGGATGCAGGTGCTGCGGGAAGGCGTGCTGAGTCAGATTGTCAGCCAAACGCTCAACCCGTCGCTCACCAGTGCGCCGTTTAGCCTAACGAGTACCATCCGGGCCGAGCGGGCCGAGTATTCGTTTCGGGTGTTTGTGTACCGGGGAGCCGATTCGACGCAAGTTGCCGAGCGGAGCCGGGTAGTCTGCGGGGATGCGTACATCCTGCACGGCCAATCGAACGCCTTGGCCTTGGCCAATCTGGAGCAGTACTACAGTTTTAATTTTGACGACAAATACCTGCGCAACGCCACGTATCCCTACGGCGCGACCGACGTGGCGTCGGCCATGCGCTGGTATCCGGCCAAAGACCCGTACGCCAGCGTCGGTGGTTTCGGCCTGACGTTGCAACGGCTGATTCTGGAGCAGTACGGTATTCCAACGGTTGTGCTGAACGGGGCCGTCGGGGGCACGGGTATTGCGGCCCTGTCGGCGCGCGACCCGGCCAATCACGCCAATCTAAACACTATCTACGGTCAACTGCTGTACCGGGCGCAATGGGCCGGCGTCGCCCGGCAGGTGAAGGCGATTATCTGGAAGCAGGGTGAAGACGAAGCTGGCAACAATCCAGTCGGCTACGACCAAAAGTTCAAGGTATTCTACGATCAGTTGCGGGAGGATTACGGCAACGCCCGTTTGTACGTTGGCCAGATCAATCTGCTCAACAGCGGCTACGACGGCGCGGCTGGTCTGCGCGATTTCCAACGCCGGACTAAGTACCTGTTCCGCAACGTCGAAACCATCGCCAATGTCGGGGCGCGCGAGTACGACGGCATTCACTACGGCCCCCTGGGGCACCAGCAAATGGCCTTTGAGCAGTTTCGGCAGATTGCCCGCGACATGTACGGCTCGACCGACACGCTCCAGATCAATTCGCCCGACGTTCGTCAAGTCTTTTACAACGCCCGGCGCGACTCCATTACGCTGACTTTCGAGCCAGACATGCAGATGGTTTGGAAAGACACGGCGTACTACAGCTTCGCAACGGGCGAAAAATTAGGCAGCCGCGAGTTGAAAGACGTTTTTTATCTCGACGGGCAGGCTGGTCAATTGGCGAGCGGCTCCGCCAGTGGGAACCGCGTTACGCTGGCCTTGAAACAATCCTCGGCGGCCAAGCAACTGCGCTACCTGCCCGGCTACTTCGCGGACGCGCTGTCGCCGTACTACAACGGGCCACTGCTGCGCAACGCGCGCGGTATGCGGGCCTTTACCTTCGACGGCGTGCCCATCGCCGACGCCATTGCGACTGTGACGACGTTGGCTGCCAGACCCTTGAACGAGCGGCAAATCCAGTTGAACTGGACGGCGTCGGCGGGCGCGCAAACCCAGCGGCTGGAGCGGGCCGACGGTACGCCGACGGACTTCAAGCCCGTCGCCACGTTGACCGGCACGGCCGCGACCTATACCGACGCAAACTTGCCCGATCCGCTGGGCACGTACTTTTACCAGCTGCGGGCGTTCAGCCCGGCGTCGGAGTCGGCCTACAGCAACGTCGTTCGGGCGCAGCCACTTATTCTGGGTATCGAACCGCCCGAACCGCTGGTGCGACTGTATCCCAATCCGGTGGCCGCCGACCGGCAGTTGCGCATTGAAGTCGAGCAAACGGAAGTAACTGATCTGACGCTGCGTGACGCCCTGGGGCGAGTCGTTAAGCAATGGCACGGTAAAGCCTCTAAGGGATTAATCCTTGACCTAAACAACTTGACGGCGGGTCTGTACGTTGCTGACTTCCACCTGAGCGATGGGCGGACGCTGCGCCGGAAAGTAGTGGTGCGGTAAGGGTAGGAGCGTCATTGTTACGCTGGATTCCGTAGTTTTGCGTCCGAAACCATCGCTACTCTCTTCTGTATGCGCCTTGTCATTCTGACGCAGGACGACCCGTTTTACCTCGCCCGGAACATTGATTACCTGCTCCGCAATTTGCCGCCCTACGCCGAAGTAGTCGCTACGGTCGTCTTCGACGTATCGCCGTTTGGCAAGCGGGAAAGCTTTCCAACCAAGCTGAAAAAAACCTACGACATCTTTGGCTTGCCGTTTTTTGTGCGCTACGGGTTTAAGTTCGTTTTTTCCAAGCTGGACAGTCGCAACCATGTTCGGAAGATGTTAACCGACCGGGTCATTCCGCTGATTCAGATGGAAGGCAGCATCAACAAAGACGAGAACTTAGAGAAACTCCGGGCGTTCAAGCCCGACCTGTTCGTGTCGATTGCGGGCAACCAGATTTTCAAGCGCAAACTTTTGGACGTGGCCACGCACGGCTGCATCAACCTTCACACGGCGCTGCTGCCCAAGTATCGGGGTTTGATGCCGTCGTTCTGGGTGCTCAAAAACGGCGAAACGCACACCGGCGTTTCGGTTTTCTTTGTCGACGAAGGCATCGACAGTGGTCCCATTTTGGTGCAGAATAAGCTGGAAATTGGTAACCGAAGCCAAGCTGAACTCATCGACGTAACCAAGAAAATGGGCATGGACGCGATCCTGGAAGCCATCGCCAAAATCCACTCCGGTGACTACAAGCTGATTGAAAACGACGCGTCCCAAATGACTTACTTTTCGTTTCCCACCCGCGACGACGTTCGGGCGTTTCTGGCGGCTGGGAAGCGGTTTTATTAGATAGGTACGAGGTCCGGGCCGCCGGTGCGGTAGGGTGTAAGAGGTGTAGGGGCTGGCGCGAACACTTACCGCACCGGCGGCCCGGACCTTACCCCTTTTACTCCCGACACCTCTCACTCCCTTATGAACATCCTGACCTTCGATATTGAAGAGTGGTTTCATATTCTGGACAACGCGTCGACGCGAACCGAAGCCGAGTGGAGTCGGTACGAAACGCGGATTGACCAGAACATGGACCGCATCTTCCAGCTCTTAGACGAGACCAACAGCCGGGCCACGTTTTTCTGCTTGGGCTGGGTGGCTGACAAGCACCCCGACGTAATACGGCGCATCGACCGGGCCGGCTACGAAGTAGCGACGCATTCTTACGCCCACCAACTCGCCTACGAGCAAACGCCCGCCCAGTTCACCGACGATCTGAGCCGTTCCATCAAGCACTTAGAAGATCTAACGGGTAAGAAAGTTCGGTCGTACCGTGCGCCGGGCTTTTCCATCAAAGCCCACAACCGCTGGGTGTTTCCCATTCTGATGGAGCACGGCATTGAGATTGACTGCTCGGTATTTTCGGCCCGCCGGGCGCACGGGGGCGACGCATCGCTGGGGATGTTCGCGCCGGGTTACCTAAATGTTAATGGTGCCCTGCTGAAGGAATTTCCCATTAACACGGCCGCCGTGCTCGGGCAGGACCTGATTTTTTCGGGTGGCGGCTACTTCCGACTGTTGCCGTACCGCGCCATCCGGGGGTTGATGTACCGCTCCGAGTACGTGATGACCTACTTTCATCCCCGCGATTTCGACGCTGAGCAGCCCATGATTCCGGGCTTGAGCCGGGCGCGGCAGTTCAAATCGTACTACGGCCTGAAAGGCTGCTGGCCCAAACTCCGCCAACTCCTCACCGAATTTCCGTTCGTTGACCTGTCCGAAGCCGACCGACAAGTGGATTGGACGACAGTGGCGAGGAAGGACGTTAGGGTGTGAATAGTGAAGGATGAGTGGCGAAGGGTGGATGTTTAATTAGCGCATTCGCCCTTCGCTACTCACCTTTTGCCACCTTCTCATACTCATCCAGTAGCCGTTTCGCCACCACGTCGATGTCGTACTCGGCCCGTAACAGAGCTGTGGCGTTTTGGCTCACGCGCTGCCGTAAGGCATCGTCGGCAAGCATTCGCTCCAAACCGGCGCGGACGCCTTCGGGCGTGAGTTCACCGATTAGGCCGGCAGCTTCGTGTTCGCGAATGGCATCGCCGAAGCCGACGCGGTCGGATACCAAGGTGGGCGTACCGGCGGCCATTGCTTCAAGCACCGCCATCGAAAAGCCTTCGGAATAGGAGGGAAGCGTAAACAAATCGGCGTCGGCGAGGGCGGCCCGCTTGTCGTCGCCGGTCAACATACCGACCATGCGGATGGCGTCGCCGAGGTTGTGCCAGTCGATAAACTGCCGGGTTTCGGCTTCGTAACCGTCGTCGCCCCCGGCCAAGGCCAGCACCGTGCCGGGCTGCTGCCGGACGTAATCGCGGAAGGCGGGCAGCAGTAGGTCCAGGCCCTTCTTAACGTTGAGCCGGCTCATGAACAGGACGAGTTTCTGGTCGGCCGGCAGCCCAAATTTCGTCCGAAACTGCCCTTTGGGGGGCAGTTGGGCAAAGTCGCTCATGCGGACGCCGTTCGGAATGATAACGAGGTTACGGTGCTGTTTGCCCAGATAACGCAGCAGGTCGGTTCGCTCATCGGTGTTGTTGATCTGCACCAGATCGGCCCGGCGTAGGTACGCTTTCTGGGCCAACGTATCCATCAGGCGCTTTTTCCAGGTGTTTGTCGCGTACACCCACCGGTCCAGCACACCGTGAATGGTAATGACTTTGGCCACCGTCCGGTCGAGCATAAACGGGGCCAAGGTGCCGAAGTGCCACAGGCCGTGGCAGTGAATGATGTCGTATTCGCGGATGTGTTTTTGTAAGTAGCGGTACAGGTCGCCGGAAACTTCCCGAAAAAAGCGGCTGATGACCGGTGTTCGCTGGCACAGAATCAGCCGCGCCCCGTCGGGAACTGGGTAAGGTGTTTCGCCGGGCGAAATCGGGCTGAGAATGTCGACCTGATGACCGTAGCGCAAGACGACCTGCGTGTGATCGAAGATAATCTTGGGCGGACCGCCGGCTTCCCAGGTGTAGGCGCAGATGTTCAGAATTCGCATGGAAACCGCGAAGTAACCAATTATCGAGCTATTTTCATAAAGCCGGCGAGCATTTCCTCGGCTACCACGTCGGGCGCGTAGGGCGCAATCCGCTGCCGGGCCGCCCGCCCCAGCGCGCCCGCGTCGACCTCGCCGTTCATGAACCCGAGCAGCAAGCCGGTTAACGGCCCGGACTGGCCCGGCGAGGACACGCCGGGCCAATCCACCGAAACGTCGGACCGGCCTGGATCGAAAACAAAGCCTGTCTGGC
>CAXUEB010000020.1:9733-13596 GCA_964249775.1 uncultured Spirosoma sp.
GGGCAAGCCGCAGGCCATTGCTTCGTTGACGACTAAGCCCCACGGTTCCGACCGGCTCGGCAGGACCAGCACGTTGCTCAGGGCCAGCACCTCCGGCACCCGGTACCACGGTCGCCCCGGCAAAAACCGCACCGCGTCGGCTACGTTAAACTGCGCGGTTTGCTTTTGTAACGAGTCCCGTTCGGCTCCGTCGCCGAGCAGTAGTAAGCCCCAGTCGGCCGCGTTGGGTGACTGACGCTGGGCTTCGGCGAAGGCAACGAGCAAAGCGGGTAAGTTTTTAACGTCGATTAGCCGCCCCACGAACACAAAGTTGTTGGGGCGCAACCCGTTGGCCATTTGTTGGTCCCGGCGCGACGGGAAAGCGCGTTCGTAGGCCGCCCGGAGGGTGTCGTTATCGACGGCGTTCTTGCGCAGCAGAATCTTCGACGGAGCCACGCCACGGTCGATGACGTACTGGGCCGATTGCGTACCAAAGCAGAAAAAACCGGCGCACCGGGCAAACAACCAACGCTTGAAGCGTTCTTTCCAGCCGGCGGCTCCTGAGCCGGTCCGATCTTGGTCGGCGGCCGTGCTTTCGTTCTGCATAATTACCGGAATGCCGGTCGCGTTGGCCCACAGCAAGACGACCAGTTGCGCTGGGTCGTAATAGCCCGTCAGGTTGATTACGTCGGGTCGGAACCGGCGAACCTGTTCGAGCAGCGCGCGGGTGCGTTCGCCCACGCCTACGTCTTCGAGGTAGCGGTCGAACAGCAATTCGTAGTTGTAGTGGTAGGTCGGGGCTTGGGCGTCGGTTTCCAGCCCGGCGCGGGACCGTTCGTTGCGGGCAATCTGAACGACTTTCAGCGTAACGCCCGGCTGCCGGTCTACCAACCGCTGCAACGCCTGAAAGACGACCGATTTGTAGTGCGCCCAAAGAAGGTTGTGAACGATCAGGATGCGCATCCGGCTCAGGAATGGGGGGCGGCTACGGCGGCCGGAACGGGCGTTACGACCTCGTACCGATCGGCATCGACGATGGGGTGATGATTGGACAGGTAAGCCGGAAACAGGTGGTCGACGCCCATGAACCGAATCATCAGGGCCAGGGGAAACCAGAACGAAATTTCGTAAGGCCGCCCGTTGGTAAACAACTGCACCAGCACCAGCATATAAAAATACGCCAGAAACGTGTTGAGCGGGTTGGGATTGCGCTGTATAACGCCCACGGCGTAGTAGAAGACCATGACGTTCAGGCCGCCGAACAAGAGAAAACCCAGGATGCCTTGGTTCGTCAGCGCTTCAATCACCGGAACGTCTAAATACAGGTATTTATAGCCGTAGCCCAGAATCAACCGGTGCAGGTGACCAACCAGAATATTGGACAAAAACTGGGCACTGACCGAGCGGTTAGCCGCCGACGCATCGAGGGCCGCCTGGTAAGCAACGCCTTTGGCCTTCAAGCCCAGCAGGGCATAGACGTTTTCCAAGTTGCGCTCGGCGAAGGCCATAACGTAGCCGTACAGAATGCCATACAAGTCGCCGTAGCGCCGGAGAAAAACGATTAGAACGCCGAGGCCAACGAGCATCGTGATGATGGGAACGGGTTTGACGAGGCTTCGGACGGTTTGCCGAATCTGGGCCGGCCGGACGTTAAAGTACACAAAAAAGCCAAGGGCAATGAGCAGGGCAACGATGCTGGAGCGGGTTTGGGTCAGCACCAGAATTGCTAAGCTAAGCACGGCCGAGAAAAGGGCAAACAACCGAAACAGCACGTGGGTCTGCGGACGAACCATCCAGACGGCGCAGGCGACGATGCCCATAAAGGCGTTGCGGGCAAAGGCGTGGGGATTGCCCGACCCGTCGTCGGCGTCGCCCAACGTAATGGTGGCCCGCATCCCCACGCTCCAGCTTGGGTTGGTAATGAGCGAATACACCAAGGCTAAGTTCGAAACGAGCGTGAATAGGACAACGACTGGAATAAACACCCGGATAATGTCGTTGGGCACGTTGATGAGCAGAAACAGGAAAATAAAGACGTAAGCGTAGTAGACCATGTCTTTAGCCTCGTCCTTGAAACCCGGATCGCCCATGTACACGTACATGTAAAAGATGCACAGCAGGAGAAACGCCACGCCCATCCAAAGCATGGTAACGTTGGGCCGGTAGAGCCGGCGCAGCACGGTAAAAGGCACCATCAGCACCAGCCCCGCACCCAGCGCCAGGGCCGTGAAGGTCGTGCTGCCGGGAGCCAGCCGGAGCGTTTCCCGAAAAAAGAAGATGAGCGGGTAGCCGTTCACGACGATGCAGATGCCCAGCACAATCCGCATGTAATCAAGGTCTTCGAGTAAGCGAAAAAACTTGGTCATACCCCTAAAGTCAGTTCAGTGGATTTCGCGTCAGGATTGGGACCGGCGCAGTTGAAGCCGGTGACGAACGTAGCCCCACTCGCCCTTGAGCACGAACGACACCAGTTTGCGCAAGCGGCAGTAGGGTAGCCATACCCCCGCGCCCCAGGCCGATTGCAGCCGGGACTGGTAGCGCTCCCTCACGCGTTGGTGCTCGATCAGGCCCACCGTTGCGGCCAACGTCGACGTTTTGGCGTCGGGCTGCTTGCGAAACCCGCCCCAGAAGCCGTCGACGTGCCGAAAGTTCGTCCCCGGCTCGACGCCCAGCCGCGTCACAATCTCGTAGTCGATCACAAACCGCAGGCTTTCGTCCAGCAGGCCGAATCGGTTCAGGCAGTCGCGCCGGATAAACAGCGATTGGTTAAAGACCTGCATCCCTTCGTAAATCTGGCATTCCGCGCAGAACGTTGGCGCGCGCAGTTCCTCCACAATAACGTCGGCTTCGTCGGTAATGTACATGTCGCCGAAGAAAACGTCGGTGTCCGGGTGCTGCCGCCAGGCGTCGGCTACCCGCAGCAGGGCACCGGGCGCAAACACGTCGTCGGAGTTTTGAAACGACACGTAATCGCCCGTCGCCCGGCGAAAGCCTTTGTTAATGGCGTCGGTTTGCCCGCGGTCTTTCTCGCTGACCCACCCGGCTAAGTACGGTTCGTATTTTTGGATAATGGACACCGAACCGTCGGTTGAGCCGCCGTCCATGATAAAATACTCTAAATTCGGATACCCTTGGTTGAGTACGCTCAGGATGGTACGTTCGAGGTAGGCGGCCTGATTGTAGGAAGGCGTCACAACCGTCAGCTTTGGGTAGTTTTTTTCGTCCGGCGTTCCGGTGACCGGCGACCCGGCGGCCGGCGGTGAGTAAGGCTGCGTCACGAACGCGCGGAGCGATGACTTCGGTTGTGTCATGCCGTCAGTAGGGATTGGTACACCGACCGGGTTTGTTGGGCGGTCTGGTCGCACGAGAAATGATTCAGCCGGTTAGTACCCCGCCGGCTTAAATCGGCCCGGAGCGCGTCGTCCGTCACCACGCGCTCAACGGCGTCGGCGATGGTGTCGTCGGCTTCGGGGTCGAAATACACCGCAGCGTCGGCGGCTACTTCGGGCAGCGACGAGCGGTTGCTGAGCACAACCGGGCAACCCGCGCTGAACGCTTCGAGCACCGGAATACCGAAGCCTTCGTTGAGCGACGGAAAAACAAACGCCCGCGCGTGCTGGTAAAGCCGAAACAAGCTTTCGTCGGAAATAGGCCGGTAGTGCACACGGCCGTTCAGGCGGGCCGCGTAGAATTGGACCTGCTCCTCGGCGGTGAACGCGCCCCCGCCCGCGCAGATGAGGTGCAGGTCAGGATGGCGGTTGAGCACGGGCCGGATTGCCCGAAAAAAGCCTACGAAATTTTTGTACAACTCGCGCTTGCCCACGTACAGCAGGTACGGAAACGGTTCGGCCGGGACGGTCGGCTCCAATCGAGTTGCCTGTAAC
>CAXUEB010000020.1:13606-23529 GCA_964249775.1 uncultured Spirosoma sp.
ACGTAGTACCCAAATGAACGACGGTGATTTTTTCGGGCGTCACCGGAAAGAACCGGATGATTTCATCTTTGGTGAAGTGCGAAACGGCAATCACCGCATCGGCCCGCTGAAGCAGTTGCTTTTTAGCCTCGTACAGCCCCTCGCCCAACTGGGGGTACTGCTGGCCGAATCGTTCGCTGGTGGCGTCGTGAAACGTCAGCACGAACGGTTTTCGGCCGATTGATTTCAGAAAGTACCGGTGGTAATACGTCGGGTGGAACAGGTCGAACTGACCCGCCCGCACGCGTTGCAGGCTATAGAGCCGGTTGAGCAGCGAAGCCGCCCGGTTTACGTTGCGCACGTCAGCCATGCGCCGGTAGCGCAGGTGACGGCTGAACGAGGCCGAATTAAGGTATTCATTATTGGAAAGCCGCAGCGACAACTCAAACTGAACGTCGGAAGAGTCAGCAAACGAACGCATCAAGTTGTAAAAATACCGAGAAACGCCCCCGTAGGTCAGCCCGGTAAACGATTGATGGTCGTATAAAACTTTCATGGACGACGCACCGTGACGGCGCTACGTATGATTTTTTGGGGACTATAAACCGCAAAAATACGGTTTCGTTGCGTAAAACCAAGACTGGCCAGACGGGCCGCTTGTCGACGAATAAACCCAAATTGGTTAAAAAGCCGTATCTTCGATATTCCGTAGCTGACGAATCAGTTTGGGCGCGTCGTCCGCCGGCTACGGTCCGTTGGCATGAGGCAAACACGGCTAATTTTGGGCATTATTTGGTTGGTCGGCTGCCTGTCGCGGCTGGCCACCGGTCAGAACCTCGTTCCGAATGGTAGCTTTGAAGCCTACCGAGCCTGCCCCTGGCTGGATAATCAACTCAACGAAGCGGTTCCTTGGTACAATCCCAATGGGGCAACGCCCGATTTCTACCACGCGTGTTTTCCGACCGGCCAGTTGCGCCTGCCACCCCGGTCGGGCAAGGGATTGGCCCGCTTGTTTTTCGACCGGGGCTGGGCCGAATACCTCGCCGTTCTCCTGACAAAGCCGTTGGTCGCCGACGAGTGCTATTATTTCGAGATGTACGTAGCCACCGAAACGCCCACTAAACACATCACTGGCACGCTGGGTGCCCACTTATCGGCTCAGCCGCTTACCTCGCCCAATAAAGACATGCTGCTGGCTGCCCCGCAGGTGCTCGACCGCCAGCTAAGCCGCAATGATCCGGTTCTGACGTGGCAGCGGGTGTCGGGGATGCTCAAAGCCAAGGGAGGAGAGCAGTACCTGACGATTGGCAGCTTTAGCCAGTTGCCCGGCTTTCTGGCGTTCTACTACGTGTTTATCGACGACGTGTCGCTGGTACCCGTCCGGCTTGACCTCGGGCGCGATACGACGCTGTGTGGTCGCCAGAGCACGCTACTTCTGGATGCCACCACGCCCGAAGCCATTACTTACCAGTGGAGCGACGGCAGCACCAAACCGACGTTACGCGTCAGCAAGCCGGGTCGGTACGCCGTCGCCGTGACGACGCCCTGCAAAGTCTTAACCGACACCCTGACCGTCGATTACGTTCTCGATTTTGATTTGGGTGCCGATACCACGCTTTGCGACGGCCGGACGTTGTCGCTGCGCGCCCCGGTCAGTTCGACCGCTACGTACCGCTGGCAGGACGGTTCCGAGCAACCCACGTACACCGTTCGTCAGGCGGGTCAGTACCGCGTTCAGGTCCGGCAGGCCGGCTGTACCGTCACGGATTCTATTCGGGTAGGCTATACCCGCCCCCCCACGCTGGAGTTAGGTCCCGACAAAGACCTTTGTGGGGCCGAACGGTTTACCATCCAGCCCACCGTGGCCGATGGTACGTTTTCCTGGCAGGACCAGTTTGCGGAACCGGTACGGACGGTGAGCCGTTCCGGTGTATTCCGGGCCGAGGTCCGCAACGCGTGCGCCACCGTGACGGATTCCGTCGTGATTTCCTACGGGGCCTGCGACTGCGTTCTGTACGCGCCAAATAGTTTCACGCCCAACGGCGACGGCCTCAACGATGTGTTTCTGACCTACGGTTGTGGCGATATGGCCATTCTGTCGCTTACCGTGGTGAACCGTTGGGGCGAGGTGATCTTCCTGGTTGATAAGCCACCGTTTGCCTGGGATGGCCAGTACCGGGGTGCGCCTTGCGCGGCCGGTGCCTACGCCTGGCGGGTCGAATACAGCCTCCAAGAAGGCACAAAGCTGACCCGCGGCCAAAAGCAAGGGCCACTCACCCTAATTCGGTAACCGGGACCACTGGAATCTCACCGAATCACCGGCAGGGGCACCCGGTCTACAAAGCCAGTAGCGGCCCGCAGCGACTGCACCAGCGCCCGACGCCAACCGCGCAGTACCGGCGGTTCGGGCCGTTCGCCGTAAGTGGGCGTAAGGCGGGCCAGCGCCGGATGGGCGTGCGCCCGCAGGGCCAGTCGGTAGTCTGCCAGCAAGGCAGCCGCGTCGGGTCGGGCGCGAAGTTGGAGCCGGTTCTGGTGGGGGAAAAAGCCTTCGTCCGGGTGGTGTAAGCCCTTGAAATTGGCAAACAGCAGCGGGCGGCCGGTTCCGGCGGGACCGGTCACGCGCCAGCCCAATTCGGTGAGTTGCAGGTTTCGTTCGGGTAAATTCCAAAGCGCGACGTGCCAACCGGGATCGTTGACGACGGTCACTTCCCCAAAAAAGATAGGCACGTGCATCAGCCAAAGCTGATCGGTGCAGGTGCCGGCGCAAAAATCAATGGCCGCCCGTGGTTCGACGCGGTCGCGCCACCAGGCGAGCAGCCGTAAGGTTTCGGCCGAACGCCGGAAGGCCAGAAAATCCGCACTGTATAAGCCAACGTTCTGGAACGCTTTTTCGTCGGGCCAGCGTCCGTCGGCCGGGGCGCGGGTGATGTGCGGTGTCAGCAGCGCGTTCACATCGGCAAGCCGGTCGTTGATGGCGTCTGGCCGGTCGAAGAAAAGCACGTTGGAATCGGCGTAGATTACGGATTGGGCGTCGGCGTACCGCTCGAAAACCGCTTGAATGAAACGCGGTTTGACCGCTGCGGCCAGTTCTATCGGGGTGTAGCGGGCCGAGAGGGCGGTCAGTTCATCGGCGGGTAGCCACTCGGTAACCGGCAATAAAGGATACGGTGCCTGGAAGTCCGTTGGCAGCCGGGCCGGGTCGTCGAGCAAACCAATGACGAACGGTTCTGGCTTTGACGTGCGTTGGTTAACGCTGTCGCCGAGGGCAAACGCCTGGGGCAGTTGACGAAGGGTGCTGAGGGTTACGAACACGGTGGGACAAAGCTACGCTATTCAAACAAATCACCCAATGCGGCCAGATACGGCGCGTACCAGTTGGCCGACGCGTCAGCGTACCGCCGGTAATTGCCTTGCCGCAGGCTGTTTACAATGGGTGCCAGCCGGCGCAGTCGTTGCGCGGGCAGGTGACTCCGCATCGTGAAATGGGCCAGTCGCCGGCGCAACGCGGTCAGACCGGGCGCGTCGGGTGGTACGCGCCCGGTCAGCAGTTGGCTGATCGAAGTCAACTGAGCCTGCGTGTTCAGCAGGGGCGCGAGCTTCTTGGCCCGGTGCCGCGCCAACCGGTCGCGCAGCCGAACTGGCTCGCGAGCCTCGCCCGCCCGTACCCCTACCTGCTGGCGAACGTGCGTCCGGTACAGTTGCAGCGGCTGGTCCACAAAGCGAACGGCGTTCTCAGCAGCCGCGACCAGCCCCAGCCAGCCGTCGTAGATGTAGCCCGGCACCGTATCGGGAAAGGGCAGCACCCGCGGTAAAAACTGACGCCGGATTACCGTGGCGCAGCCCATCACGCGGTTGCCGTCGAGCATCACGTCCATCATATCGCCGTTTTGCCAGCGGAACTGAGCCACTGCATCGAAGCGAATCCAGTTCCAAAATCGCCCCTGACGTTCCCGGAGGTCTTCGTCGGTCACCCACGCATCGCAAAAGGCGAGTTGCGCGTCGGGGTGGTTGTCCATGAACGCGGTCATCGTGTTTATCTTTTCGGGAAACCAGCAGTCGTCCTGGTCGCAGATAAAAATCAGTTCACCGGTGCAGGCCGCCAGCGCTTGCTCGAAATTTTTGTTGAAGCCCATCTGCTCCGCGTTAACGGTAACATGCATCGGAAACGGCGCTTCGGCCGCAAACTGCCGGAGCATCGCTACGGTGGCGTCGGTTGAACAATCATCGAACACGATTACTTCGTCGGGCAGCCGGTGCTGATCGAGCAAACTCTGCCACTGCGTGGGCAGGTAGGCTTCGCCGTTGTAGGTGCAGAGGGCAATGGATAGTTTCGGTGGGGCCGGTGGAGCCATAAGGTAACGTCAGATTTGATAGCCGTACTGGGCAAAAATAGGCCGCCAGTAGTCGGTGCCGTGAATATCCCAGGCGTGGCAACCGAAGGGCAGTTGCCCCTCGTTGTAGTGCGCAACGGCCCATTCGGGGTAAAACTCAATGGCAAAGTGCAGCGCCGTTCGGTAGGGGGGAATGCGCAAAAAGGGCCAGTATCGATTGACTTCAATGCCCCAGAACACGTCTTCGTTGTAGTGGTACTGCTCGGTGCGCTCGTAGGTTTGAATGCGTCGCCGGAACAGCCGCAAACAACGCAGCATGGCCGGAACGCGCCGGAGCGACAAGCCCCCGTTGCCAACGCCGTTGAGGGCAATGATCTCGCGGGGTGTGATGCCGTCCGGTTTTTTGAGGTCTAAGTAGGTGGCCACGCGCTGCTTCACCCGAAACCAAAGTTTTTCGCGCCGGCTGCTGAAGTCGCGGTCGCGTAGCCAGGGCGCACCAACGTAATCGTAGCCCCGCCGGCACCAGTCAGCCAGTTCGTCGCGAAACACGAACGCGTCCAACTGATGAATTAAGATGTATTCCACGTCTGCAAACGCTCGGTAAAATTCGTCCGACAACATCAGCCGATTGTACGCCTGAATGTTTTTGAAAAAAACATCATCGAACGTTTTAAACCGCAAAATAGGAGAGAAATCCTGATAAACCGAAACGTCGAGCGAATGCGGAGCCACGATCCAAATGGGGTAGTGACCCAGGACGCGCAAGCACTGCGTCAGGGCAATCTGCTCGTAGTTAGTGAGTTGGGATTTGTAAACGGGTATTACGACGCCAACGCTCACGGGGGTATTCGGCTTCATACAAGTTTGGGTTGGCCCAGTCGCTGCCGGGCGGCTTCTTCAACCCAGGCGTACGGAAGTTCGGCGCAGGGGTGACCCAGGTAATTCAAAATTGTGATCCCTTCGCCCCGTTTGTAACGCCCCGAATAGGGTCGGTAATCAACAAAGTTAAAGAGCTGTCCCAGCAGAATCAGCCCGTCGGTGCCGAGGGCGTTGGCCATGTGGGCCGGCCCGCTGTCGATGCCGATAAACAGCCGCGCGCTCCGAATCACTTCGGCCGTTTCGAGCAGACTTAACTGCCCGCACAGATTAATAAAGCGCGAATTGGCCACCGTCACAACGGGCGTCAGGCCGACCTCAATAATCGAATAAGGGTACGTGGCCAGCAGCCAACGGACCAGCCGATTCCAGTGGTCGGCGGGCCAGTCGCGCAACACGTGGCTCGACTGCGCGTGAATGACGATAATCCCGGCCGGTAGGTTTCGGTCGGCCACGCGCTGCCGAACATCGGCGGGGATGTGCATTCGTGGGTTGTCGGTCAGGGCGGGCAGGCCGGCCGCCTGCGAAAACACGTACAGCAAATCGCCCCGGTCGTAGTAGTTATTAAACGTCAGACCGATGCGGTCGGCGGTGGGGTTAACGGGGTCTTCGGGGCAGTAGCGGCACTTGCGGTGCGAGATGTGCAGGTTATACACCCGGTCAAAAACGCCCGTGCCGAGCAGGTACATCCGTTCGCTGGGACACTTTTCAATCAGGTAGCCGTCGAGATCGGGGTGATGGCTGACTAATTCTACGTAAGGTTCCCGGACGAACCAAACCAGATAACCGTTGGGATGACGCCGGCGCACCTCGCGGACCACCGGCTCGCAGGCGATGATGTCGCCCATCTGCTCGGAGAGGACGATGGCAATCAGGGGCCGGTTGCCCGCCCGCAATTTAGTCCAGCGCAGCCGGGCATACTTGAGCAGAACGGTCCAGAACTTGCCCAGGATGTGGGTGTACTTAACGAAATGATGAATCCAGATTTCACGCTGGCGCGCCCAAGACTCCATAGTGACTACGTTTCTAACAGCGCAATGAGCCGATTCAACGGGCTTTTAACCGCCCGCCGGACCCGCTGGTACCGCAAAACCGTCGGCGGCTTAATGTAAACGCACGGATAGCGTCGATATTGGTCGTTATGGTTGGCTATCAAGCGCTGCCGGTATAAATCGAACAGCGGTTTTACATCGGGCCGTTCGGCAAACGTGTAGCGCGTCTGGTACTTCGAGATGTCGTCGGGTTGGTTGAGGCCGTAACCGCTGTAATGAAAAAACTGCAAAGCCGTCGCGCCGTTCACCAGCCAGTGGCCACCTTGGGTTGCAAGCTGCCGTTCGTGCAGATTCCAGTACGCAACGTTGTAGCCTACGTGACGTTCAATGAAAACATTGTCGTGGTAAACGGGCGCGAAATTGACCCAGTGCTGATCGACGAAGAGGCCGTTGCAGAGGTCAATCCGGCATTCGTAGAGCAGCCGCTCTTGCCACCAGTTCACAAACTGCCGGGCCTCCGGGTCGTTACGCAGACCAAGAAAGCCGAGGTTAAAAATGCCCGTGTTGAGGTGGTGCTGTTCGTTAGGCCGCTCCCAATCGGGCGTCGGCAACCCCGTATGGGGCGTCAGGACCAGACTGTACTGCTTTAAATCCTGGTTCAGCTTCGTCAGCGGCTGAAACACAATGATGTCGGGATCAAAATAAATGAGCTGCGTTACGTCGGCGTAGGTGTTCCACAGGTGGGCGATGTAAAACGGCTTAACAGCGGTGTTTAATTCCGTAATGTCGTAGCGGTCGCACATGCCCGCGAAGTCAGGAATGCCAATTTTATCGACTTCGAGCATGGGGTACTCCGGTACCAGTTCGGCGGGTAGATTGGCCACCCGGAGACTGTCGACCAACCCAATCACAAACTGGTAATCGGGGTTGGTTTGCCGCAGCGAATCGCCCAACGTTCGGGCTTGGGCCAGATAATTAACCGAACAAATCGTGAACGCGAGGGTCATCCGGGAGTTGTCAGTGACAATAAACTTCGGTTAGCGGGCGAATTATATCAATAAGCAAAATACCGCTTCAGGTTATTAATGGGCTTTTCAAACGCGTACCACGACAGCGACGCGAGGGCGAGCAAGACGGCTAAACTAACAATTCGGTGCGGCCAGTAGCCCAAAGACACCGTTACGCCTAACCGGCCCGCGATGCGCAGTAGGAGCGGAATGGCAAACCCCGGTACGAGCATGTGAAACACGTAAATGCCGTAGCTAATGCGCCCTACGTACTGCAAGGCGTGGTTGTCTAACACGCGCCCAACCACGCCTTTCACCCCTAAACTGGCCCCCACGACCGCGAACAACGACAGCACCGAAATCAGCAGCCGCTGAAACAGGACCACCAACGGATGATCGCCGGGTAACAGCAGTAAGCCGACGAAGCCCGCCAAGGCCAGACCAGCCGCCCAGCCCAGTTTTCGCCGAAAGGCGGGCAACGCGCCGGAATGTTCAGTCAAGACATACGCCCAAAGTGCCCCCAACCCGAAAGCGTCGAAACTGGCGGGGGCTAATACGCCGTCCAGATCGCCCCGCCAGTAGCCATAGCCGCGAAACAAAACCCCGACAACAATCATACCGACAATTACCCACCGGAACGAGACCCGCGGGGTCAGCAAGACCACCCACGGCCAGACTAAGTACAATTGTTCTTCAACGCCGAGCGTCCAGAACGGCGACAGCAGATCGGCCCAGTTGCCGGTTTGGTGCAGCAGAATGTTGTAGCCGTAGGCGTAGTAGTACAGCGGATACTGGTCAATGTCGGAGGTCTGCGGCAGCACGAGCAGCACGAAGGTAATAACCAAGTAGTACAGCGGAAAGATGCGCAGCGCCCGCCGGACAAAGAAATTACGGTACGTTTGCCCCAGCGAGCTTTGCCCCGCGTGGATGGCGTTTCGGTTTTTTAAGAGAATTCGGGTAATCAGAAAGCCGCTGATGACGAAGAACACCATCACGCCAATGGTGCCGTTGGGCAGCCAATTAACGCCCGTGCCGGTTGGAAACCAGTGATACACCACTACCAACAACACGGCAAACGTCCGCACGGCATCCAACTGTGGCATGTGGCTCAGTCTGGACGGACTTAGTCTGGATTGACCGGGTCCGGATTGTCCATTCAGACTGGGCTGGGCTGACCCAGATGGCAACGGACTGGATTGCGACTGGTCGGTGGGCAGGAAAGTCATTCGGTAGCGGATTGACCCAGCAAAGATACGAGTGTTTCGATGCTTTGCTCAGCCGGGTGACGTTCCCTAATTTTTTGGCCGAGTCGTTCGCCCATCGTCCGGCCGAGGTCGGGTTGGCCCAGCAAGGTCAACACGCGGTCGCGCAGGGCGTCCATGTCGAGGTACGGCACGACGAAGCCGCCGTCGTCTTCGACCAGTTCGGGTGAGCCGCCCGCGCCGTCGAAGCACACTACCGGTACTCCGCTCAGCCCGGCTTCAAACACGACGAGCGGGTACGGGTCCTCGCGCGAACACAGGACAAACACGTCGAAGCGACTCGTATAGCGCAGGACCTCCGGCGTGGGCGGAATCAAGTGCACCCGGTCGGCGAGGCCCGCCTTGCGAATGTCAGACAGCAGATCGTCGCGCAGCGCACCCGGCGGAACGCCAACCCACACAAAATGAATCGCTGGTTCGGCGGCCACCCGGCCAATGACCTGCCGGGCCAGGGTCACGAATAGGTCGTTGCCCTTGCGCCACTCCGCGTTGCCGCAGCCGCCCACGATTCGGGCGTCGGGCGGCAAACCCAGCGCAGCATAGGGGTCGGGTTGCTGCCGGGCCGCCCGTACGCTCTGCTCCAAGGCGGAGGTGTCGATCAGTGTAAACCGGGTGATCCGGGTTGGGTCGAAGCCGTGTTCCGTTTCGTAATAACGGGCCGTCGCCCTCGATACGGCCAGTAACCGGCGGGTCCGGCGCAGCAGGTAGGCCAGTTCGTCAGGTTGGGTGTAGAGCCGCACCGACAGAGCCAACTCATGCACAAACGTAATAACCGGCGTTTGCTCGGGCAAACCTAACTGATGAAACCAGCGGCTGCTCGTAACGGTATTGACCAGCACAATATCAACGGCGTCTAATCCCAACTGCGTTCGCACCGTTCGCTGCCGTTGCTCGGCTCGCCGGTCGTAAAACCGCTGCCACAAGCCCAGTTTACCCAGGACCTTGTCGGCCACCGCGCCCACGACATACCGGTCCGGCGCGGGCCAGAGCGTCACGGGGCAGATGGCCCGGTACTCGTCGAGGAGCGGTCCGCCTTCGCCCAGGAGTAGGTGCAGCCGGAAGCTACCCGCCCCCTTCAGCCGACGCATCAGGTTCAGCAAGACCAGTTGCGCCCCGGCGCGGTTGGCGTCATGGCCAATGAGCAGGAGCGTTTTCAATACGTCTCGTGACTCTGCTTAGGCAATTTGGGGGCGGGGTTGCCAATGTAAACGCCCCACTCTTCGGAGTCTTTGTAGAGGGCCGAGGCCATCCCGAGCAGGGTGCCCTGCGCGACGTGCAGGTAATCGCGGATGGTGCTGTTGACGCCGAAAAAGCAGTACGGCTCGATGACGCAGTGGCCCGACATGACCACGTGCGACGTAAAAAAAACGTGGTCCTTAATCTGCCCGTGGTGGCCGATGTGGTTGCCGCTCCAGAGCACGACGTTGTTGCCGATGGTCGTGAAGGGCTGGATGGTGTTGTCTTCGAGGATAAAGC
>CAXUEB010000020.1:23539-30718 GCA_964249775.1 uncultured Spirosoma sp.
GTTTTCGCCGATCTCGTTGCCGAAGGTGGTGGCTTTGGAACTGACGTACGAAATAAACGAATAGCCTTTCGCTTTGGCTTCGCGGTAGATGCGTTCGCGGTTGCGGTTCATGCCCCGGCCGGTCATGGGCGCAAAAAACTGGTAGTCCTGGGGCGGAAACAGCGTTTCGACTTCTTCAAACGCGACCAACGGTAGGCCCTTGAACTCGGTGCCGTTGAGGTACTCGCGGCTGACGGTAAAGGCCGCCACCTCGTGTTCAGAATCGTGGGTGAGGTAAAAATAGGCCAGTTCGGCCGTATCCATCACCCCGAAGAGAATAATTTTTGCCATAGCTCAAAGTAGGTCGTAGGCCCCCAGCATGGATTGAACGGTCGCTACGTCGTTGAACATGAGCGCGTCGATAATCGACAGCCAGGGGATGAATTCGTTGCGAAACTGCGGATACACCACCAACCGCGACTGGATAAAGTTCAGCGTAACGCCAGCCTCCGCGCACCCGGCCTTGTCGTAGAGTGCCTGCCCGCCGATGGGATTAATGTAGCGCGTTGCGCCTTCCTGCCGGCAGATGTCTAAAATCCGCTCCTGCGCTCTCAAGTGGACGTTGTTGTACACCGACGACGAGGCCACCAACCGGGTCGTTAGGCCGAGGTATTGATTGAGTTCAACCAAGCTGGCCCAAATCAGTTCGGCAACGGAATTAGTCGTAAAGTTGATAATTTTTTCGGTTAGGGGCATCACCGTCGCGTACTGCGGGGCTTTCCGGTAACCCTGCTCAATGGTTTTGAGCAACTTGCCCCGCCACTTGGGATCGTCGGCCAACTGCACTTCGTTGATGCGTTTATTTTGGCTGGCATCCTTCAGCGGCACCGTGAATAAGTACTCCTGCCCATTGATTAACAACCGATTACGGTTGATCCAGCCCCGGTTGATAAACGCCACGTCGTCGTACAGCACGAACGTATCAACGGCGCTCATCAACTGCATGTAGCCGATGTAAGGCAGGAAATAAGGCTGCATGATGGCAAGGGTCATGATACGTAAGATGTAAGATGTATGATATAGGGTGTATGATGTAGTTCGCACAACAGCCATACATCCTATATCCTACCTCATACCTCATTTTAGTTTTCGTAAATAATAATCTTCGCCCGGCACCACGACGCCGGCGCGCAGGGTGGTGTCGGTGCCCAGGCGCAGGTCGCCGGACTGGGGGCGAATCACGCTCTTGGCGAAAAACAGGTAATCGGCTTCTTTCGGGATGGGTTTCAGGCCCTGCTCGAAGGGGTTAATGGCAATCAGCCGACGCGCCAGTTTGGGGCCATAAAGTGGATACTCGTAATCGTCGTTGATGGTAGCTAAGGCGACCGTCGCGTCGGCGGGTACCATCTCGTCAAAGCGTTTGTAGGGCACGTAGATGTCGGGGCGGGCGAGGGTCATTTGCCGGACGCGGTCGGCCCGGAACGCCGAGCTAAACGACCGGCCGTCGGGTGCGGTCCAGGCAAAGGGCAGGGCGCGGGTGTTCAGAAACACGCACAGCAGCGCCGATAGGCAGCCCAGAACGGTTACGAAACCGACGTACCCTTTCCAAACGGCCCGGCCTATCGTGGCCCGGCCTGACCCGGCCACGTCTAAAGCCGGACTCAAAAAGACCAGCGCCAGAAAGGGAATGCCAAACAGACCGGTTTCGATGAAATACCGGCCTTTAAACGGGTCGTAGGGGGCTGAGTAGGAAAGAGCCGCGAAATGAAGCAACAGGGCCAGCCCCAAAAACAGCGGTGCGCCGGTGCGATAGGGCGTTGAGCGAACGCGGCCAATGAGCACCAGCAGCAGGAGTGGAAACACCAGCCCGAAGCCAAAGATGCCCCAGTACGGATTGGCGTTATAGAACACAAACCGCCGGTCGAAGGCAAAGGGCTGAATCGAAAAATCAGTTTCCTCGTCCAAGCGCATCCCCAATTTGTCTTCCAGCCAGACCAGCGGTTCGCGCATGACGTGGTTGAGTTGTGCGCCAACGGGTAGATTGCGAATGCCGTCCAAGTTAACGTGGTCGTAGGCGTACCGAACGACGTTGCGGCTGCCCTGTTCAAGCAAATTACCCACCGACCCCGCCCGCTCGACCGATTGGTGCCGGAGCGCCGTCGGCGGGCCAATGGGATGATCAAACACCTCGATGTTTTTTAGATAACCGGTCGGTAAGGTCCACAAGCAGACGCCGACCGCAATAGCCACCCCCAGTCGCCAGGTCCGGCGAACAGTTAGAGCGAGTGTGTTCGACCAAAACACGGTATACACCATGATGACAAATACCGACGGCAACAGCAGGGCAAACGTAATCTTGTGCCCGAACGCGATGCCAAACGCCATGCCCGCCAGCCACAGATACCGGCTGTCCGGCTGACCCGCGGCTACCGTTTGGCGGTACGAAAACAGCAGGTACAGCAAGACGCTCAGGTAAGCCGTTAAGACAATGTCGGTTTCGGTGGTGATGGCCTGCATCAAAAAATCGGGCAGGAGCGCGTGGGCTAAAGCCGCAAAAAAACTGGCTGAAAGCAACTGGGCGTTCTGCGCCGTCAATCGACCAGGTGCTGCCGGCTGAGCATCGCGGTTGGGGATTGTGAGCGCCCGAACCTGACCAATGCGCTGCACAATACCGAATACCGCCACGATGGCCGTCCAATAACTCAGGTGGTGAATAAACTTAAAGCCGTTCTCAAAGCGCCCCGTCATTAGAAACGGATAAATCTGGAGCGTACACACGCTTTTCGGGTACGTATCCATGTTCCAGTTCGTGCCGCCGAAGTGCCGCATGGTCCCGCGCTGCACGTACTGCATCACCCGGTTGAGGTGACCCGTCATGCTGTCCCATTCGTTGGGTACGGTGAACAGCACAAGCAGCAAATTCGTGACGGCGATGATGCCCAGCGTACCGAACAGGCAAGCAAACAAAAACTTGGGAAACGGCGTTAGGGCCCGGAACCACCGGCGGAAGGTGTGTAGTCGGTTGCGGATTAGGAGCGAAACCGAGAAGCGTTGCGACGTAGACCTTGCCAATCGGCGCAGTGCCGCTCCGATGATGGTCGCTGTCACAAACACGGATACCGCCCACACCGGGGCGTTGGCCGTTTGGTAGAGGGCCGACAGGACGAAGCCCGTCAGAATAACGCTGCCCGCGCCCAGCAGAAACGTCGTTAGTAGCCACTCCGTCAGCGACCGGCGGCAAATTCGCGCCGACAGCCGCCCGAGGTAGCCGGTAAATAAAACAAGGGAAAGCAGGTACAGAAACGTCATACGGTTGGGTACGGACGCCCGCCCTGCGGGGGCGTCCAACGGGGACGGTCAATCGCTGGAAGCGCAACGCCCTACGAGTCAAACGCAATGGGAACAACGGCCACCGTTTCGTTGACCAAGGTGGCAATCCGGTCTACGTCGGATTCGGTCAGGTCTGGGTACAGCGGCAGGCACAGCACCCGCAGGGCAACGTCTTCCGATACCGGGCACGGCTGGTAGTCCGGTACAAACGGCAGCGTGTTGAGCGACGGATAAAAGTACCGCCGGGGTGAAATACCCTCTGCTTTCAGGGCGTCAACGACGCGCAGCAGCGTTTCTTCCGAATCGAGCACCACCGGGTAATAGGCGTGATTATACTCAACGCCGGGCGTGAGAGTCGGGCGCGTCATGCGGTCAAAATCCAGCCGGGCGTCGTAGTAGCCAAATACCTGCCGACGGGCGTCGATGATGGCCGGCACTTTGGGCAGAACGCACAAGCCCATGGCCGCGTGAAACTCCGAATTTTTGGCGTTGATGCCGACGCTGTAATAATCATCGTTGCGGTGACCAAACGAGCGGTAAAAGCCTAACTTCTCCGCCAGCGCGTCGTCGTCCGTTACCAAACAACCGCCTTCAACCGTATGAAACACCTTGGTGGCGTGGAAGCTGCACGTGCTGATGTCGCCGTAGCTCAGAATCGAGCGGCCGTTGTAGCGGGCACCGAATGTGTGGGCCGCGTCGTAAATAACTTTTAGCCCGTACCGGTCGGCAACGGCCTGAATAGCGTCGATGCGGCAAGCGTTGCCGTAAACGTGCGTTGCCAGAATCGCCTGCGTGTTTTCGGTGATGAGCGGCTCGATCTTAGTAGCGTCCAAGCAAAAATCATCGGGGCGAATGTCGGCAAAGACGGGCGTGCAACCTTCCCACAGCAGGGCGTTGGTCGTGGCCACGTACGAAAATGGCGTCGTGATGACTTCCTTCGTAATGTTCATGGCTTTAAGCGCCATCTGAAGAACGATGGTGCCGTTAGTGCAGAACATCAGGTGCCTGACGCCCAGAAACACCCTCATCTGTTCTTCCAACTCGCGCAGCAGCGGCCCGTCATTGGTCAGGTGAACGCGTTCCCAGATGCCTTTGAGGTAGGTGGTGTATTCCTCAAAATCGGGCAAGTATGATTTAGTGACGTTGATCATATTTTTTTAGTCATTAATCGTCAGGAGTGAGAACGCCGTCGCGCTTGTTCGTAGCGGAGCATGCTCACTCCTGACGACTAACTAATCTATTCACTGGTAACGGGTTCCAACATGCCCATCTCGAACGGAAACTGCGGCCGGACGTAACCCGGCCACTTACCGTACCAAGCAATGCCTTCGCGGTAATCTTCAACGTCGAAGGTAATGCCTTCTTCCATGACGTACAAGGGGGTCACTGTGTCTTTGACGACCATGACCGAAATGGTGTAGGAGCCGTCGTTCAAAAAGTAACCCGGAATGGTGCATTCGCCCGCAATCAATCCCTTCCCGTAAGGGCGCGAGTCGGTGCCGACGTTGAAAATGCACTCACCGGTCAACGAGTTGAGGTGCATCGACAGGTTCAGGTTGGCCCGCTCCATCAGGTTCCAGAACTCGAAGCGCAGCTTCATCGGTGTCCTGACGTCGATGTGCGTCAGGTCGTCCTGATACTCAGGCACGAGTTCAATGCGCCGGATACGCACCAGGTCATTGCCGGGCGCTTCCTCCGGGCTGTTCCACTCGCGCCGGAGCCGCGTTTTCGACACTTTGCTGAGGTACGTGGCAATGACCTGGTTGGTTTCGCCCTGCTCCAGCAGCCGGCCTTTTTCAAAGTACAGCGCTTTGTTGCACAGCGCCTGCACGGCCGTCAGGTTGTGGCTCACGAACAGAATCGTGCGCCCGCTGGCTGAGTTGTCGCGCATCTTGCCCAAACTCTTTTTCTGAAACTCCGCGTCGCCCACGGCTAAGACCTCATCGACAATCATAATTTCGGGGTCGAGGTGGGCCGAGATGGCGAAGCCCAGTCGGACATACATGCCCGATGAATAGCGCTTGACGGGCGTGTCCAAAAACTTTTCGACGCCGGCGAAGGCCACAATTTCGTCGAACTGTTTGCGGATTTCGTTGCGGCTCATGCCCAGCAGCGAACCGTTGAGGTAAATGTTTTCGCGGCCGGTCAGTTCGGGGTGAAACCCCGTGCCCACTTCCAGCAGCGAAGCGACCCGCCCGCGGATGCGCACCGAGCCGGTGGTGGGTTCAATGATCTTGCTTAGAATCTTCAGCAGCGTTGATTTACCCGCGCCGTTGTGCCCCACAATACCTACCCGGTCGCCCTGCTCGATCGAAAAGCTAACGTCGCGCAACGCCCAGAACTCTTCGCGCGTATTGGCTTCCGACCGACGTTTGCCGCCAAATAACTGCCTGACATTTTCCGCCAGCACGTCGCGCAGGGTGTTCACGCCCTTGCCCTTCTGATGGTCAATAATGTATTGTTTGCTTATCGTTTCGACGGTAATGACGGACATGGTACGGTCAGTGAGTCGGTAAGGGAATCGGTTAGTAAGTCAAAGCAGCCGACAAACTCGGCTACAAACTTACCAACGGATAAGCTTATCAACTATTAAATGTCATCAACAAACGAATTCTCCCGTTTGCGGAAAAAGATGATTGACAGCGTCAAACATATGCCCACCACGGCCACCGACGCCAGCAAACTCTGCGGGTTGTAGTAAGCCCGCTCGCCGAGCAAGGCCCACCGGAAGCCGTCGATGATGCCGACTAAGGGATTTAAAATGTAAAACTTATAATACCATTCGGTAGCGACCAGCCGGCTGCTGTAGGCGATTGGACAAATATAAAAACCAACCTGCACCAAAAACGGAATCAACTGCCCTACGTCGCGGAAGCGCACATTGACGACGGCAAAAAACAGGCCGAACGCGAAGGCCGCCAGTAGGGCCAGCGTCATAAACACCGGCACCAGCAGAATGTGCCAGTCGGGTACGAACCGGTACCAGGCCGCAATGACGACAAATAACCCCAGCGATACCAAGAAGTCGATAAAGCTAACGGCAATCGAACTCATCGGCATAATCAGCCGGGGAAAATACACCTTCGTGACGAGGTTGGCGTTGAAAGTCACGCTGTTGCTGATCTGGACGAAGGCCGTCGAAAAAAACGTCCAGACTGTAATGCCGCCCAAAACCATCAGCGGATACGGTAGCCCCGGATCGGCTGGCAGCTTGGCAATCTTGCTAAACACGAGCACCATAATAAGCATCGTCGTTAAGGGCCGGATCAACCCCCAGGCCGTGCCCAGCGCCGTTTGTTTGTACCGCACCGATACGTCGCGCATCGACAGGATAAACAACAGTTCGCGGTTGCGCCACAAATCGCGCCAGTAGTGCCGCTCCGACCGGCCCGGCTGAATCAAAACTTCGTGGGTCTTCATTTTTCGGGAGTTAGGAACGAGGGGTGAGAAAGCTCCGCTTGCGCTGGAACCGGATGAATTCTCACTCCTCGCTCCTACGGACTAACGCTTCACTCTTCCCGCATGACCGAGCGGTAGGTTTCGCGCAAAAATACAACGACTAACGACAAAAGTAAGCCCAGCGCGATGCCCGCCTGCATCCCTACCGGCGTAATGATCTCTTTGTAGAGCGGTAAGGCGACCGGTTCAATGATTGTAAATAAGGGTTGTTCCCGAATCAGCGACAGGCGCGTGTTTTCAACGCTTTGCAGCGCCTGATAGTACAACGTGGTCAGAAAGGTTGAGTTACGGGTCAGCTTCGTTTCCTGAAGACGGCCCTGCGCCACGACAACCTGCTGATTCTGATGGACGTATTGCGCCAGCCGGTTCTCGGTGCCGTTCAGCACCCGATAAATTGAATCGGCCCGGTAC
>CAXUEB010000021.1:0-30496 GCA_964249775.1 uncultured Spirosoma sp.
TTTTGTCGGTGCCAGCTATTTCTTCTATTTTCAGGCCAAATTTTACGTACCCCAAAACACACATCGCTTTGCAGGAAGATTATCGCCGGTGGTATTCGCACCACCTCGGCCGCGACATGGAGATGCTGGTGTACGGCAACTGGGGCTACCCAATCGTGCTGTTCCCCACGTCGATGGGGCATTATTACGAGTACAAAGACTTTAAACTGGTCGACACGGCCCGCTGGTTCGTGGAGACGGGCAAGGTAAAACTGTACTGCATCGGCAGCATCGACCGCGATAGCTGGTACGCTAAGCACCTGCACCCCGGCACCCGCATCTGGAATCACGTGCTCTACGACCGCTTTTTGAGCGAAGAACTTGTGCCGGGCATTCAGCGCGAGTGCAACGTGCAGAAAATCGGCGTGTCGGGTGCGTCGTTTGGGGGGTATCACGCCTTAAATTTTGCGTTCCGGCACCCCGATCAGGTAGGGCATCTGCTGACGATGGGCGCGGCCTTCGACATCCGGTCGTTTCTGGGCGGCTACTATGACGACAACGTGTATTTTAACAACCCGCCCGACTTCATGCCGGGGGCGCACAACGACGAGTTCTACCGCATGAACATTGTGCTAGGCACGTCGGAGTATGATTTCACCAAGGGATCGAATTTTCACATGTCGGGCATTCTGAACCAGAAAGGCATTCGCCACCGGCTCGACGTGACGCCCTGGGGCGATCACGACTGGCCGGTCTGGCGCGATCAGTTTCCACGGTATTTAAGCTTGATCTAACCCATGTGGACTCCTTACGCACAACCCACCGGCTCGATTGTTAACGCCCTTAACCGGCTTCGCGAACACCTTGAGCGGGTGCCGCAGGCCATGATTAACTTGTCGATTGACGAGCTAACCGACAAAGTGCCGGGCAAATGGTCGCGGCTGGAGCTACTGGGGCACCTAATTGACTCGGCTCTAAACAACCTGAAACGGTTTACGGACGCGCAGGTAGGCGAGGGGGCCTACGCCGTTCAGGGTTACGATCAGGACGGATTAGTAATCGCTAACCACTACCACGACTTGCCGCTGGTCCACCTGCTGACGCTCTGGGGCGCGTTGAACATGCAGATTTTGTACGTCGCCGAAGCGATGCCGGCCGAAGCGTTGAACAAACCGCTCTGGTTCGGGCGGGGCGAGGCAATGGATAAATCGGTGGGGTGGCTCATCGAAGATTACGTCGCCCACTTAGAACATCACCTCAAAACGTTGTTATAGACAATAACCCGGACGGTTACGTCCAAACGGTTCTACCACCCAACTACCTTAGTTATGAAAAAAATAGGCATTCTTTAACAGTGGGGTTACTCGTTTCTCGTTGTGTCCAATCGCTTATATTTGTGTAACTAACTTAAAACTTATGGAACCATCGATCAGCCCGCAACATCTTCACAAAATTCAAAAATTATTGTCTGTAGTAGGTGGTTATTCAGACTTTACGCACTCTGCTGATGCCAAGACAAGAGAATTGTTGGACGAAACCAAAGATTCTATCAAATCAATAGTTGATTATGCATGGAGCAAAGACCATCGACGTTATGGGGAGGTTTATGCTGATTTTAACGTCGGAACAGCCGGCGTTGATAGAATTATTACACATTACAACACGGTAATCAAAGACGCTTTGAATTTGTACATTAACGATATAGAGGAAGAAATCTATCTTTCATTGTTAGAAACGCCTGTTCAACAATTGAACGGCTATAAGTATAGCATTCTAATTAAGAAAATTCTTAGGCAAAACAGCCATTTACTTAGGGGCAAATAGATTTGATATCTCACCACCCGGCCCACTCAGCCGGGCTTCTTTTGTTAATTACCAAAATGACTGCAAATTGCCGCCAGTCACGAGAACAATACGGAGTAAGTTGTCCTATTGTTCTCCCACCTACTCAACCTTACTAAACTAACTGACTCATTATGAGCAAGCAAACCAGAATAGGCATTCTCTTCGGTCAGGAAAACACCTTTCCCCAGGCGTTCGTCGACCGCGTCAACGAAAAACAGAGCGATTTTCCCGCCGAGTTCGTCAGCGTTGAGCAGGTCGAGCAGAGCGTTCCGAGCGATTACGCCGTGATTATCGACCGCATCTCGCAGGACGTGCCGTTCTACAAGGCGTACCTCAAAAATGCGGCTTTGACCGGTACGGCCGTCGTTAACAACCCGTTCTGGTGGAGCGCCGACGAGAAGTTTTTCAACAACGCACTGGCCGTGCAACTCGGCGTTCCGGTGCCGAAAACCATCCTGTTGCCGTCGAAGGAGCGCCCGGACGATACCAACCATAACTCGTTCCGTAACCTGCGACACATGAACTGGGACGCCATTTTCCATCACATCGGCTTCCCGGCGTTCATGAAACCCCACGCCGGGGGCGGTTGGAAAAGCGTGTACAAAGTCGACAACCCGGAGCAGATGTTCCGCGCCTACGACGAGACGGGCCAACTGGTGATGCTGTACCAGGAAGCGATCGACTTCCAAGATTACTTCCGGTGCTACTGCATCGGCGGCAAGGACGTGCGCATTATGCCTTACGAGCCGCGCAACCCGCACCACCTGCGCTACGCGGCCGAGATGAAAACCACCGGCGACGCGGGCAAGAAACTGACAGCAACCATGACCGACTACATCCTGAAGTTAAATCAGGGTCTGGGTTATGATTTTAATACGGTTGAGTTTGCCGTGCGCGACGGCGTTCCCATCGCCATCGACTTTTGCAACCCCGCACCCGACGCCGATGTGCATTCGGTGGGTCAGGAAAATTTTGAGTGGGTCGTTGAAGCAGCCGCCAACATGGCTATTGACCGGGCCAAACGCGCGCAGAAGGGCAAAGACAACCTAACGTGGGGCACGTTCGTGCGCGGCTCCGCGAGCGGGACCGTTGTGGCACCGGCCGAGGAAGCCAAGGCGGAAAAGAAAGACAAGAACGGCAAAGCAACGAAAGCACCGAAGGCCGAAACGGTGAGCGATACCCCGAAAGCCGAGAAGTCGAAGAAGGAAGACAAAAAAGAAGAGAAGCCGAAAAAGGCGAAGAAATGACTTGCTTACCCAAGAAAATGCCGTCGTTGGTGCAACCCGACGACGGCATTTTCTTGGGTTTTTCCAACCCGTTCGCTCGAGTTGGGGTCTGTATTCAAAAAGATAATTATGCGCGCTTTTGCTACCTTCCTACTGCTTGGCGGACTTTTTACATCCTGCGCCAAACCCGAAACGGTTACGCCCGAATCGCTGACGGGCGTTTGGGTTGAGAAAACGACAAGGAAAGACACGCTGATTTTCAACCCTACGTTTCGGGGTGAAATCTTAAAAAATAAGCTATTCGTAAACCGGGGAAAGGAGCTTAACGCCGGGGGATATCTGGTGCCAAAACTTGGTAGTGGACCATATAATTACCAGTTACAAGGTGACCGCATTGCTGTCATCAGTATGTATTCCAGCTACAACGTAAAGGGTTCGAGCTACGCCCTCACTCGACAAGGTAATGAATTACAAATCGGAAACTTCTTCGAGTTGGGGTTCGATCAACCTGCCACCGCTACGCGAACGCTGGTACGTCTGTAAAATCAGCTTTGCTCACCACCCAATCGCTTTCGGGTCAAGGCTGGTGTCGCGGGCCGATCGGTGTCGATGAAGGTACGCTTTCCTGCAAAGTCGCGGCTGTTGGCGTGGACTAAGACAAACACGTCCTGCACAAATTTTGCCAACCGCTGGCTGTAGGTCGATGAAATAGCTCCGGAGCTACTGCATACCGGGCTTTTGCCGACCGTCTAACTCGCGCAGCACGTCGACCATGATCTTGAAGCGGTTTGAGTCGCCGATAAAGCTGACACCGGCGAAGATCAGGGCGAAACCACCCGTACTGACCCAAAACCACGGGTCCTGACCCGCTCCTCGCATGCTCGAACCTTTTAGCAGGACGGCTAAACCGCTGCCCACCAGCATCGCACCCGTGCCGCCGTAGAGCCAATGTTTCGTCAGGAGTTTCTTTTCGCGTTCGGTTTTCATGGTTTGTCGTTTTCGCGGTTAATTCGGTCGTCAAACGCGTCGAAGGCTTGCCCGCGGAGTGGATTATCGGCGCGGGTAACGAGCGATAACGGGTAAATGACTCCGTTTTTATCCAGAATGTTTTTGTCGAGCTTGTATAAACCCGTTTCCGGGTCGCCGTATTTGGTGAATCAGCCGCTGAACTTCCGCGCCCGTACCGCCTGCCGCCGGTTCGACGTATCGCGGATGTAAACGATAACGCGTTTGTTCTGCCGCAGAAGCGTCCGCATGATGATGGCGATGGTGGCGGCAATGCGCGGGTCGGGTAGTGTGCGGTTGCCGGTCTCGTTGGCTACCAATTTGATTACCAAGTCGTAGGTGTAATCATCCAGGTCGGGGAAGCTGGGAAAGACGGAAAGACGTAGCAGCCGCTGGGCGCGAACCGGGCTTCGTAGGTTAACTGCCAATCGGTATCGAACGCAAACGTATGCAGCGAGTCGTTTTTAACGACAACAAAGTCCTACGGTTGTGGCCCCATGCTGCTCCTTCGCTTTCGTTGCCCGTAGTTCAGCTAAAGCTGCTTGTAGTTCCTGGTTATTCTTGTCATCTTCAACCATCTGTTTTTCGATGGCTTTTTTGCGGACCAGCATCTGCTTGGCAAACGTAAGGGCGCGGTCGCTGCTGGGTTTAGACTCTTCCGATGACACAGCGTTCTGTTTTTTTGTCAAAACTATGGGCATCTCTCTAACAAAAAAAGGCTGTTTAAGGGCCGTTTGATGAAGGCGTAAACCAAAAATTGGTATCTTACCCAATCGTTTTTCAACGGAACAAAGACTTACTTTTCTTAACCCAACGCACTATATGCCCGTTTTCACCCTTGTCATTATGTATATAGTTATATAAGTTATTGATAATAAGACACTTATATTGTATTTAGCTAATATCCTACTGTAACGTAGCTGGAATAGTAATTGCAAAAAAAAATGCCCCGGCCGAAGCCGGGGCATTTCACTCTTTCTCACGCCCGAACTTCTTACACCCTGAAAAACCAACTCGTCACGAAGACTTCCTGCGTGGCATTGTTGCGCAGAATGTTCAGGTAGCGCTCAGCCTGTAGCGCGTTGAGTATTTTTAGTAACGTCGCCGGGCGAGGGTGCGCGTTGGTCAGCGCTACCGTCATTGGCCCAACAAGGCCGTCGACGGTAATGTCTTCATACGCCCGCCCGTTCAGATTGGTTAAGTTTAGGGCTTCTTGTAAGATCATGCCTGCTTTGCGAACGCCCATATTGACGCCCGTGTCAAAGACTTCCTCAGCAATTGTTTGGTGCACGATGGCATCCAACCGGTTCACGTCCCAGTAGTTTAGTTTGTAGAACCCCCGAACGTCTTTTTGAAGTGGTTCGTTAGCCGCTAAGATTTTGTTGAGCGTCGCCGTCGCACCTGTTTGTTTTCTGGCTTGATCAATGGCCAGCCAGCCGCCCCAGTTCGGGTTAAAATTACGGGCAATACCTTTGTACGTCATGCCGCCCCGGTCCGCGGGATGGTTGGCGTAGCCGCCCTCGTGGCGCATGGTGATGGCGTATGCCTTTTGAAAATCAGCCATGTTTACCGGGTCGTATCAATGTTATTAACCTGCTTTTCAAGCCGCTTGACGGCCCCGGCGTTGCGCCGGCCGGTCGCTTCGGTTTTTTCAACGCGGGCCTCGATTAGCTCTACCCGGCCACCCGAACTGCGCAGGGCGAGGGCAAACATAATTGACAGGGCCAGCAGAAAAGCAATGGCGATCTGATACAACATGGCCCGGATTTGGTCGGCGGTATACGTCTTACCCTGGCCCCAGCGGTAGTACACAAACACACCGAGCAGCATACACCCGCCAAAAAATTGACTAATTGAGGACTGCCAATCGACGGATTCGAGCTTGTAGATAAACGGCTGCAAAGCCCGCATGGTCTGCCACGTGGCGTAAACCAGCATGGGCACGACGTAATACCACGGCCGCCCCTGCATGCCGAGTAGTTTCCAGCGCTCGAAAAAGTCAGGATCCTGCCGGGTTTCGTCGGGTTGCTCGGCGCGCACCATGGATAGAATTTGATACACCGAAAAAGCGGTGAACATGTTGCCCCAAAAGGCCAGCCATACCCAAAAACTTACCTTATTCATTCGTTGATTTCTTATGCGTGGACGTTTCTTCTTTAACAAATTCTAAGTTCTTGCCGAGCCACCGCTTCAGCATGGGCGGTAGATCGTCAATCAGGAAACTGATTAAAAACCAACCCGATACGCCAATAATTAGCGCAGCCGCGTCCCGAATCCGGCGCAGGGCCGCAAACTCGTACTGTTGCGATTCGGCCCAGCCAATGAGCGGCTCGGTGAAAATAGCCGCGAACGTACCCCCCACGAAGATAATGTAAAGCCACTCCCAACGCGACTTCATCAGCCCCTTGTGCAGCCGGTAGAGTACGCCCGCTACGGCCCCAATCGTGCCGATTAAGAGCCACTTTAAATCGAAACTTTCGTTGAGTAGTTTCCAAAAATCGGTATTCTTCACGGCGAGCGGGCGGTTAAGGCAAAAGAGAAGTCACCGGCCGCATGAACCGGTGACCCTGAATTAAATCGCGGCCAGTACCCGCGGCTCGTCGCACTTGGCTTTCCAAAGAACGTCCAGCCCCCATTTGTGGGCAAAACCATCCTCATCGGTAATGCCAAACTTGGGTTGCATGCTGCCTGCAATGCCCGATCCGCCGTAGATGTATTTGCCCGCCCGGTACCAAAACAAGACGTCGCCGTTGCATTGCAGGGCGGTCATCAAATTTTGCATTCGCGTTGAGGTGTCGTCAATCAACCCCGTTATGCGCCGGTCGGTCGGCTGGGCGATGCTGCGCTTGCCGTCGATGCTGGTTTTGTAGGCCGCATCAACCCGCGGCCGGGTAAAGCGCGGCACTTTAATCGAGCGAATGGGATGGGCAACGTTACCGGCTGAGCCGGAGCCGTCGGAGGTGTTGCTGAGCCGGGCGGCCCAAGTAGCCGCCAATGATACGTCGCCCTCAAGCGGGTGCGCTTGGTCGGTGTAAAAAACTTCCGAAATTAAATCGTCGTTGGTTTCCTCGCAGTAGTCCTCGTAGTCCAAGCCCGGTAAGACGGCCGTATCGGCGCAGTAATCGTCGATGCAGGGCGGGCAAAATAAATTATCAGCCATGATGAAAAGGGGTGATTTGCCCGTCACCGCCGGGGTTGGTTCAGACAAATCTAAAAAACTATTTTTATTCGTACAATACGAGAAATTTTCTTAAACATTGCCGCCGTCACAATCAATGGGAAACAACTCATCCGGCGAGTCGACTAAGCACCCAGCCCCCGAACCCGATGCCCTAAATTCAGCCGCCGAAACGGGCAGCGTTAGCTCCACGTCCAAGCCACCCGCGTCGGACAGACTAACGCGCGTTTTCGCGCCATAAGCCAAAGCCGAAATGGTTCGGCCCAGTGGCCCGCCCGTCTGAAGTTCCACAACTCGGTGCAGGCTAACCAGCGCCAAAGCATCCGCAATGTTTTCGGCAACGCCCGCAAGTCGAAGCGTCCACACCTTGCGCACCGTAGCGCTCGAGCGCTCGCCGTTTTGACGTACTTCACTTTCTTCGTAGGTGGGGCCGGTTAGCGCGCCTTCCGCGAAAAACACCTGCTCAAACGGGCCGCCCTGCTCAGGGTCCGGCCGGTCGTAAAGCAGATCACCGATACGAGTATCGTTGCCGAGCCGAATCCGAATCAGCGAGCAAGCGTTACAGTATACCGTAAATACTTCGCTAATGGCGGGGCCAAGCTGGAACCGATACGTTCCATCGGGCAAAACAGTATCTATCCGACTGCCCACGTGCATAACGTACAAACTGCGGGCGTCGGCGTAGCGCAGCAGGGGGGCCTCGCCCAGTGTACGTAGCACCTCGCCCGTTCGGGCGTCAAGCAAGCTTAGCGCTTCCGTACAGTAGGGCGAGCCGGGTATATCCGCCGGCCGGGGTACGGCCAGCACGAACGGCAGCAAATAGTCTGGCAACGTACTCACGACGCCCGTCCACCGGTCCCAATCTTGGGCAGGACTTGTGCCCCCGACCGGTCCGCACGAGGGCAATAGGGCAGGGTCCAGCGCGAACGGCAAGACCGCCCCGGCCACCCGGCCACCGGCTACGTGTGCGCCGTCACCCCCCACCGGTGGCAGTTCGGGCGCGGGGGTAACGGGCAACCCAAACGTAAAATCAAACGGAGCCGTAAAGGTGCTAATCATTTCTATTATTGTTAACAGCCATTGACAAAACCTGATAGTTCGTATTCTCCGCAGTTACCATCCGCAAAGATGTCAACCGTGCACTGACTCTGGCCAGTTGTTTCCCGGTACTCCGTGCGAATGAATGTGCCCTTAGGCAAGCAGTTTTCGCCCGGATCACCCGGCTGCACCGCGCTCGCCTGACAACGCGAATCGGCCATCACGTCCAGCGTCACCGTTTCGAGGGCGGGGTCAAATTCAGCCCGGCTCAATTCGCCGTAGTTGAACCGGTTGGTACGAACGTAGCCACTGAGGTTGAGCGGTAAATCTTCGCAACAAACGGGTAGAACGATACCTTCCTGCCGGCGCGTGGGCGTCGTGGATAGCATCAGCATCTGAACGCCCCCCAAGTACGCCCCGTTCACCTGTTTTACGTTGTTAACCATGCCGCCCGCGAAACTTCGGCCGTGCCGGTGGTAATCGGCAAACAGGATTGCGGCCGATTGGTAGCCGTTGTTTTGCAAGCGTTCGTATTCAGGTCCGCGGGGAAAGCCGTAGCGGGCAAAGTCCACCGTGGTCAGCAGCGGCCGGTGGGCAGTGACGGCTACGTTGGAGCCGACCGGGGCAAGTTCACAGACAAAAATGGCATCGTCGGGCACGGATTCGGGTTTGTAATAAGCCGCGTCTAAGCTGGTAAACAACCGGCTCACGGTAATCGGGTTTACTTTCACTTGCCCTTTTTCGTCGCGGGCCGCGCACGGCTCGCTGTACACCACCCGGCCCGTATGCCAGTAAGGTTCGTCGCTGCCCGCGTTGTTGGTAATAATTAACTTCTCCTCGCCGTACAACTTAGAAATATCAGTGCGTTCGTTGTTGGCTTTACTGAGTGCATCGGGAAATTTCAGCGCGTTCAAGCCCACGCGCCGGACAGCGCCGTAGCGACGCGCCGGAAACCAGCTCCGGTGCTCAACTCGTAAACACCCACTGTCGGGGTCAATCAAATAATACACGTTGTGCAACGCCCGGAGTTCTTCGAGCATTTCGCGCAAACTAATCGTCAGGTTCACCGCGGGCGTCACCGACGCGGGCCGCTTAGCGTCGCTACCGGCCATGATGTAGACGTTCTGACCAACCCGGCCCGTTACCGGGTTGACCGCCAAGCCGTAGAAATCACTCTGCAAGAATGTTGATAGTCGGGCCGCGACCGTGCCGTACGTCGTGGCAATGAGTAGTTTCGTTAACGCGGCCGTCATTAGCATTGCCCCGCGGTAGTAATGCTCTTGTCCGCCCGTACCAACGCCCCGCGCGTTGCCATCGGGCAAGGTTAGCACGAGGTCGCCCTGGGCATTGGGTTGGTACGTGTAGTGGTCGGGATAGAGCGCGGTGAACGTTTCCCGCTCAAGTGTTCCGCCGGGCAAGTTGGAGTCCAGCAAATTTACCGGCGTGTTCCACACCCGAAACAGAGCGTCGTAGCCGTCGCGGGGAGCTATCTCGCGCACCTCAGCTTTACAGTCCGTATGGTTCCAATCAACGGCCGACAGAGAAAAGTAGCCCGGCCACAACGGTTCAATGCCTGAGTCGGGTAGTGGATTGCCGTCGCCGTCGTAAACCGGCTCAGGTGTGACCCCTGAGCACCGGGGCGTTCCGACGTTCACGTACATTTCGGTGCAGCATGGATTGTCTTCCCACAGCCCGTAGAGCCAACCGTAATCCGCGCCCGAAAGCGCTAACGACCCAAGGAGTTTCGTGCGGTGGTATATCTCTGTATCCGGCTGCTCAACGACGAACTTCCAGCCCGCACTTGCGGATTCCGCTACGCGCCGGACGGCGACGGCATCGGGGTTCAGCGACGGCAGGACAAGTTCGACGATTAGTTTCATTACGTTAATTTAGCCTAAGACGTTAACTCAAGATCACTTTCGTTGAATGCAGAAGGGTTTTCAATTTTGGCCGAAAGCTCTTCTTGAATGTCAAATAGCGAGAAGATTCGATCTAAAACCATTTGTTCGGCAATTGCTTTTGCTGCATCAACTGATAGCATTGGCAGGTGCTGCTCTTTCATATCCTTGTGAGAAATGAATAGTTCAACATCAATATGGTCAATTGTCATATACACGTCGGCTACTCTTGCGCTCGAATAGTGAAATTCGCCCGACTTCTGTTTCTCATGCCAAACGATTGGCTTTAATTTTATTTCCATAATAATTGCATCTTCATTTACGAGTTTTGAATTACCTTACTGTCTCCATTCCACTCAATATACCGACCGTCACCCAAACCAACGCGCTCCTTTTTATTTTTCAAATCGCGTCGTAGTTCGGTTATCTCCCCGGCCATATCCGCAACCTGCCGTTCGAGCTTCGAGGTATCCAGCGCCGGTGCCGTCGGCGCGGGCCGGTTAAAACCGGGCTGACCAATCTGCTTCACGATAACATCCGGCAACCCAAAACCGAATTGCCGGACTAAACTCGCAATGGCCCGGCGCGGATCGTCGTCATTAAGATGTGATAGCGCTTCGTCGTACTTCTCGGAACTACGGGCGTTGGTGACGTGCTCACCCCGCTCAACTTCAATGTCGGTGCCCTCAATGCGGTGGCCACCTTGTTCGTGGGTCCAGCCTGTCAATGGTATCCGGCCGCCTTTGCGAAGCTGAGTCATCGCTTTGGCGCGGGCCTTGACGCTCGCAATCGTCGCGACGATGGTTGCAATGGCTCCCAAGGCCAGAAAGATACCGACAAGGGGAATCTTGCCGTACTGCTTAAACATCTCCGAGATAGCCGTTACGGTGTTGGCCACGGTTACCGCGTTGGTCGACACCTGGGACGCTAAGTCGAGCGCTTGCTGGGTGGCCAGCGCCCGCCGGCGGGCCTGTTCCTCCTCGGCCTTCTGACGCTTCAAGTCTTCGAGTTCTTTCCGACGCAGTAAGAGATTGTTAGCATAGCCCTCTTTGCTGCGTTCTTCTTCGGTTCTAATCTGTTCCTCTTTGGCCTGTATCTCGTTGTCGAGCACCTGAATGCGGGCTTCACTGGCCTGGATAGCCGCGTCGGTCGCTTGCCGTACGGCCTGGCTCACCAACTCAATGGATTGCAGAAAGACTTGCCGCTCGGTTTCGTCGGCGAACGACTTGGAAATACCCAGTAAATCCCAGATGTCGCGGTTTGCCGGTTGAAGCAGTTCAATTTCTTTGCGTTTGTCCTTGAGCGCTTTTGCGTAGGCTTCGAGCCGTTTGATTTCGGGATTATTAGCCGGGTTGTTCTGGGCCTGTAAGGCCGCGATTTGCGATTCGCTCGAAAATAAGCCGTTGGCGATTTTGTCCAGCTCGTTTTTCTTCTCAAACTGCGCCCCGGTCAAGTTGCCCGGTTTTTTTCGCAAATCAACTTGGTAGTTCAGAATGGTTTCGACGGCCTTTTGGTCGCGAATAATCTGATCGTACACCAACGCTTCGCGCTCCGAATCGCGCTTGGCAACGAGCTTCAGATACTTCTCTGACCCCGCCTGCTCAATGGCCAAGATACCTTCCCATTTTTTGTCGAACAGGGCCAGCTCGTTGGCGTTAGATTGCTTACCCAGCTCAAGTAGTTCGTATTCGCGCCGGATGCGTCCGATGCGCAGTTGCCGGTCGGCTTCGGCGTCAATCTGCTTTTTCTTGTCGGCAAAAGCAGTCTCTAGGTCCGCCGACAACCGCACGTTCGTATCCGGTACAATTTCGCGCTGACCGGTTTGTTTGTTGATGCGGGTTTTGTTCGACGCGGCTACCTGCAAGAGTTTTTCGAGGTGCGCCCGCTCAGCGTCAACCTCTTCTTTGTCTAAGCGGGCTTTTTCAACGATGTAGGCGTCACCGTCACGCTTTAAATTTTCCAGTCGGTCTTTGCCAAACTCGGCTTCGAGCTTCTGGTACTCACGCACATATTCATCCTGTGCCGAGAGCAACAATTTGTAGGTGTCTTGGGCAATCTTTTCGCGCTCTTTACCCGCCTTTTTGTCCGCGTCCGTAGCCGGCTCACCTAATGCCCGTTGCAGGGCTGCCGCCCGGTCCGCATCGGCTTTGGCAAGTCGGGCCACTTCGATGTCGGCAGTTTGCTTTGCGGTTTTGGTGCGCAGTATCTGCCGGCGCGACTGCTCAAACTGTTTGTCAAAATAAGCCTTTTGATCTTTAGTGCCCCGCTCATATTCGCTCCTTAGGCGTTGGTGATTGGATACTGCATCAGTGTACGCTTGGTCGGATTGTTCTTTAACCTTTTGGGCCGCGGCCCGTTGGGACTTCGGAACGGTCTGTCCCTGTTTGGCGTACAATTCAGCGAGGGCCTTTGTATCGTCGGTGACGCCCTGCGTGGCGGCTGATTTAATGCCCGACACTTCAGCGGTTTTCCGGCGGGCAATGTCATTGGCTTCCGATTGGCGAGCGGCTTCCTCAAATCCGCGCTGAGTAGCATAAATTGGATTGAAGCTGCCCGATTCAAACGTGCCTCGAAAGAACGCTTTCAAAGTGCCGGTTTTGGCCGTGAGTTGTTGTACTAAATACGTATAACCTTGTACGACTTTCCGAATAAATCCATCCTGGCTCTGACCCAAATCGCGAAAGAATCCGGTCGTGGCCGTACCCGCTTTTTGTAAGTCTGTAGCCAGATTGTCTAAGTTTTTTCGCTGTTGCTCGTAGGCTACACCCGTGCCAGTTACCTCTTCGGTTAGTTTGGCAATTTCGGTCCGGGAGTTGAGCACCTTATCGGCCACTAAAATATTTTCTACGCCGAACGCCTTTGTCCGTTCGGTGGTCGTGTCGAACTTCTTAGCCGCGTTTTCTAAAGCAGCCTCTAAGCCCACGACCGACGGCCGCAACCCTTTGTCGGACTGGGTTTCGAGTTTTAACAAGACGTTGCGCAGACCCGTGCCAGCTTCGGCTCCTTTAATCATTGATTCAGCCACGACTTGAATCAACGCGTTACCCTGCTCAAAGCTAACCCCCGCGGCCTTCATCGCACCGCCCGAATTTTGCAACGCGGCCGCCGTGTCGTTGATCTCCGACGAACCAGCCTTTGCGCCCGCGGCCATAACATTGACAAACCGGGCGGCTTGGTCTGAGGCTTCGCCAAACTGATTCAGCGCGCCGATGGCCGCCGTAGCCGCGTCGGGCAAACTCAGACCCGACGCCTGGGCGAGCGCTACTACCTCTTCGGTAGCCGCGGCTAAAGCCTCTTTATTGGCAAGTAGTTCGGGGCGAATCGAGCCAACCAATTTGAAGGTTTCGACAATCTCTGTACCCGCAATGCCGGTTTTGTCCTCAAATTCAAGGGCCTTGTCAGCCAAAAACTCCAAATCCTTACCAACTGTGCCCGTAATGGACGAAAGTTCAGAGAGCTTCTTGCCAAACGCGGCCGATTCTTTTGTGCTTTTCACGACGGCCAAACCCACGGCTGCTACTCCGCCGGCGGCCGTTAGGCTCACGCCGGTCAGGCTTTCCAGTTCACCCGCGACGGCCCCGCCAATCGGGTTACCTGTGTTTTTGCCACTGCCGGGCAGGAACCGGCCGCGTTCATCGCGATTGTCCGCGGGCACCGACGGCGAGTCTGTTTTGGGAATTTTCAGGCCCGACGAAAACTTTGCTTTCAGTCGGTCCCAAACGGTCTCAGTCTCCACTAAAGGAGATTTAAGTTCGCGTAGTTTCGCTTCAATCTTGCCAAGCTCGGTGCGTAGCTCCCCGTAGCGACCCGCGGCTAAGAACTCGAGCTTTCGTTTATTGAGGTCGACGTACTGGGCTTCGAGTCGGCGTTGCTCATTGATGAGTGAGTTCTGGGCGGCCTGAACGCGCTGGTAGATCTGGACCTGTTGGCCGAGGGCTTTGTTGTAGTTGGTAGCCGACGTACTGGGCTGAGCGAAGGGGTCAACTTTGCGTAGGCCCGATACCTTTTGCTCAATAGCCCCGTACGTGTCGGAGACGGCCGACATTTTCCGAAAGAAATCGTCAAGGTCGAGATTGTACTTGCTGGTAACTTCCATGATCTCAATCTTTTGACTTTTCAATTAATCTTGTTTCCCAGCTTACTTCAATACCGGCACCTTTGCATGCGTTTCTGTACATGGCTAACTCACGTAGCAGTTCTTCGGTATCACCCCATAACTCGGCCCAAGTTTGAAAGTTGTCAGCTAAAACGTCAGCATGTTTAGACCGGCTTTTTGTCTTAAAAAATTCTACTTTGTCTAAGCAATGCTGGGCCTGACTTTCGGCTACACTGATGCATTTTGGTAGTTTATTCATTGCTGATACGCCCGCGCGAGGGCTTCCTGCCGCGCCGTCCACGCTTTGTAGAAGTGATAAAATTCTTGCGTCTCCATCCGTTCCAACGCGGTAACGCCTTCGGGCCGTCCTTCGGCAATAGCGTTAAGCAGTTTCAGCCAGCGCGTATCCGTTTCTATGATTTGTTCCCGGATAGGTTCGGCTCGTTCAGAGTGGTTTCCGGGAGCTTGACGCCCGAAAAGTTTCTGAACAACTGCGTCAATTCCTCGCCGGTAATGCTGAGAAAGTTTAGTCCCCAGCTCATAAAAACGTCGCGCTCAAAGCCGGCCACCTCCCAGTCCGCAATCTTTTGTTTGCCCAACTCCAAATCATAACTGCGCCGGTCCTCGCCTTCGCGGTTGATAAACAAGGTGCAGATATACAACAAAGGCGCTTCTTTAGCGCTCAGATCGGCCGCCCCCTTCATAATGTTGTCGAGCACAACGCCCGCGTCAAGGGGCTTGGATGCGTTCAGTGCATCGTACGCCCGGCGCACTTCCTTCAATAAGCTCATCGCATCCCGGCCCAACAGAGCATACAAACCAAACTTTTCCAACCACCGGTCGCGGGCAATGCTCAGCCGCATCTCGCGGTCAACGGTATAAGTATGCCCGTTCGCCCGAAACGATGCAGCAGCGGGGTCCAAACGAACAGGTAGGAGGTCGGGGTTTATGTCGCTCATAGGGGGAATAATCGTTGTTGTACGTACTGAAACAACCCGCCCATCCATACCGACAGGACGGCCGTTAAGAGTGAGATAAGAAAATCAAACGTAAAGTACGAACAAGATACGTAAACCGAAAGCCAGAATCCCACCTGCCCACCAACGCAGTACACGCACGTCAGGATGGGCTTTAGAAGATAGTCAGCAATGCGCTCACGCCGTTTTTGACTTTTTTTTTCTGCGTCAAAAAAGATTGTATCATCGGGCAACCCATCAATGTATTCTCGAAATTCGCGCTTCGGCTCAATATACCAATCACGCAACGTATACAGCCACCGCGCCCAGAAGGCCAGCACTTGCCCTGGTTGAGTCAGAATGTTCACGTACGTTGTGGCGGCCAGACCCGCGCTAATGCTGATATACAGCGAGAGCAGTAATGGAAGAATTGCAGTCGACATTGAGGGTAAACGTTAATTGTAAATCCAAACCAAACGCGAAGTAGGGCGGCAACAAGTACTGCGCCCGCATCTCGGAGTACGTGTATTTCTCGAACAGGTTTGCCCCAGCCGGGGGGGTGCTGATGCTAATCAGTTCGAGCGAGCGAATCGGGGCATTGTCGGGCGCTGTAAGGTTTCGCCTAAGATGTCCAATCAGTTCGGCAATGAGCAACGCACCGGTCATTTCGGGCGGCCGGTCGGTCACAAACAAGCTACTGTTTCCCCACCCAACGAGCCGGAGCGTACTGCGCCACTTGCGTCCGGTCGGTTCGGTCGCGTTTGAGCCGTTATCCTCACAATACACGATAAAGCGCTCCTTATCGGTTGGCACTAAGTCGGGGAAGGAGCGGCCTGACTGGGCACAAGCGTCCAGCGTAGCTTCGACCGGAATCGGAAACTTACTGACCCGACCGGGCGTGAACGCATCGGTTTCGAGAACTTTCACCAAGCCCGCCAACCGCGATATTCTCGGACCGTTCAGGGGTTGCAGGGCGTCAGCGACGCAGCGGGCAATGAGGATGTTCAGCATCTTTAGTAGTTAGCATAGCCTTGTTCAACTTCCTCTTTTGAGTAACCACACGCCATATGAAATGTATCAATTTGGCAATGGTCACACCAACACCAATAATCCCACTGCCGACCGCCAACGTGCACCGTCTCCCACGTTTCACATGCTTTGCCACAAATCATGCATGACGTGTTGAGGGGCGGGTCGTGCGCCTGAATGTCTGATCGGTGTATTTGCGGTTCCATTCTCATACGTACTGATTGACAATATCCCTAACATCCTCGCTTGCGTCTTCCTGAATTTGGCGAACCTCAACTGCCGTTAGCGTTAGAAAGTTTCCGTAGCGCTTTAAATTACCCAGTAGCACGTCGGTAGCCTCGGCGTCCGACGGCCCCGTTAGCACCGAATACCGGTAGCCGTTCTGGGTTTGAGCGATAACGCGCAGACTCGTCCACATCCGGCCCGAATAGAACGCGTTGACCCGGTCGGATTTCAGCCCCTGTGCTCCCCGAAACTCGCCCCAGTTGCCGGTGCCGCCCGAACCAGCATAGGCGCTACCCGCGCCGTTGCGGGCTTTAGTTTTAAACGACGACTTGTAGACCGGCTTCGTGCTGTACTCAGCAAACGCGCCGTTGGCCGTGATGCCGTCCCGAATCGAACGCTCTTTAACGAGCGTCAACCCCGATTGGGCCATGCGCAGGGCGATGTTCGGCGCTTCGGCCTTCAAGGCCGCAATCATCTGGCTAATCTGCCGCTGCGCTTCGGTGGTTGACATTGGCTACGGGTAGTAATTCCAAGCGGCCGGGTCCTTGATGAACTGCAATGACTGAGCGTGAGTTACCGGGGGCGTCGGAAAGTCAGTCGGTGGTCCCGCTACAACTTGGCGCGTATTGTGGTTGTAGTGTTGCTGCGCACCGGCTTGCGTGAGGGGCGTCCCGTCGGGGAACGTACCCGTAAACACCTGTCCGTTCGCGGCCGTTACTTGGGCGTTCGGATTAATTCTAAAATCTCCGGTCGCGGTACTGCCCAGAAATAGATTCGCGCGTTGGGCAGTGGTCACGTAAACGCTGTTCAACTCTTGATTCACTGCCGCCTGCCAGTCGGCGAGGTTATTGTAGGAGACCCCATTGCGGTAAAATCGGATGTTGTCCCATCCGAAGTCGTTACCGTAGAATATGTTGTAGTCACCGGTGTAGATCGTACCACCGTCACCCAAATTCACCGATGTTTTCTGGGCAAACACGTTTTTAGTGAGCGTCAGTCGGGCACCGGTGACAGTATAAGCGTCGAACAAGAAGCCCTCGCCATCACCGGCAATCGCGCAATTTTCGAGGGTTAAGTCCGCGCCGGGCGTCAGGTTAAACCACGACCGGAATCCCCTGGTAACGCTCCACGCGGCAACATTCTTGTAAACCACCTTGTGCCCAATGTGCGCGGGCGTTGGCTTATGAATACCGCCCGGCCGAATCTCGTACAAACACCGCTCCACCGTCATCATGGACGAAACGGGGGAGTCCAACGCCGTGGACAACGCGTAGTTATTGCGGAACGTACCGCCGATCGCCGAGGGCATACCGAGACTGTTCACTTGGTAGCCAATTACGCCGTCCATCGTAAACAAATCAAACTTCTGGGCGTCGGTTGCACCGTGCGCGTAAAAGCCCCCTACGAGCGTTTCCTTCCAGTTAGGCATGATCGCCAAGCAGCGTGTCCAGTTGATGCTCTTACCGGCCGGACTCGGCATGAATGCCACGAAGGGACCGGCCGCGGGCTGGAAATCGGCGGCATTGCGCGAAATACAATCGCGGAACGTGCCCGATTTGGCGAATACGTTGTGCTTGTGCTGATCAACAAACAAGCTGTTTTCGACCGTGTTGTCTTCGCCAAACTCGGCGGCCCCGTTGTTGCTGGTTGCTACGCCAGCAATCAGGTTACGAGTCGTCGCGTTTTTGCCGGTTGCCACGCCCCACGAGCGTTTCATAATCTCGTACACGACGCTGTTGGTGTTGGGATCGTCCGCGCTGTGAATCGAAACTTGAATCTGGTCGACGTACTGGTAACTACCCGCCATGTGAAACGTGCCGGGCGTTTGGTTTACGTCGGACAAGTTTGCTTTCTGGGTTGGTATCACCCCATTTGCCAGCATCACCACGCCCTGCATCATCACGCCCGACGTTGCCCAGTTGATGCGCCAAACGTTCGGTTGCCCCGCAGCATCGGGCCGGGACCACAGCCCCGCATTTTTCGCGACGATGTCGGCCGCGTTAAGCGTCGAAAACCCGGCGTCAATCAAGACGTTGTCCAGCGTTGTGAGGTCCAACCGCTCGCGATAAACAGTCTCATCCAAGAACTTTACCTTAACCCCGTTTCCGAACGCCAATGCTTTCGCCTGAAGACTCGCTATCGTGCGTAGGGCCGATGTGGCCCCGTTGCCCGCGTTGGCGTCGTTGCCGGCAGAAGAGATATACAGGTAGTAATCCACCCGTGGCTGAACGGGCGGCTGTACCGGTGGGTTTTCAACCGGGCCGGCTGCTGAGTCATCCCGGTGCCGGCTCGCAATCAAAAAATTATAATACTGATTCATGGGAATACAATTTAAGCGTTATCGAATCAATCCGTTACGCGACCAACCGTAGGGGCGGGCCGCACTAAAACACGCGCCATCGGTGCTCAAACCCAAATTTGGCACCTCTGTTTTGAGCCAGTTCAGCCGGCTCAAATACTCCCCGCGGCAAATGCGGGCCGCGTCCGACAGGTCTGACTCAGATAGCACCGTTGCCCGCTCAACGCTTCCCGACGCCGACTGAACGCACAACCGGTAACCCGCTTGGTAAGCGAGCATGTAGCCCAGCACTAAGCCGGTGCGCTCGTTTTCGAGTAGCTGACTAAACAGCGGGTCGTAGTTGCACTGGCTGTACAAATCAACCATGAACCCGTTCGCCCGACCCGAACAGCACGAAGCGACCACACCCGGCAGATCGCGAGCCGTCTGGCAACAGGCGAGTTTATTGTCGGCCACCCGAACGTTCGCGGGCAACCCGGCGCGGAGTTCGTATTTCGTGCCGTCCATCGGCAGTCGCCAGTATTCGCCTACCGAATGCCTGACGGCGGAAGTTGGGGCAATGTCGGCCGTTAGCGTCCTAAACGGCGTCGGCTCAGTTTCCCGGTACAGGTTGATAGTTTGACCTGTTACGCCCGCGCTGAGTCGTAAGCCCACCGCCCGGATCACCAAGCTACCGCCTGCTTGCCGGTGGGTATGAATCGGCAGAGCGACAAGCCCATCAGCCGGCAACAGATACTGCGTACATTCGTCGCGCCCGAGTAAACCCGAGAATGCCTTTCGGGCCGGAAAGCCGCCCGCCAAAAACGCGTTCAAATCAGCACTCAAATCTTGGGCAGCCCCGGCTCTGGCCCGCTCCCGGTTGAGCCATACGTCACCGCCCCGCAGCCGCGCCAAGGGTAGTTCGGCCACGTCGTCAAGGAACACGCCCGACGCCGAGGTAATCGTACTCACCACGTCAGTGGGCGGATCGCCTAAGCAACTATCCGGGTGCCGGGCGAGACCTAAATACGACTGAAAATCCATGCCGAAAATTTACGAAGATTAGGCGTAATGAACGAAAATAAATCTTAATCCGGTTCGCTAAGGGCGCTCTACTACGACTCTAATTCGACCGTGTTGTTCGCAATGGCATTGTTGACTTCACCCTGGTTGACGACTTGGCCATTGGTGTAATGGCTGCCATCTGGTTTCTTGCCTTGCTTGAGGGTATTGCCCGATACTTCGCAGTTCTGCGAACCGGACCGTAACACGATTGTCTCGAAGGTTGGGTTTTTGCCCACGGTCGCGGCCCCGAACGAACTAACGACTGAGTTGAGGAGCTTGACGTTGTTGCAGCCGCCCCCGAACTCAACGCCCGGTTGGGCGTTGGGCGGTGTGTAGTGAATCAACAGGTTCAGGTTTTTCAAGACGATGTTGGCGTTGTTGGGGTTGACGGCGTTTCCGCCTTTCCACAGGCTGTTTTTGCCGTCAATTTCCACGTTGTCGGTATAGACCTGTGCTGGCCGGCCGCTCACATCCAATGTGCCCCCTTCGACTAACACCCGCTGGTTATGCGGGGCGTCGTCGCGGCTGAATGAGTACCCGCACGTGTACTGAAGGTGCCCCGTGGCAGTATTATTCTTGTAAAGCGCATCACGGACGTTCACGCCTTCGTAGGCAGTGAACTTTGCGTTAATCGACGTGTTAGTCTCTACGGTAATATTGCCGAACGCACCCGACAGGCTGAACGCCATCTTCTCGGGGCCGATGTCGTCGCCGATGATCGTATTCCCGTGGTGGTTGTTGCGGAAAACGATGTTTGTGAAAAAGGGCGTCGCGTAGTTGGCCTCATCAATAATGGTCTGAGCCAATCCTTCAAAAAACAAACGGGACACGTTAGTCCCTTTGCACCCTTGAATCAAAAGGGACGTGCCCCGCGCGCCGTTCGCAGTCTTGTATTCACACGCTTCTAAGCCGATGCCATTATAGTTGCCCTGCGAGGTGGCAACGATTTCCAAGTTTCGGTATTCCAAGCCTTGTGTGGGCACCGGTGCGTAGGAAATGATTACCGGCTTGGCTGGATTCTCAAGCGTGCCGCCCGTGTAGGTCGGCGCTAATTTGAAATCTGAAAAGCAAATCTGCTTAGCTAATGCCCCGCCGTTGCCGACCAAGATCGAACTGTAATCTGAGCGCGTAAACGTTACCGCGCCCGGTGTCTGCGCCGTCACCCAGACATTCTCCCACGCGCCAGTCCGCACGAATTCGCCCGTGAACTGAGCCTGAGTCAGCACCAGCTTTTTATTGCTCAGGGGCGAGGCTAAGAGTGAACGCAGTTGCGCGTCCGACGTAACGACGATGTCGGTCATATTAGCGGGCACGACCCGGAACGCCGTGGCGTCCCCGAATTGGGGCGTGGCCGTTACCGGCGCGGGTCCGACATATAATGCCCCCACATTAACACCGGCCATAAAAAACAGTGTTGGCCGGTTTTGATTCGTTTCGTCGGCTTCAACAAAGAAAAAGGCAGGCGACGCAGAGCTGGCAGGTAGCAGGGATCTGCTCGCTTTTGGCTCAATCCCCGCACCAGCAACAACGTCAATAAATGAGGCATTAATTTTGCCACTGCTGCCAATACCCAGATAGGTTTGTAGGAGTTTAATAATCGCGGCCTTCGTCATGGATTTTATTAGTTTATACGATACCAAGTTTGAGTAGTGGACCGGTAGCGGTAAGAGATACTCTCACCCGCTTCGACGCTGCTAAGCACTTCCACGTCGCGGATGGTTTGGCCGGTTGCGGGGGCAAGCGTGAGGTTATTCACGACAGCACCGGTGGCGATGCTCCCGCCGAAACTAATCGTGAGCGAACGACCCTCGACGGGCGAGGGAGGTAAGTTGATCGTTAGGCTGGTTAGGGCAACCGGTGGGTCAACAATGAGCCAGCTTGTCGACGCATTAACTGTTACTGCCAGCCCCGTTGTATGGCTAATTTCGTTGCCATTTACGATTGCGCGAAGCGCAGGTTCATTTACGCCTGGGTTTGGGTAACTACCCAATAAAAACCCGCCGGCCGCGCCGGTTGGCGTTCGGGCGTCGTTAAACCGGGCGTCGTTGGATGTGGCGTAGCTACTCCACAGGATGCCGCCGAGCCGGAGACTGTTCTCGACAACGCCGTCATTGTTGGTATCGTAGGTGGACTTTAACATATCACCCGTGGCCGGTGCACCCCTACGCAAGCCAAAGTTGAGCGTTACCGTTGTGCCGCTGACCGTTCGCGTCACAAACGGCGCATCCGTCGGACCCAAATCAGTCACCGTGCCGATGATGATGTTGGGCATGATAAGCGAGGTTGAGCCGGTTCCGGTGGTCGCGGGCAAGAACTCTTCCAAGCCCCTGAGTACGCCATCGGCTCCCATCAGCCGGAACCGGCCGCCGTTCACGCTCGGCCGGTAATAGCCCGCGGGCGGAATGCTGGATTTGTCCACGCCAATGTCGTAGGGCAGTTTAGGCCGGCGTGGGGTTTGGGCGTTCGCGCTGATTAGCGTCAGCGCGAACAGGGAAACTAATAAAATACGTAGCATAAGAATGTGAATCGTAAGTTAGTTTAGTTTAAAGCCTTGGACGTACACGACGCCCACGAACCGACGCGGCCCCGTTTCGGGTTCGGGCACGAAAAGAATGCCCGCGTTGCGGTCAATGTCGTCATTGCCAAGCCGGGCGGGTACGACTACGTTGTCATAGCTAATCATGCACTCAGCGTCAAACGCGTAACTGACAATGTGGTCAGCGTCCAAATTGTGCGTAATCCGCTGCCCATTGACGGCCGGCGTCGTGCGAAAGTCAAACGGCTTGGCCACTTGCGCTCCGGCGCTGGAAGCCGTGCTACCCAAGGGCTTGAGCACAATTCGTTGCGCGCTGCCCGCCGACAATACCAACGGACCGGCCGTATTGGCCACGTTGTCAGTCACCGGGCTAAAAATGACCGTACCCGCTCCGTAGATGGTGCCGTTCAGATAAACGCGGTTGTAGTGCGTGAAACCTTCGTACTGCTCAGTTTGGTGGCCGTAGAAGCGAATCTCGCCCGTAGTCGCGTCCGAGGCCTGCACAACGTCGGGTTTTAGATCGGGATTTTGCAGCTCAATCCGGGCCGCGCCCTCACCCCGAAAAATGCGAATGGACACCTCACCGGTGAGACCGTCTTCGAGACTGAACGGAATAATAAGGTCCGAGCCGGGATAGCCAATGATGTTGAAGCGGTCGGGCCGCTGAACTAAATCCATAGCGTTAAGAGCTAACTACTTACGTGAATGAATCGAACGGTATTAAGCATACCCGATACTGGGCCGGCTGCGGTCTGAAAATTACTCAGCACCGGCCCAGCCGCGAACACGTGACCCGACAGGGCAACGGTCAAATAACTTTCGCGCGGCAGTCCGGCCGTTGACAGCCAGTGCAAATCGACAATCCAGCAACCGGGGCGCAGGGGATTCTCGGTAACAGTTAGCTCAGGCTGCTGGGCAAGCATCCGGCCTGATGGAGATACCCGAAGCTCGGCGGTAATTTTGGGCCGCTCGGGTAAGTTTAACAGTTGCCAAGTCAAGTCCATGGCACTTCCTGAGAAGTTGTTTATCGGCGGTAGCTGAGCGACGTTGTTCATGGCTTGTAGATGCGGTAGGGTGTAACAATCGAACTTTCTTGCGTGACCGAAGGCACGACCTTGATGCCGATCGTGGCTAAGATACCATTCCAGTTCTCCGACGCCGTGTTAACGGTGTAGGTTCGACGCTGCCCGTCACCGATCACGGTAAACCGTTTGGCGTGGCGGGGCACCTCACCTAAGACGCCCGCCTTTTCCCAAATTAGGTCGATTTCGGTCGTGCCGGTAACGGTCAGATCGAAACTAATCTGCGTAATACCCGACGCGACCCACGCCCGGTAAGGCGAGGAGAAAACCGCTTCGATTACGAGCGACCCGTTGTTAATGTCCGTCTTGCGGTCACCCCAGTTTAGGAAGTATTGACCGTTCTGCTTGCGTAACCTGCAATCCGAGTTCCACCAGTTATGGCTATCGTTGTCGAAGGTGAAATCAAACGCTTGGTTCGGCCGCGGTAGGGTGTTGATTGTCGCGCGGGCCTCTGACTCGGTGCCGGTAATGATGTACGCTTCGTCGGAGTCGTAGACGCCCGGCTCGTTGTAATTCATTAGGCGCACCCCCGCAATATACGAGGCTTCGTGCCCATCGAATTGGCCAGTCATAAACCGGCTCTCATTCGGCTTGTACAAGGTAGCGCCTTTGCCGCCCGGATTGCGATACGCGCCGACCCAGCACTCGGTCGAGAAGACCGGCCGCGAGAATGGATTTTCGCCAGTGTACCCAACCGGGAACCGCTGCAAGCCGGCCGCGCCCGTCCACGGCGTAGCGACGACGATGCGGTGGTCGCGTAGGTCCGGCTTTAGGTAGATGCACGGGTTTTCCTGCTGCGCGGATTGATGGTCGGACGGCTGCAACGCGCCCCAGTCGGCCCGGTTCTCGAACGTCCGGCGCACCTTGTACGCCGTCGTCGTGGCGTTGGCAAAGTAGGTCCACTGCTCAACGATTTCGTGCACGTACTCGCCCTTCACGCCCCACAGACGGGGGCGCACTTTCGTGTACAGCAGTTTACCGAGCGTCGCGTGTTGGACCTCGGCTACGGCCATCACTAAGCCTTCGTCGAGGAACGGCCCCATTGAGCCGCCCGGTACGCCGTTACCGCCCGTGTTGTATTTGCCCTGCTCAGGGTTACCGGTGCCGTCCGGGTTTGTCTTCGTGTTTTTGCCGTTAACGGTATACCCATCAGGGTTAGGTCCCGGTGTCCAGTAATCGACGGCGGCCTGTAGCTGTCGGCCTTTATCGTGCTCCTGACCGTTAATGCCATCAACTACGGGGTCGTCAATGAGTTCCTGCCCGTTAGCAAGTTCCAGTAAGCTGCAAATCTGCGCGCCGACCGACTTACGGAACCCGACCCGAATGGTGCCGTTGTTCATGTAACGCATGTCTGCGTTTCCCCACCCCTGGTCCGGGTACGACACGAACAAGCCGGACGGATTTGTAACGGGCGGGGGCGTCGTCGGCTTCGGGATAGCCGGTAAGACCCGACCCGACGCTAACGTAATGTTCCACGTCCGGGCCGCGACCAAATCGTTAAACTCGGTGTTCTTCGCGGGCCGCGGGTATGCGTCGAGGTCGCGCAGGACCTTGCCCCTCACTAAGACGCCGTCGAGCAGCAGCTTGATTTTCTGAGTGCGTATGTTTGCCATATTAGCTAACCGACGTTTTAAAGGCGTGAACAACTCCTCCCCGTAGCCACTGGCTGCCGTCCACGTCAAGTAGCGTTACGGTTTTGCCGCCTACGGTTGTCGTCACCCGCTCCCATTCGTGTTTGCCAAGATGGGGATTATAGTAATGACCGTTACCGACGCCGTTGCCAACGCGCGTTCGTAGCTCACCGCGGTTAGCCTCTGCGTGAAACAAAACGTCGTCGTTATACTGAGGACGCTTTGGAACGTTGATCGTCGTACCGCCCCGCTCAACGGTATACGCATTGGGCACGAACGGCTGCCCGGCCGTGTCGCGTAGCTCATTGTAGTAGTGCGCACCGACCATAACCCGGTCGTAATACCATAACGGCTCCGGCGTGTAACCTGGCCCCGACGCTGGCACGGGAGCCGGAGTGCCGGGCTGGTCGGGCGTCCACGTTACGTTGTACGAGCCGCCCTCGTAGCGGTGAATCTGATTCGGGTTCGTGTCTACTTTCGTTGTTACGTCCCAGCCAATGTAATCCGTGCACCGGTCGAGGCAACGCAAGGTCAACGCCGTTACTAAGTCTAAGTCGTATTGTGGGTGAACGCTGACCGAGACGATACCGGGCGGGTTCACCACGCGCCGGGCCGTGTCTATGTCGATATGCACATCGCCTCCGTTCCGGTCGACAGTATCCGGTAATGACTCCTGTAACGGGGCCGACACGAAACCCCACCGGTCGTTAGCGTCCATACCCTCGGCGAGTATATCCATCGCGACCGCCATTTCGTAGTAATGGTTCTGCGTGTAGGGCGTTTCGGGGTAGTACTTGATACTCGGCCAGCAGTTTGCGTAGTGACCCTGCGCAAAGAAGTTCTGAAACCGCTCGAAGCTGCGCGCGTTCGCCTTCGACTGGTAGATCTTGCGAAAAAATTCGTGCGTCGGTCCCTTGTACACGCCGTCGATTGCTTTCCAGCCGTCCGCGCGGGGCATGTCGAAATTACCATAACACATCCAGTAGTTGCGGGGCACCCCGGCAAGCTGGTACAGGATGCGCATTTCTTCGGTGAACGCCTTGTATTGCGCGCTGTCGGTCGGGATGTTACGCTCCCCTTCCATGAACTCATCGATCATGATACCGAAAACGCCAATGTCGCGCGCCCGCTGTCGCCACTGCTCCGGCGTGAACTCTAAGCCCTGGAAGTTGCCGCCCCCGCCCGGAAAAATGTTTTTCGACTCTAACCACACGAAGCGGTCGAAGCGGTTAGTCTCGTTGTTGCGGATGTAGTTAACCCCGCCCCGGTCGACGGCGTCGTTCGGGTCAATGTTCGTCGGCTTGCAAAACAGACTCACGCTGCGTTTGTCGGGCAGGATAAACTTAGGGGCCTTATAGAAGCCCTGGTTTATCCAGTCGGACGGGTCGAGGTAATCGGGTTCCTGTATGCGTTGCATGGTTATTGAGCCGTTGTTGAGGGGGCGTCTCCAACCCAGATGTATTGAATCGCCTTGTTAATGTAGCCGTCAGGTCTGATCTCGCGCCGGGGACCCATGCCCGCAAAGTACAGAAGCCACGTCCGCGGCTTGTAGCGACGCACCGGGAATGCGCCGGCCGGGGCCGCGGTCTCGCCGTTGATAAACCAGTAGTACGATTGACCGTTTTCTGGCTGCGGGTTCGCGTTGTTGTGGACCTCGGCTAACCCATCGACCCAACGGACGCGCAAGTCCATGACGGACGTTCGCGCAGACGGGTAGATAATCGTTTGTTTGAGCGAGGCCGACCCGGTGCTAAGCCCAGTGCTATTCGTGTAGACAGTCGTGCGAGCAACGTTGCCATTAGCCGGTAGTTTGGGCAAGTCCAGCACTAACGAGTCGGCCGTTTCGCCAGCGCGTCGTAGGTAAAGCCGGTAGCGGGCCGTAGGAGGAACGTTGTAATGGTCAACGAGCTTGGTGTAGCCATTGCCGTAATCGCCCGTGTTTAGGTTGCTATAGCCCGATTTAGGTCCTTTGGCCCAGTCAGGCTCTAAGATTTCAACGGCTCCCTGCACTGTGCCTGGATTGTCAATCTTGATCCAGATTTGCATTGCCGGCGCATTGTTGCTATTCATTCCCCCGTTGTGTTGCCACGCAAAATCAACCGCCGTGATGTTCGTTGACGCGGAGGGGGATGTTCCCTCGTCCACTAAGCTGTCGTTGTTGAGGTCGTCGGGGCCGCCTGACGTATCTTCGGATACGTTCGTGATGACATCGGACGGCGGGGCCGACGCGTCTAAGACGCTAATCGGGTAGCTGTACTGAACGTTCTGGCCGTCGTCCTGACCCCAGGTAATAACAATCGTTGGCGACAACGCACCGTCCGGGGGAGTACCCCGTAGGGCGGCCTCGTCGCGATCGGGTGAGAGTTGCACGAACGACAGGTAAGACGGCACACCCGACGCGAAAATCTGCACGATCTCGTGACCGGGTGCCGTATCAACCGATGATTTTGGAATGTATGCTTCGTAAAATTTGCCCTCGGTCATGGCCGGTAGGCTGGGTAAGGAGCCGTTGAAGACCGGAGCCGACACGACCGATACCGGGGCCGCCGTACAGACCTGACGACGCGTGATCAGGCCGTCGTCAACCCTCGGCGTTTGGTACTCGATACTAAAGATTAGTCCGTCTGTTTCGCGCCGGAAACTCAGTACGATAACTGTTCCCGGTGGGATACCGCCCGTGCCGTCAGACTTCCGCCCGAACCGCCCTTGGTGCGTATACGGCTCTTGACTCAGCAGGTCACCGAAGCCGTACCACGTACCTGATTCAAGCGGTATCTGGTCGGGGTTACTACCGACGAGCGGGACGCCGTCTTTACGCGCGTAGCGGTGAAAATACGCGACGCCTTTCGGGTCAATTTCGGTCTCCAGTAAGTACGTCGCGGGGTCGTAGGTCAGGCGGGCTGCGATACCGTTCGTGCTGACGGGTACGGGCGTCACGTCGCGCCGGGTGACCAACTTAGTTTTCGTGGTTGGTTGGGCCTGACCCGGAATCTGATACGTTAACAACAGGGGTACCTGGTACGTATTGCCTTGCACGTCGTCGGATAAAGGTGCAAACTGAGCCGTGGGTACGTTGAACGAATCCGCTTCACCCCAGGTATAGCCTTCGGTTAACACGCCCGTTGAGCCGTCCGAATAAATAGCTTTGGCGGTATACAACTTAACCGTTCCCTCGTCGGCACTCTCGTCGCCAACGATGTCAAAGTCAATAATGGTCTTCGTTCCGCCGATGTTCAGGTACGGCGCGAGTTGAGCCGCGAGCGCCATCTTGTCGCCTTCCTGGAGGTTGCGAACTATGCGCCCGCCGGCCACGTCGTCACTTAGTTCGATAACCAGCAACCGGTCGCCCGAGGGGAACCAGCCCGCAAAGCCCCGCGCTATGTTGTGGGGTGGCTTAATGGGCGTGTGGAAATCCACGGCCCCGATGCCAACGTCGGTGATGTGTCCGTTGCGGCTAACGGTTTTGAGCGTTTCAGGCGTTAGCACCCGTTGGCGCTCAGTAAACTCACGCACGAACGCGTCTTGCGCCGACTGGGTAATCTGAATGAACGCGTCGTTGAGGGTTGTGTTCAGCGCCTTGCTGAGCAACGTTCTCAGGTGTTCGTCCCACGTCGTGTAATCGTTAACCAGCACGTCGCGCCCTTTGTCGTCTTTCATCAGACGTAGCAGGGCTGGAACCATCGTGGCCGCGTCAATTGCGCCTTGGCCCCCGAAGAATGGGTTATAATACCGGTCGGCAAACAAGCCGTCGTCCGTTTCGTTACCGCCGTTGGCCGTTACCTGAGCGAGTGTAAGTGGCTTTGCTGATACGGCGCGCCACTTGTCGGGCATGAGCGCGGGCGTTTCGCCAACCTCAATAGAAGCCAGCGACCGGTAAAAACCATCACTAAAAATAACGTACTCGCCCCGTCCGTAGCGGCTGCCGGGATCGTAGATCTTAACCGCCGACAGAATCATGTCAACCAGCAAACTGCCCACCCGGTCGGCGGTGTTGGCCGCCCCCTCGGTTTCGTCCTTGATCTCGGTTGCTCGCTCAATAAGCTCGGATTGGGTTGCCATGCGGGAAGAAAACAGGAAAGGGGCTACTGCGTAGTAAGTGCGCAGTAGCCCCAAAAAAAACGATTAGAGCGGTCGTTGCATGGCCGTACCCTTCTGGTTCAGCGTAGCGTCTTTCTTCAGGCGAAGAACGCCCGTTACTCCGTCGTTCGCCGACAGGAGCGGATTCAGCGCTTCGAGGTGCCAAAGCCGCATCTCCCACACGTGATACAGGGCGCACTCCGGGCTGCTCGGTACAATTTGCTCTTTTTTCAGCACGTAGGTGGTGTCGGCTTCGATGGGCCGACCAAACGCCTGATTGATACCCAAAATCGGCGTCCGGTACTGCGTGTACGCAAAGCCATCGCCCGAAATGTCCCGCTCAACCTTCGGAAAGAAAGCCGCCGTAAACACCGCCAACGCACCCTGATCGACAATAAACGTGGAATCCGACAGCGATTCGGCCGCGAAGTTCATACCGTCGCGGTATACCGCCCGCAACGTCTCAAAGTGATTCTGTTGACCAGCATCCCCCGCGGGTGTACCTTGTTGGTTTTGGGCATTGAACTGGGCGTAACGCAGGTTACCTCCGTCAAAAACCGCCGGGTTGAAAAGCCGGTTGAACTCAGCGAGTTCGGCCACGTAGGGCGCAAAATCAAAGGCGTTGAAGTTACCCGGTGCCACGCGCAAAAGTGACTTTTCGGCGCTGGTTGCCCCCGCGCCTTGGTACGCACCAAGCTGACCGGGCGTTACGCTCACGCCCGACGATGCGGCCATGAACCGGAGCACTTTGCGGGCAAGCTTATTGATTAAATCAATCTGCTTGCTCAGCATCATGTGCTGAAACTTGTCGTCGAAGGTGAAGTAGTTGCCGCATTCCTGGGCATTCACCCGGAGCCGGACCTTTAACCGGTCATCCATGAAGTACTCAGCCGCACTCGACGCAGCCAATGGCCCGTCAATGTCACACGTAACGGTGGTCTTTGCGTAGGCCGGCAGGTTCTCCTCATCGTCGACTTCGTGGTCTCCGCTTTCGAGCCACGACAGCTTAACGGCCTTACAGCCGTCGTTTTCCGTTAAGTCACTGAGTAGATCGGCCGTTTGCTCGGCAAATACCCCGCGAAGAATTTCGCTGGTTGCTTGGTAACGCCGATTTTGGTTGGCGCGGGCATCAACCCATTTGCGCTCCAATCCTTGGAGCATCGTCGGCACCTGTGAGGCCGAAAAACCTACGACTTGTGGCATAGTTGGGGCCGCAAAGAGTCTCACTCTACGGCAGTACGGTTTAGTTGACCCGGCCCCAACGGTGGAGCCGGTTATTTCTTGGTTTGCGCTTCCCAGTACGTTCTCACTTCTTCGCGGGCCTCGAAGGTGTGCGTTGTACGGTCACGCAG
>CAXUEB010000022.1:0-7912 GCA_964249775.1 uncultured Spirosoma sp.
CCATCATGTGCTTTGGCGTTTTTGGAATTGGTTAACTGACATAAACGGGATTGGGTAGTTGAAATTATTTGGTAACTCTACTCGGTTAGTTACCAAATCATTTCAACTACCCAATCCCGTTTGTTTATAGAACTACTTAGCTGGGTAGCCTGGATTCTGCTTTAAATTCGGGTTGGCGGCCAACTGACGCTGCGGCACCGGGAACAGCGCCTTAGTCGGGTCACTGGGCTGATGGTCCCACCACGAAGCCGTGTTAAAGGCTCCCAACCGAATCATGTCCGTCCGGCGCTTGCCTTCAAAAATGAATTCCCGGCCGCGTTCGGCCAGCAGTTCGCGCAGGGTCAGCGTGGTAGCGGTATAGGCTTCCGTCGCGAAGTCGGCCGCGCTAAAGGCCCGCTTGCGTACGTCGTTGACCAATTGCAACGCTTGGGGCGTGGGCGTACCACCATTTTTGCGCATCAAAGCCTCTGCCTTGTTGAAATAAATCTCGGTCAGACGGTACAAAATCCAGTCGTTGCTCCAATATTTAGCCTCCGACTGACGACCCGGCGGGTACTTGTTGAACCGCGCACCGCTGTTTTCTTCGCCGTCGACCATCGTCGAACTTGTCTTTCCTTCGCTGGCGCGCCGAATTTCCTTTACGAACACGAGCGGCTTGTCGCGATACTCTTCCGTGCCCAGCACCGGCTTAGTTGGGTCAGTCGCCTGAAACTGCGGGCCAACCCGCATCCAGGTCGTTTTACGCAAGTCATTGTCTTTATAGGCATCGTAAGCGCTCGGAATCACTACCACACCGTTGTTGCCGTTGGCATCGCCGTCGTAAATCAGGCGTTGGGCGAAGTGATAGAAATCACTGTTCCAGCCGCAGCGGGTCGGCGTCGCCTGGTAGTCATACGTAAGCTGGAAGAGGGCTTCCTTCGAGTTGTCGTTTGTGTTGTTGAAGGTAGTCCGCAGGTCGGCGTCTAAGGTTGGGGTGCCGTTCAGTCCGCCCGTTTCGCCCTTGATGATTTTGTCGCAGGCCGCAATGCAATCGTCCCACCGGGCCGTTCCCGACCAGACTTCCGCGTTCAGGTACAACTCGGCCAGCATGGCATACCCGGCTGCTTTGGTGATGCGTCCAATCAGGGCTTTGCTCAGATTCGGCAGCAGATCAACGTTTTCTTTCAGTTCTTTTTCCACGAAGGCAAACACCTCGGCGCGGGGCGCGGTGGGCGGACTGAGCGGCTCTCCCACCGTCGTTACGATGGGAATGTTGCCGTACAGGTCCATCAACTTCATGTAATGGTACGCCCGAAATACCTTTAGTTCGGCAATGAAAGCCGCTTTCTCCTGCTCGCCGACCCCAACCCCGGCAAAATCGACTTTGTTGAAGTCACCCAGCGTACTGTTGCAGAAACCAATGCCGGTGTAGGTCAGCCGCCAGGGGTCCCAGACGTTATTTTCGGTGTAGACCCAACTGTGGCCGTGTAGCCGAATCCAGGCGGCATCGTCGTAACCGTGGCGTCCTTTCTGCGGCCAGGCCAACTGGTCAGCGGCAAGTTCGTTAAGCCGCCAGTAGCTGTTTTGCGCGGTTGGCGCTACCCAGGCGTTGGCGTGGGTATAAGGGCGGAGCACGCCCGACAGAATTTCCTGCCGGTTATTGTAAAATTGGTCGGCGTTGATCTGGTTGTAAAGCGTTTCGTCCAGATCGGTACAGGCGTTCAGGACCGACGCAAGCGCGAAAAGGCCGGCCAGAACGGGGAATTTAGAAATGCGTTTCATGAGAATTCTAATTAAAAGCCAAAGTTAAGACCAGCAGTAAACGAGCGCGTTCGGGGATAGAAACCCCGACCGTCAATGCCCGGCGCTAAGCCGGTATCGTCCACTTCGGGATCGTTACCCCGGTACTTGGTAAACGTAAGCAGGTTACGACCCGTCACATACAGCCGCAGGTTGCGGATCAGGGGCGTTTTGAATTTGAAATTGTAGCCCAGCGTTACGTTGTCGAGCTTAACAAAACCACCCGGCTCTAAGTAGTAGTCCGAGAATTGCAAGGCGTCGTTGATCTGGTTGTTGCGCGTGATGGCATCCAGCAAGACATTGTTGGGCAGGTACACTTTGTTGCCGAAGAATACCTGTTGCAGGTTCAGAATGTCGTAGCCGAACTTACCCCGAAAGAACACCGTCAGGTCCAGATTTTTGTATTGCAGCCGGTTGGTCCACGACATGTAGTACTTCGGAACGCCGTTGCCGATGTATGTAAAATCGTCGTTCGCGACGATCTTGTCCGCCGTAACGGCCTCGCCGGTGGCTTTGTAGAATAGCCACCGACCTTCGGGCGTAAATCCGGCGAAGCGTTTGCCGTAGAAGCTACCCAGCGGACCACCTTCGATGGTGCGGATGGCGTCGCCGAGGGCACCAAAGCCGCCGATGCCGCCGAAGGTTAAGAACGTTACCTTGAACACGTCGTCGGAGAACGACACCAGTTTGTTGGCCTGCGTGTTGCCCGTGAAGTCCATGCCCCAGCTAAAATTATCCCGTTTTAGGACCGTGCCGCTCAAGGTCAGTTCCACGCCGTTGTTGTCAATGACTCCCACATTGGTAAACAGCGTCGACTGCACGTAGGGCGGTAACTGCGTGTTGAAATTACCCAGCAAATCGGACGTCCGACGACGGTATACGTCGAGCGCACCCGTCAGGCGACCGTCGAAGAGTGCAAAGTCGATACCGGCGTTTACTTCTTGTTTGCGTTCCCAGCGCAGGTTGGGATTTGGGTTGTTGCTGGGGCCGTAAGTCTGCCGCCACACCCCGTCGTCGTTGAGGTAGAAGTTACCCGTGCTGAGCCGCACCAGCGACTGGTAGTTGGGAATGCCCTGGTTACCCGTCACGCCGTAGCCGACGCGCAGTTTCAGGTCGTTCACGAACTTCACGTTTTGCATGAAGCTTTCTTTGCTGATCGTCCAGCCCACCGAGGCCGCCGGGAAGTTACCAAACTTGTTGTTGGCTCCGAAGCGCGATGAACCTTCCCGGCGCAGAATAAACTGCGCGATGTACTTGTCTTTGTAGGCGTAGTTCAACCGGCCGAAGAACGCCACCAGCGTATTGTCTTCTTTGGTGCTGCCCAGCGACGACTTACCCAACGTCAGGAAGTTACCAGCTCCTAAGTTATTTTCCTCAAATACGTCGTTGAGGAAGCCGCTGTTCGCGCCCGAAAAATCCTCAAATACGCCATATTGGTAGCTATAACCCGCCAGCGCCCGGATCGAATGATCTTGCGCAATCAGCCGGTTGTATTCCAGCGTTGATTCAAACGTGTAATTGTTTTCTAAGCGATTGCGTTTGCGGGCCTAGCCCGTACCGCGCACGGGCGTACCGTTCAGCGTACCGATCTGCGAAAAGCGCGAAGCCGCCTGTCGGTACTCGTTATCATTCCAGGAATCGCGGATAAGCGCGCCAAATGCCGAAGCCCGCAACCCGTCGAGGGGTTCGAGCGTGAGCCGGAAGTCGGCCGACGTTGTGTTTTGGTTGCGCAGGTGTTTCTCCTGCGTCAGCCGCCCAATGGGGTTGGTCGTCGAGCCTTCTTCGTAGAACGTACCTTTAGGGTTATAAACCGGTTGCGTTGGGTTACGGCCCAGCACGTTCTCGAAATCTCCGCCCTGTCCACCGAGTAGGTTAGCATTACTGATGTTAGTGGCTAAGTTGAGCTGCGCCGAGAGCCGGTCGCCCAAACCGCGCTGGTTGAAGCTCAGCCGACCGCCGTACTGTTTGCGCCAGTTTTGAATCGTGATCGGATCGGCCCCGTTGTAGTAGACCGACGCTCGGTAGCTGCCGCTGTTGGTACCACCCGACATGGCTAAATTATGGTACTGACTCAGGTTATCTTGGTTGATAAGTAAATCGTACCAGTCCGTCGACGCACCCAAATCCGGCATTTGACCAGCTTTTAAATTGGTTGGGTCGGTGCGGTAGGTCCGCCACTCATCGGCGGTCAGGAAGCGGGGACGCTTGGCGACGGATTCGTGCTGAACATACGTCGAGTAATCGTAACGGGGCGGGCCAGCTTTGCCTTTCTTGGTGGTAATTAAAATCACGCCCGCGTTACCCCGCGTTCCATAAATAGCGGCTGCCGAGCCGTCTTTGAGCACGTCGAACGATTCGATGTCGTCCTGTTGCAGCAGGTCGAGGTTACCGCCCGGAATGCCGTCGATTACAATCAGTGGAGCTAAGCTACCGTTTACGGACACGATACCCCGAAGCTGAATAGCCGCGCCAGCATTGGGATTATTACCCTGCGTTCGGGTAACCGACAGACCCGCTACTTTACCCTGAATCAGGTCGAGAGGGCTGCGCACACCGCCCTGGTTGAAATCTTCTACTTTCACCGTCGATACGGCCGAAGTGACCTCGGCCCGGCGCTGCGTACCGTAACCAACCACGACCACCTCGTTCAGCGATTTTACGTCGGTTTTCAACGTAACGTCAACCGTTGCCCGGCTATTGATGGCTACTTCCTGGGTAGTGAACCCGATGGATGAAACGACCAGCGTACCGGCGTCGTTCGGCGAGTTTAGCGTAAACGTCCCGTTCGCATCCGTGGTTGTACCGGTGTTGCTGGTGCCTTTCACCAAAATCGTCGCCCCCGGAATGGGCTTGCCCAGTTCGTCGAGTACGCGTCCACGAATGGTAATCGGCGGGTCGACTTCGTTCCGGTTGGGGTTACCGAGCAAACCGCTTGTGAAGAGGATACCGAACAGAAGTTGAAAGAGCGTCAGCCGAATGAACTTCTGGCCAACGCTATTAAATAAGGAGAAATTGCACATGGAACTTGTTGGGTTTTGTTAGAAAATCAGGATTGACTTCTCAGTAGTACTCATCAGTGAAAAATCTAAGGTTGACAACTCCGCCCCGGCATCGTGTCAGCCTTCGTTTAGTTGTCGCATAGACGGGTAGCTTAGTCATGTAACCGTTCGATTCGTACCAAATGAGCCACTGGTTGTGCTCTATAGAGCGTAAACATAAACAATGAACAGGTATTAATTTACTCTAACGTACCAATATAGAATAGTTTAATCTTTGAGTTGAAGCCATTCGAACCAGCAACGGTCAGGTAGTCAGAGCGACAGTATTGGGCTTGAGAGAGCCGCTCCCCAAACCCCCAATGTATGCTCGAAAGAAGGCAATTTATTCAGTGTAAAGCGGAATCTTAACGCGTTACGGCTGAATTACCGATGCGGTTGACAGTGAATTTTTACGAAAAATTCAGACTATATTATCCACACTGAGAATAGTCAGGATGAGTGCGCTGTGTTCGGTCTGCTTTAGCCAACGAGTCGTTCGTGCCTGGCGAGATGTAGAGTACAAAACCCTCCCACTTGGGTACCACAATCTGGTAGTCGGTACACTGCATGGGCCTTCGGTTTCCTTTGTCGCCGGTTAGTTCATTCAATAACCAGTGCTCTTTTTCGTACTCATTCCGCAGCCGTGAACGGTTACCCGATCTACCACAAGGTCGTACGCCAATTCAAGCGGACACAAGTGTCCGAAATCGTACAGGTAGCATAAACAGAATCGCGCTCCTGAGCGCGTTGAGGGCCTTTGCAGGACATGGTATAATAGTTGAGCCACAACGGAGAAGCCCTTCCCCAATTAATAGCCTGTAACAACCATGCTCCGAAACTACTTTAAAATTACATTACGAAATTTGCGCACGAACTGGGTGTACAGTGGCATCAACCTGCTTGGGCTGGCCGTAGGCGTGGCCAGTTGCCTGCTGATTCTGCTTTTCGTCAACGACGAACGAAGCTACGACCGCTTCCTGCCCGACGCCGACCGCATTTACCAGGTTAACATCAGGGGAAATTTCGGTGGTAATGAATTCAATACCAACGGTTCACCACCGCCGGTGGGCAAAACAATGACAAGCGAGTTTCCGGAGGTTGAAACCTACACGCGCACGTTCAAACCGTACGACGCCGTGGTGCAACGCAAGCAGGGTAGCAAAGCCGTTCATTACTTTACCGAGCCAAACATGCTGGCCGTGGACTCGAACTTCCTTGACGTGTTTCGCTTCACGCTGCTATCAGGCAATGCCGCTACGTGTTTGCGGGAGCCGAATTCAATTATCGTGACCGAGCAGACTGCCCGCAAATACTTTGGCCGTCTGAACGCGCTGGGGCAGTTGCTACACATTAATGATAAGCCCGTTAAAATCACGGGCGTCCTCCGCAATCTACCGACCCAATCCACGATACAATTCGATTTTCTGCAACCCATCCACGACTACGAAGTAGTCACCCATTTTGATTGGAGTTGGGTGTGGCTCAACGTAAACACCTATGTGCGGCTCAACGAGTCGGTGGCCAGCCAGCCGGCGCGCGTCCGGGCGCTGGAAGCCAAACTGCCGGCGATGGTGCGCAAACACGCGGTGGCGGCCTTCGAGCGCATTGGTCAACCGTTCGACAAGTTTCTTCAGAAAGGCGGCCGCTGGGATTTTTATCTACAACCGGTAACGGACGTGCATCTGCGGTCGACCGAGATCGGCACGGGCTATAAGAATTTAGGCGATGCCAAACAGGTCAAAACCTTCGCGATCGTGGCTTTTTTCATCATCGTGCTGGCCTGCGTAAACTTCATGAATCTGGCCACGGCCCGCTCGGTCAAACGAGCCAGAGAAGTCGGCATCCGCAAGGCATTAGGCTCAACCAAAGGTAAGCTGATTGGTCAGTTTCTGACGGAGTCTATGCTGTACAGTTTCATGGCAACGATGCTGGGGGTAGGCTTAGTGGTAGTAACCTTGCCTTTGTTCAACCACGTAGCCGGCAAAACCTTTCCCACGCATCGACTGTGGTCCGCCGATATCCTCGGCGGGGCGGGTTTGTTGGCGATACTGGTCGGTTTACTGGCGGGCAGCTATCCGGCATTCTACCTAACTGCGTTCGACCCGGTTCAGACGCTTAAAAACGGATTGCAGAAATCGGCTTGGACGCACCGGCTGATTCGCAACGGGCTGGTCGTGTTTCAATTTTCAGTATCGATAGCGCTGCTGATTGGTACGCTGATCGTGTTCGCGCAACTGCGCTTTGCGCAAACCAAAGATCTGGGCCTCAACAAAGAAAATGTGCTGGTGCTCCCCAACGCCAGCCGATTAGGGTCGAATCAGGAAGCGTTTCGGCAGGAAGTGCTGCGCCTGCCCGAGGTGCTCAACGCCAGTCTGTCCACCAGCGTACCCTTGAAAGGCGGCTTCGGCGACTTTTACGTTCCCGAGCGAACCCGCACCGACAAGCAGGTGGCCAAAGATTTGCTGCTGTTCTCGTACATGACCGATTACGACCTGGTGCCCACGTTAAACATCAAGCTGGTGCAGGGACGAAATTTCTCAACCGCCTTCGCGGATTCGGCGTCCGTTATCCTCAACGAAACGGCCGTCAAGCAGATCGGCTGGAAAAACCCGATTGGCCGAACAATAACCTATCCGGGTGGTAACGACCAGACGTTTACGGTCATCGGTGTGATAAAGAATTTTGACATGAGTTCAGTTCGTTACCCGGTTGACCCGTTTGCCTTGTTTCATTATTCATCGAAAACGTATCAGGAGCCGAAAGCCAATCTGCTAATCCGGGTGCGGATGGGTAGTCTCGACAAAACGGTTGCCAGCGTGGAGACGCAATGGAAACGTTTCGCCCCGGATACGCCGTTCGATTACACCTTTTTAGACCGTGAATTCGCCCAAGCCTACCGCACTGAGCAACAGACGGGTCAGGTCTTTGGCGTGTTCACGGCGTTAGCCGTCTTCATTGCTTGCCTTGGTTTGTTTGGGTTAGCCACATTTGCTGCCGAACAACGGACGAAAGAGATCGGTGTCCGTAAAGTGTTAGGAGCCAGCGTTACCAGCATTGTCGCTCTCCTCTCCAAAGATTTTCTCAAACTGGTACTG
>CAXUEB010000022.1:7922-10568 GCA_964249775.1 uncultured Spirosoma sp.
GGTACTGATTGCCATTCTCATTGCCTCTCCGATTGCCTGGTACGCCATGAACCGCTGGCTCCAAGATTTCGCCTATAAGATTGACATCGAGTGGTGGGTATTTGTGCTGGCGGGTTTACTGGCGGTGGGCATCGCGCTGCTGACGGTCAGCTTTCAGAGCATCAAAGCGGCCCTGATGAATCCGGTCAAATCGCTACGATCCGAATGAAAACAAGTGATGGTCCGCCGTTATATCTGGTTATGTCCTGGAAACATAAGCTGCTGGATCGCTGGAGATGAGTACTGCGTCAGTTAACACCAGGCAGTTGCTTAGTGCATGAATTCCAACGCCAAGATCATCGCGGTCGTGTAACTGACCAAGCCGTCGAAATGCTCGTTCAACGTTATTATACATGGTCTGCTTAGCCACACCCGTAACCTCGATTGCTAACGCTACGCCACCTATGCGGTTTGTTGGTGAGTAAGCGGAACATACTTGAGCGGGTATCACGTCCCGGACGGCATCGCGAACTATGTCGCGGAAGAAGCCCTCAAATTGCTTGGGGATGTGTTCTCTGCTGTACATGTAGCGTTCGTTTTAAATGAGCGCTGCAAGTAAGTGTGGGCAAAAACAGTTGATGGAATATCTTGCAAGTTCCTGTCAGGATGAACCATCACCAACGACATTTTGCGAGAACGTGCGAGATTCTGCGATACAATAAAACGACAAGGCAAAGTTCGGCAAGGTAGAAAGCAGGTATTACCAGGCTTATCGGAAAATGGTCAAGAACGGCGGATGAATCAGTTTGTGTAAACCGACGTATAAACCAAAAACAAAAAAGCCACTTAGCAATACTGCTAAGTGGCTGACTATTAGTGTGGAAGTTGAGGGATTCGAACCCCCGACCCTCTGCTTGTAAGGCAGATGCTCTGAACCGGCTGAGCTAAACTTCCTTATCTTTCCCGCCTGGCGGCTCGGTCCGCCGATGCCGTTTGGGAGTGCAAATATAGCAGATTGAACTACCTTTTTGCAAGTTGTAAGTGAAAAAATATCTGGTTTTTTGCAACCGACTGCCTATCAAGCAAGCGGTCAACTCACTCAAAATTCAGATACAACGTGACTGTATGCGTCGTGAGTCGGTTAAGGCCAATACCGGCTGCGTTGGTCGTCGGGCGGTATAAATTGACAAGGCCGTGCGAGAAGCGCAGTTCGGGCGCAAACTTGAAAAACTCGAAGAACTGCTCGAAACCGCCACCGTACTCCACCGCAAAGTCCATCGTACCCGTGCTGAGCCGACTCGTGCCGGCGTTTTCCCGCCGTCTTACGTTCGTTTCGATGCTGAACGCACCCCCCGCCAGGAGATACATACGCGAGTTATTACGCCGTTGGGATTTGTACTTTAGTAGCAAGGGAAAATCGAGCCAAGTCGATTCGCGTACCTCGGTTTTGGACGTGCCACCGGGGTAATCGTACTTGACCTCCCGGCTGAACAGCGATACGGCGGGCGTCAGGCGCAGGTCGTAGCGGTCGTTCAGGAATGCGTTGACGACGAAGCCGACCCGGAAACTGGGCTTGTTGGGCGAGTAAATGCGGTAGGCTGAGTCGGCCGTCAGGAACGTCGGGCTGTGACCCACGCTAAACCGCGTGACGGGGGCAGCAAAGAAAAAACCGTAGTGAATTTCCTTATCGTCGTAGCGTTCGAGGTGCTTGCGGACGTATTTATAGCCCTGCGCCTGCGCCTGAACGCCCATAAGCGTAACCAGTAAAACGGCCATCAAGACCGTTTGTGGCCGATATAAATTGATGCAACGCCGAACGTGAGCGGTATCCATTGGGTATTGGTGAATCCGGCCGCTTCGTAGATGCGCAGAAAGTCAGGACCGTCGGGAAACGCTTGCACCGATTCGGGCAGGTACGTATACGCCGACGCGTCTTTGCTCACCGCGCGCCCGATAAGCGGCAGAATGGTTCGGGAGTAAAAACCGTACAGTTGTTTAAACGGAAACTGGCGCGGGTTCGAGAACTCCAGCACCACGCACACGCCACCGGGGCGGGTTACGCGGTGCATGTCGGTCAACCCCTTGAGCAGGTTCTCGAAGTTACGCACACCAAAAGCAACGATGACGGCGTCGAAATCATTGTTCGGCAGGGGCAAACCTTCTGAATCGCCGGTGCGCATTTCGATAATCGGGTCGACGCCCCGCTTCTTCATTTTTTCCCGGCCAACGGCCAGCATCCCTTCCGAAATGTCCATACCGACGATTTTGTTGGGTTTAAGGGCGAGCGCTTCGAGCGCGAAATCGCCCGTGCCGGTGGCAATGTCTAAGATGCGTTTGGGCGTTTGCGGAGCCATCGCTTTGCGCAGTTCCCGAATAGCCCGTTTGCGCCATAGAATGTCAATACCGCCACTCAGGACGTGGTTCAATAGGTCATATTTGGGCGAAATGGTGTCGAACATTTCGGCGACCTGCTCGCGCTTAGAGGTGTCTTTGTCTTTATAGGGAAGGACGGCCATCGATTAAGGAGCGAAAGAGTAGATGAGTGAACGAGCGAAAGAGTAATTAGCGGCATATCGCTCGTTCACTCATCTACTCTTTAAGCCAAACCGGCTGTTCAGGCGTAAAGTTTCTCTAACGGAAGAGGGTTGCGTTTGGGACGGGCTTTGT
>CAXUEB010000022.1:10578-28649 GCA_964249775.1 uncultured Spirosoma sp.
GTGTAGTTTTCAACAGAATTTTTCAATACAACCCACAAACGGATGACTAACGCTCTATTGCCCCTGTTGCCCTTGCTGGCCTTTACGTTCCTGCCGTCCGACGACCCGATTACGAAGCAGGCGGCCCGGCTGCACCAGCGCATTTTAACGCTCGATACGCACGCCGACGCGCCAATTATGATGCAGAAAGCCGGTTTTGACGTGGGCGTGTCGCACGACACCAAGCGCGACGGTTCACAGATTGATTTTCCGCGCATGAAGCAGGGCGGCATGGATGCCATGTTTTTCGCGGTCTATACGTCGCAGGGACCCCGTACGCCGGAAGGCCACGCGAACGCAAAGGAGAACGCGCTCAATCAGTTTGATCTGATTCATCAGGCGTTGAAAAAATATCCGAATCAGGCTGAACTGGCTACCTCGCCCGCCGACGCCTACCGCATTCAGAAGGCAGGCAAGCGGGCCGTGTTTATCGGCATGGAAAACGGGTATCCGGTGGGTGAGGACCTGTCCATGCTCAAAACGTATTACGACCTCGGCTGCCGATACATCACGCTGACCCACTTCGCCAACAACCTCATCGGCGATTCCTCAACCGACCCCGACGGCCCGCTGTACGGCGGCCTGAGCGATTTCGGGAAACGGGTCGTATCCGAAATGAACCGGTTGGGTATCCTCATTGACATATCGCACGTGGCCGACAGCACGTTCTACGACGCCCTCGCCCTCTCAAAAGCGCCCATGATTGCTTCCCACTCGAACTGCCGCGCCCTGTGCGACTTTCCCCGTAACATGACCGACGACATGATTCGCGCGTTGGCCGCTAAAGGGGGCGTCGTGCAAGTCAACTTCGTGAGCGATTACCTCAAAAAACCGTCGGAAGCGCACCGGGCCGCGAAAACCAAGATTCGCATGGCGCGGGTCGGCAAGGTGACGACGCCCGAAATGGAAGCCCGCATGATGGCGCAGAATGATTCTATCGGCAAACTGTACGCATCGGAGCGGGCCAGTCTCGCCGACATCGCCAACCACATCGACCACATCGTCAAGTTGGTCGGCATTGACCATGTCGGCATCGGCTCTGACTTCGATGGGGGCGGGGGCGTTAATGGTCTGGAAGACGTCAGTCAGATTGAAGCCTTAACGGCCGAACTCTTGCGTCGCAAGTACTCAGAAGCCGACATTGCTAAAATCTGGAGCGGCAACTTGCTCCGGGTCTTGAGTAAAGCCAGGACGGAATAGCGCTTTATGTACATATTCTGACCTTTCTATGAACCGTTCCGATTTCCTGAAAACCTCCGCCTTGGCCGGGGCCGCGCTTGTCACCGACCCGGCTCAGGTCCGCGCGTTTATTACCCCTCAATCCGCTCAGAAATACCGCACGGCGCTCGTCGGAGCGGGCTGGTGGGGTACGAATATTTTACGCTGCGCCGTGCAGGCGGGTGAGTCGAAAGTGGTTGCGGTATGCGATGTGGACAGCCGTCAGCTCAAGACGAATGGCGACGAACTGACCAAGCTGACGTCCGACAAACCGAAGCTGTATAAAGATTACCGCGAGATGCTGGCGACCGAAAAGCCCGAAATCGTCATCGTTGCGACGCCCGACCACTGGCACCCGCTCATTGCTATCGCGGCCATGCAGGCGGGGGCGCACGTGTACGTCGAAAAGCCCATCGGCCACACCATCAACGAAGGCAAGGCGATGGTGAAAGCCGCCCGGCAGACGGGCAAGGTGTGCCAGGTTGGGTTGCACCGGCGCGTATCGCCCCACAACGTATCGGGCATGGAATTTTTACGTTCGGGCAAGGCGGGTAAGATCGGTATGGTCCGGGCGTTCGTGTACTACGGGGGTGGACCGGGTAAGCCCACGCCCGACGGCGAAGCGCCAAAGGAAATGGATTGGAATATGTGGTGCGGTCCGGCACCGCTGCGGGCTTATAATCCGGCTATGCACCCGCGAGGCTGGCGTAATTTTCTGGATTACGCCAATGGCACTCTGGGCGACTGGGGCATTCACTGGATGGATCAGATTCTGTGGTGGACGGAAGAGAAACACCCGCGCAAGGTGTATTCGACCGGCGGACGGTCGATTGTCCAGAATAGTACCGACGCGCCCGATCATCAGGTCGCTACGTTCGAGTTTGAAAACTTTACGGCCGTGTGGGAGCAGCGCTCGTTCGCGGGAAACAACGCCGAGAAAACGCACCCGCAGCAGGCCGTTGGTACGTATTTCTACGGCACGGAAGGCACATTTCACATGGGCTGGCTTGACGGCTGGACGTTTTACCCTGCCGATCCCAAAAAGCCGATCATTCACCAGGATGCCCAGTTAGACAAACCCGACGACCAAAATATCGCCTTGGTCTGGGCGAACTTCTTAGACAGCATCAAAACCGGCAAACGCCCCGTTGCCGACATCGAAATTGCCCACCGCTCGACCAACATGGCCCTGCTCGGTATGCTGTCGATGAAACTCGGCCGCAGCATCGAATGGGACGGCAATCAAATACCCAACGACCCGGAGGCCAACAAACTCCTCAGCCGCGCCTACCGGGGCGAGTGGTCGTATCCGGTGTGAGTCGCTGCCAAATTGGCGAAAGATTAGCTTACCGACGACGAAGACTGCGCATGGCAGCATTTGTGAAGGGTGACGTTGTTATCATGCAGTTTTTATCTTACTCGAAGCGTTGACTCGCCCTTGTATTGGCTGATCTTGCTGGGGATGACATAATTCTATGTCAGATTACCAGTCAGTTTGGAAAAGACAGTTCGGCTGTATCGTTAACGAGTGCCGACTCTGTAGACGGTACGCTCCGGACGGATAGTAAAATTCGGCCCAACAAACTATTCACGGCTGACAAGGTGCTAATCGCCTATAAAGTTGGAATAATCTCACCGGACAAGTAGGCAGAGGTTTATAACGAGATTGTGGCTTTACTGAAGCCACAATCTTTTCGCTAAAAAGAAAAACGCTACGTTGTTCGACGTAGCGTTTTTTCGTGGGCCAGCTTGGGCTCGAACCAAGGACTTACTGATTATGAGTCAGTTACTCTAACCAACTGAGTTACAAGCCCTTAACTAAATCGGTGCTCTGAATTAGCAAGGCAAATTTAGCGAAATTTTACGTAGAACGATACGGCGGATAGCATTTTCGGCGTAAAAACGGTTTATCCGGTATTCCTACGATATCTTTGTTGTATGCCAGCGCCCAACAAAAAGAAAATCGTCAACGATCCGGTTTACGGGTTCATCACGATTTCGACCGAGTTGATTTACGACCTGGTTGAGCACCCGTATTTTCAGCGGCTCCGGCGCATTAAGCAACTGGGCTTGTCGGAATACGTGTATCCGGGGGCGCTGCATACCCGCTTTCACCACGCGCTGGGGGCTATGCACCTCATGGGCGAGGCCACGCACACGCTCCGGGGCAAAGGCCATTACCTGACCGACGACGAATGCGAGGCCGCGCAGATAGCCGTTTTGCTCCACGACATTGGGCACGGGCCGTTCTCGCACGTGCTGGAGTGCTGTCTGCTGGACAACGTACCGCACGAAGCCATTTCGCTACTCTTGATGCACGAACTGAACCAACAGTTCGGCGGGCGGCTGACGATGGCCATTCAGATGTTTGAGGGCACGTACTCACGGCCGTTCTTTCACCAGTTGGTGTCGAGTCAGTTGGACATGGACCGGATGGATTACCTTAACCGCGACGGCTACTACACGGGCGTGGCGGAAGGCGCTATCGGGGCCGAGCGGATCATCAAGATGCTCGATCTGGTCGACGATCAGTTGGTCGTGGAAGCCAAAGGCGTATTGAGCGTCGAGAATTTTTTGAACGCCCGGCGGCTGATGTACTGGCAGGTGTATCTGCACAAAACATCGATCTGCTGTGAGACCATGCTGATTCAAATTCTACGCCGGGCGCGCGTACTTACTCAGCAGTCAGAGATGGTTTTTGCGCCGGATGCCTTTCTGCCGTTCCTGCGCGACAGCGTCAACCTGACTGATTTCAAAACGCATCCGACTTACCTCAGTGCCTTTGTCAGATTGGATGATTACGACATTTGGTCATGCATCAAGCAATGGTCTCAGCACGACGACCCGGTTTTGTCCGCATTGTGTGGGATGTTGCTGGACCGTCATCTGTTCAAAATCATGCTATCGACCGAGCCGTTCGCCGGTGCGTTGATCGACGAATTAGCCGGGCAACTGCGCCGGAGTGGGCTACCCGACGAAACGTTGTCGTACTTTCTGGTGGAAGGACAGGCGACCAACGCGGCTTATCTGCCTTCGCAGGAGCGCATCAACATCAAGCTTAAATCGGGTAAAGTGATTGACATTGCCGACGCGTCGGACCTTTCTAATGTGCACGTCTTAACCAATATTGTGCGCCGGTACTACGTTTGCTGGGCAAAGGAATTTGCGTTTCGGGAAGCTGTGAAATAGGTTAAACAGCAACGAATCCTGACTTCGCTCGTCACCGCCGTTGATTCTAATCCCGGCCAGGACTATACGAAAAATGGTGGTTTTATCCGAAAAGTGCAATTTGTTGTCTACCTTAGCGGTCCAATTGCCCGGTTAAACCGGATAGCTTGCGACGGTCATCATACGCATATGGAGTTTACAGTCAAGCAGATTGCTACGCTGCTGGGGGGCGAAGTCACGGGTGACGACAGCCTAATCGTCAAGACGTTAGCAAAAATAGAAGAAGGCGGTCCGGGAGCCGTTTCATTTCTGTCGAATCAGAAATACGAGCCGTACCTGTACACAACCCAAGCATCGGCGGTGATTGTTGACCGGTCGTTCGCGCCGAAAAAGCCGGTTTCGGCGGCTCTCATTTTTGTAGAAAATTCCTATTCTGCTTTCTCGCAACTCCTCGAAGAGTACCACCGGCAGGTGAGTTTTGCGCGGGTGGGCGTTGAACAACCGGCCTTCTTAGGCGATGGTAGCCAACTCGGCGAACAAACGTACCGGGGGGCGTTTTCCTACATCGGGCGCAACTGCCGCATCGGGCATAACGTCAAGATTTATCCGCACGCTTACGTCGGCGATAATGTGCGCATTGGCGATAATACCATTGTGCACACGGGTGCGCGCATCCTGGACAATTGCATTGTTGGTCAGCACTGCGTTATTCACCCCAACGCCGTTATTGGCAGTGAGGGATTTGGCTTTGCCCCGCAAACGGATGGTAGTTACAAGACGATTCCGCAGTTGGGTAACGTCATCTTGGAGGACTTTGTAAACGTCGGTTCAAACACGACTATTGACTGCGCCACGATGGGATCAACCGTTATTCGGGAAGGCGTTAAATTAGACAATTTGATTCAGATTGGTCATAACGTCGAGATTGGCCGAAACACGGTGGTTGCGGCCCAGACAGGCATTTCGGGTTCTACTAAACTTGGCGAGAACTGCATTATTGGCGGTCAGGTAGGTTTCGCGGGTCATCTCAGCATTGCCAACGGTACGAAAGTAGGGGCGCAGTCCGGCGTTGGCAAAAGCATTCAGGAAGAGGGAACTTCTATCAATAGTTCACCAGCGTTCGGTCTTAAAGAAAGCATGCGGTCGCTGGCGGTGTTTCGGCGCTTACCAGACTTGGAGCGTCGCGTGACAGAGTTGGAGAAGAAAAACGAAAAATAGTTTGTGGTTCGTAGTTTGTTGACGCACAGAACGTACGGCGTCAGCCGACCACAAACCATGACCCACAAACTGGCAACGGATGAACACCAAACAACAGACGATAAAAAAGGCCGTTTCGGTATCGGGCGTTGGGCTGCACACGGGCGTTTCGGCCACGATGACGTTCCTGCCCGCGCCAACGAACCACGGATATAAATTCCAGCGCGTTGATTTGCCGGGGCAGCCCGTAGTGGATGCCGACGTCGATAACGTCGTGGATTTGTCGCGGGGCACGACCATCGAGCAAAGCGGTGCCCGGATTCACACCGTCGAACATACGCTGGCCGCGCTGGTTGGTTTGCAGATCGACAACGCGCTGATTCAGTTGGACGGCCCCGAACCGCCCATCATGGACGGTTCGTCGATTCAGTTTGTCGACGCCCTGCGCGACGCGGGCCTCGAAGAACAGAATGCCACCCGCAACTATTTCGAGGTAAACGAATACGTTCATTACCGCAACCCCGAGAAAGACATCGAACTGGCGGCTCTGCCGCTCAGCGACTACCGTCTGACCGTGATGGTTGATTACAACTCGCGGGTTATCAGCAGTCAGCACGCGTACTTGAACGATATCAGCTTGTTTCCCGAAGAAATCGCCAGTTCCCGGACGTTTGTGTTTTTGCACGAACTGGAGATGCTCTTCAAACAAAATCTAATCAAAGGGGGCGATTTGACCAACGCCATCGTTATCGTTGATCGTGAAGTAAACGACGACGAACTGGACCATTTGGCGCAGTTGCTCAATAAGCCGAAGGTGGGCGTCAACAAGCAGGAAGGGATCTTGAACAACCTCGAACTGCACCACCCCAACGAGATGGCCCGCCACAAACTGCTCGACTTGGTGGGTGATCTGGCCCTAATCGGTCGACCCATTAAAGCGCAGATTCTGGCTGCCCGGCCGGGTCACGCGGCTAACGTAGCGTTCGCCAAAAAGATTAAGAAACTCATTCAGAAGAATGCGGCTAATCAAGTACCGAAATACGACCCGACTCAGCCGCCGGTGCTCGACATCAACCGAATTTCGCAGTTACTGCCCCACCGTTATCCATTTCAGATGATTGATAAAATCATCGCGCTGGATGAAAACAGCGTGGTCGGCATCAAAAACGTGACGATGAACGAGCCGTTTTTTCCGGGGCACTTTCCGGGCAATCCGGTCATGCCGGGCGTCATGCAGCTCGAATCAATGGCGCAGACGGGCGGCATCTTAGTCTTGAGCACCGTGCCCGACCCGGAAAATTACTGGCCGTACCTGATTGGCATCGAAAATTGCCGGTTCCGGCGCAACGTCTTGCCCGGCGATACGGTAATCTTTAAGTGTGAGTTCACCTCGCCCATGAAGCGGGGCATCGTCAAGATGCAGGGCCGGGGCTACGTCAGCAATCAATTGGTGTGCGAAGCTGATATGATTGCCAGTCTGGTTAAAAAGAAGTGAAGCGTAAAGGGTGAAGCGTGAAGCTGTTGATGCGCTCACCCTTCACTCTCTTCCTTTCACTCTTCACTTTATCAAAACATGATTCAACCCTTAGCGTACATACATCCCGAAGCGAAAATCGCGCAGAACGTGACAATTGACCCGTTCGCCATTATCCACAAAGACGTTGAAATTAGTGAAGGCACGTGGATTGGCTCACACGCGGTGATCAATGAAGGCGCGCGGATCGGTCGAAACTGCAAAATTTTCTCAGGGGCCGTCATCTCGTCCATTCCGCAGGACCTCAAATTCAACGGCGAGGTGACGCGTACGATGATTGGCGACAATACAACGATTCGGGAGTACGCAACGATTAGCCGGGGAACGGAAGAACATTGGAAAACGGAGATTGGAAGTGGCTGCCTGATTATGGCTTACGCCCACGTCGCCCACGACTGCCGCATTGGTAATCACTGCATCCTGACCAACAACGTACAGATGGCGGGCCACGTCCACATGGGCGATTGGGCCATCATTGGCGGGTCGAGTTCGGTGTTGCAATTCACGCGCATCGGTGCGCATGCCTTTATATCGGGCGGCTCACTCGTCCGCAAAGACGTTCCGCCGTTCGCGAAAGCGGCCCGCGAGCCGTTGACCTACGTTGGTATCAATTCAACCGGCATTCGTCGGCGGGGGTATACCAACGAGCGTATCAATGAAATTCAGGAGGTGTACCGGTATCTGTACCTGCGCGGTTTGAACAACAACGACGCCCTGACGCAGATCGAACTCGAACTGCCGCCGTCGGATGAGCGCGATGAGATCGTTAATTTTATTCGTGGTTCGGAGCGGGGCATCATGCGCGGACCGGGCAGCAACGGCGAGCGCGAATAGCGTTCTAAGCTACATCAACCTTGTAGTCCGTGTGACCGGTATGTTTGTTTTCCACGGTAAAAACGCACGATGCTGACGATCAGGGTAGAACAAATCGGCAAAAAATACCGCAAAGAATGGATCTTCCGGCGGGTTGATCTAACGCTAACGACCGGAACGAGCTATACGTTCGTGGGGCCGAACGGCAGTGGTAAATCAACGCTGCTTCAACTGCTGGCCGGTAGTCTGCCCCAAACAGAAGGAAAGCTTACTTACGCGCAGGACGGCCGCACTTTGGAGCCGGACGACTGGTTTCGGCAAGTGAGCCTTGCGGCTCCCTACCTCGAACTCATCGAAGAATTCACGCTGGACGAACTGCTGACGTTTCACCAAACGTTCAAACCCTTCAAAGCCGGCCTGACGCCCGCAACCATCGCCGACCGGCTTCTGCTAACTCAAGCCCGGCACAAAGAGATCAAGTATTTTTCGTCGGGCATGAAGCAGCGCGTTAAGCTGGGCCTGGCCTTTTTTGCCGATGCGCCGGTTGTGATCCTCGACGAACCCACCGCCAACCTCGACCGGCAGGGCGCGGCCTGGTACCACGAACAAGTCCGCCAACTCGGTCAAGATCAACTCCTGCTCATTGGCTCCAACGTACCGGAGGAGTACGACTTTTGCCCCAACGTGCTGGACGTGACGCAGTGGAAGTAAGCAAAACGTTAGGGTAACGAGTTCACTACAACCTTTTTGTCTTACATTGGGTCACAGTAGTTGATTATCTACTTCATCCGGCTATCGCCCATGAGAACGTCGCTTGCGTTTATTTTTCTGCTGTTTGTAGTTGGCTGCGACAGACCTGCGCTGGACGTTCCGCCCGTTCAGAAACCGGCAACGGCACAGGCACACCCGCTCGAATCGTTAATCGTGCCCGGCTCCGGCAGTGAGCCGAGAATTTTAGAAGCCGAGGTTGAAGGGATTGGTAAAGCGCTGGTAGCGAATCAGTCAATCTTTATCAAAATTCCGGCTAATTATAAGGAAAGTACCATTCGTATTAGTTACAAAGTAAGCGAAGGCGTTCGCAAAATCACGCCGGCATCGGGGGCTAACGTATCGGTTCGGAGTGGTTCGCTGTCTACCGTGTGCATTCAACACGACGAATTAGGCAACTGCACCTTGTCCTACCAGCTTATTATCGAAGTGCCCAGTCCGCTCACGATGACGGCTGACTTGGCGAATCAATCGATTGAATTAACTCAATTTCTTCAGCCTTACAGCTTAACGTTTACAATCGGTAATCTAAACGCCGGTATGCCCGTTCGTCGCCGATTCTTGATTCGCTTCGTCAACAAAGCTACCAACTTCACCTATACCGGCGAAAACTACATGATGTATGACTTAGCCGGAAACGCGGTTTTCGTCAATGATGTCAACGTGGCGAAACTAAACATTCCGAGCGACGGAAAACTAACCATGACCGGTACGCTGCCAATAGGCATGTCGGCGGGTGCGTATACCGTAACTGTTTCGGCCCTGGCCTGTTACGGTGCTTACGACCGCGATGTTTGTTCAACGTTTGGTTACGAATCGGTCGAAATGCCTACACCATTGCTGCTCAAAGCAGGTCCCACGATTGTTGGCTCCACGAACATGAGCACACTACCGGGCAAAGGAGAGGTGTTTATCAAAGGGCGAAATTTTGACGCTGCAAAGCCATTAATGGTCAAGCTCAGTAATGACTTTGCGAGTAAAGTTGAAGCAACGGCTGCGGTAATCAGCGATTCGACGGCCCTGCTTACGTTGCCTGCTAACCAGCCCAGTGGGCAGTATCGACTGGATGTGATGTCACCGGATGGCAAACCCTACAGCAGCTTGTTTATGGTTGCCAACCAATTCATTTCGCCAAGCTTCGCCTATTTAGCACCGGTTAACAGCTTTACCGCTACGCAAAACTGGATGCTTACCTTGCCCGCGTTCAAAGGCGGTGATGGGTTAGAAGTACGGTATCAATTTGCATCGGGTGCCTATAATCCCTGGCGTACGGTTCAACGCATGCAAATGATCAACGTAAATGATAGTAAACAAACGTATGAGTTGACGAGTAACGGTTATTTTTACCCTTACGTGTTGGCTACCGACTTCGTTCTGTGGAAGTGGCTACTACCCACAAACCCGCAGAAAGGCGAATACGCGCTTGTTTTTCAAGACTTTGATGGAACTACTTCCCCGCCGTATTACCAGAAAATACGCATTGAGTAAGCCAGTTTCTTTAATCATAACTTCTTCCGCATCTGCTCAATCACCCGTCGAGTTTCGGCAATGCGCGCCTTTAAGCCATCGGCGTAGCGCCACGCCTGCGGCTCAGGGGCCGGGTTGGGCTGACTAATCTCCCGTTCAATTTCTTGCAAGTATCGCTCGCTGAGGTCGAGATAACGCCCGGCCGTTTCGGGGTTGTGGAAGCCACCGCCGTCGATGGTTACGTACACGGGCGTGGTGTGGGCAGCCTGACTCGGCCCAGCCGAGCAGCGGGCGGCAATCCACTGGCCTTGCTCGACCGTAGGCAGCGTAAAACTGAGCGATAAGTGGGTGGTCGACTGGCCAGGTTCTCTGGAGGTCACTCGGCCAATGACCTGCCCGTGGCTAACTAATTCCAGCGTATCAAGCGGCACCTGACCAGAATGACCGTAGGCATGAACGGTGATTTGCAGGCTGTCTCCGCGCTTGACATTAAGTCGGTCGCCGGGTTGTGCACCGTTGACGCGCAGGTCAAGCATGGGGCCGCTGGATACGAACGTATGACCCGCCCGGACGGCTTTTCGCCAGTTGGCAAACGAAAGCGAATCGTTGCCAAGATACGTGTAAAACCGGGCGTTGCCAATGCGCGACAAGCGTTCGGGTGGGCCGTGACCATGATCTTGTCCGCACCACGGAAAGTCGGAGCCGGCCGTGGCGATGAGCGGAATGCCGAGGTCGAGCAGGTGGTAATAGTGCTCCGTATGCAGCGGCCGTTCATCCACGCAAAACTGAAGTAGTTCGAGCGCGTCGACCTTGCCACGCAGGGCGTCGAGCGTCAAACCCCGGTAGCCGTGGAACGTTTCGGCCTGGTGGGCGTAACCCGTCAGACCGCCGAGTTGGTGAATTTTATCGAATATCTCATCAAAGAAATAATACCGGTCGCGCCGACGGACGCGGTCGGTAGCACCAATCGCAAAGGCGTGGCCGAGTTCGGGCGTCCGGGGGTCTTCCTGACCCGTCGTGAGCAGGTAATTGCCCCGTTGGTACAAGCCCGCTTCGCCGTACGCGTACTGCGGATAGTACGTTTCCCAAAAATCACCCATTCGCAGCAGTGCGCCAACGTTTACGTCTTCGGCCTGTAGCCACGTCAAGATAAGCGGATTCTCGCGGGGCGACCGCCGAATATGAATATGGCTATCGGTCGAGTACCAGCCTTTGGCGGCCATATTCGTCCACCGTTTCAGCCGGTACGTTTGCCGCAGCGTCTGACCGGGCTTGATGATTACGTTGATCTGTTGACGCAGAAACTCATGTCCCTTTGATAGGCTCAGTTGATACGTGCCGGGCGGTAGCGACAAGTGAAACTTGCCCGCCACGTAAAAGGAACTGTCCGGTTGAAACGCATAGCCGTCTTCGTGGTCCCAGAGGCCATACATGAGCGCAACCGCTTCGGTGGGTAGTTGAGACACGGGTCGGCCGTTTCGGGTCAGCCGAACGCGCGTGGGCGTGGGCTTACCGGTCGTCGCGTCGAGGATAGTAACGGAGAGGTGACCGGTTGGCTGCGATTGGGCGAATGCGAATAGGCCAGTGAACAACCACGTCAGCAGGACACTAATCTTGAAGCATACTGGCACAACACTTGAGCCGTTTTAACAGGTAAGAAGATAACTAACGATAACGCCCCCCTTGAGTCAACAGTTGGCGAAGAATGATAAGATCAGGTTCGTTAAAGCGAAAAACTTTGATACTGGCCTGACCAATACGAGTTTTAGCAGTAATCTCGCCGTTTTGCACCTCAAAATGTTCCGCCCACTCGTGTTTCCTTGGATTGAAAAGGATAATGATGTCGTCGTAGAAATCTAAAAATGTCGTTAAATCTGACCCCTTGTGATTGTTGCAATGGGGACAGGCGTAGGCCAGATTCTCTAACTCGTTACCTCCACCGTGCTTTACGCTAACAACGTGGTCTATTTGAAACGACAAAAACAAGTTGTCTTCGTGTAACCGACAGTATTCACATTAATGATTAGCTCGTTTGGCGACAAGACGACGAATTTTAGAGGAGATTGCCTGCCTCATGCAGTCAATAAAATTCGGGCGCGTGCCTTGGCCAAACTAATAAATAAATCAAGGGCAAGAAACCGTTCTAATTCGGCCGTTTCCTCAGCGGAGATAACGCCTTCTTTCTTACGAACAACTAACTGCTCAACCCGCGTTGACATTCGTTGAGGAGCTTTAAGGGCAACGATTTTTTCGGGAGCCATCTGGGCGAAACTGCTGGCTACATCACCGAACGCTTCTGCGACGCTCATGATTATACAAATGTTAGTTGATTCAACAAAGAACGCTAAAATTCGTAGACAGACAACGCCACGCTACCCTTCCCCCCGCAAGACATCCAACGGCGGACGGACCAGCACCTCGCGACTGTTGAAGACGCCGATCACAACGGTCAAGAGCGTTACAACGGACGCCACGACGATCAGCGGTACTAAATCAGGACGGTAGGGCACCTCGAACACGAATCGCGCCAACGCCCACGTGCCAGCTACTGACAGGAGGATACCCGACAAAGCTGCCAGCAGACCCAGCAAACCGTATTCGAGCGCGGTGATGCGTAAAATTTGCCCGCGACTGGCTCCTAACGTACGGAGTAGGACGCTTTCGCGCAGCCGTTGGTATTTGCTAATGACGACTGAACTCGCCAGCACCAGTAAACCCGTTAGAATACTGAACAGGGCCATGAACCGAATCACGAACGAAATTTGCCCCAGAATTTCGTCGACGGTTTTCAAGATCAAGCCCAAGTCGATGGCCGAGACATTTGGAAAACGGCTGACCAGCCCGCGCTGGAGCGTGGCCGAGGTGTGGTTGTTCGGGACGCGCGTCATTAGGACGTGAAACTGCGGAGCCTGTTCCAGTACACCCGCTGGAAACACGATCAGGAAATTCGTTTGTACCCGATTCCAGTCCACTTCGCGGGTGCCGCCGACGATGGTCGGGATGGGCGCACCCTGTACATTAAAGTTAAGCGTGTCGCCGAGTTTAAGGCGCAGCCGGCTGAGGTAATCTTTCTCGACGGAGATGTACACGTTGCCGTTGGCTTGATACGGTGCTTTGCCCGACGCAATCTTTTCCGACGTAATCAGCGAATCGCGGTACGTCACGCGGTATTCACGCGTAAAGGCCCAGTCCGGTACCTTCGCCGAGGTGTCTTTGCGCATAGCTTCGGCGGTGCGGCCGTTGATGTCCGACAGCCGCATCGTCACAACTGGTACTTCCTGCACGATGGGCAACTTTTGCTGTTTAACCAACTGACGGACGCCCGCGATCTGCTCGTTTTGAATGTCGAACAAAACCATGTTCGGTTGTTGACCGCTGCCCGACAGTTCGACCCGACCGAGTAATAATCCCTGCGTGAGGTACAGCGTCGCAATTAGGAATGCGCCCAAGCCGATAGCCGTGACTAAGATCAGCGTCTGGTTGTTGGGTCGATACAAGTTCGCCAAACTCTGCCGCCAGACGTAACTCCACGACGCTGGGAAGAACCGACGTACCGCCCAGATTAAGCCCAAGCCGAGCAGCGTCAGAATGCCGAACGCGACGACCAAACCGCCCGCGAAGCCAACGGCCAGCGTAAGGTCGCGGGTTTGTAGGTAGGCAAAACCGACGATAAAGCCAAGCACGAGCAGGTACACGAGCCACCGAAACGGGTCGCGGCCCGACAGGTCGGCTTCATAAGAGGTACGCAACGTGCGCAGGGGCGATACGTTGCGGATGGCCAGCAGAGGCAGCAGGGCGAACAGCACCGAAATCAGCAGGCCCGTGCCGATGCCGCTCAGAATGGCTGAACCGGACAAGGCCGTTTGAACCGTGATGGGCAGGAAATTGCTGAATACGCGGGGTAATACCAACTGCACCACCGACCCCAGCACCGCGCCGACGCTCGCACCGATCAGACCCATCAAGGCCGTTTGGAGCAGATAGATCAGCAGCGCCTGACGCCCGCTGGCTCCGAGCGTGCGCAGAATTGCCACGGACGATACTTTCTCCTTAACGTATAACTGAACCGCACTGGCCACGCCTACGCACCCCAGCAATAAGGCCACGAACGCCACTAAGCTCAGGTACTTGGTCAAGTCGGCAAAGGAGCGGCCGGTTTGGCGTTTGCGTTCGCTAATAGTATCGTAGTTAACGCCGTCTTTGTCTAACCGGGCCGCGTACCGCTTGATGTAATTGTCGACATTGACGCCCGGTGCAAATTGGTAATAATATTTATAGGACACCCGACTGCCGCGCTGCAACAGACCGGTGTTAGCCAGAAACTGGGCCGGAATGAACACCGTCGGGGCGACGGTGGCGGCAATGGCGGCCTGCCCCGGCGTTTTGAGCACCCGACCCGTAATTAGGAATGACAAATTGCCGACCTTCACCGAATCGCCGGGCTGCGCACCCAACTGCACCAGCAAGGCGTCGTCAACCAGCGCCACGCGGCTGTTGGCTTGCCGGAATTGGAGAATTGCCGACGCGGGCTGAACGTCCCACGTGCCGTAATACGGAAACTTTCCCTGCAAACCCTTGACCTGCGCCAGCCGGACGCCCCCCGTTTTGGGAATCGAAACCAGCGACGCAAACGAAACCTCGTAGGCCCGGTCACGGCCAAAGATGCGGGCCAACTGCCCAGTTTGGCGCGATGGCGGGCGATTCCACGACAGCGTTAAATCAGCACCGAGGAGTTCGCGGGCCTGCTCGTCGATGCTGCGGGCGAGGTTGTCGCCGAAGGAATTGATGGCAACTAAAGCCGCAATGCCGAGCACAATAGCCGACATAAACAGCAGTAGTCGCTGTCGGCTTCGGCGGCTGTCGCGCCAGGCCATGCGAAAAAGCCAGGAGAAGTTCATGGTTAAAGAGCAAAAGAGTGAATGAGCGAACGAGCGGTAGGTCTGAGTGTATCACTCTTTGACTATTTCGCTCCGATTCGGCGACCCGATTCGCTCCTTCGTATCGGACACCACCGTGCCGCCTTTGATGCGGATGACGCGCTGGGTGCGGGACGCTAATTCCAGGTCGTGCGTCACCAGAACGAGCGTCGTTCCGGCTTCGCGGTTGAGTTCAAAGAGCAGATCAACGACGGTGGCGCTGGTGTCGGCGTCGAGGTTGCCGGTCGGTTCGTCGGCGAAGAGCAGTTTGGGGCGATTGGCAAACGCCCGCGCTAAGGAAACGCGTTGCTGCTCACCGCCCGATAGTTGCGTCGGATAGTGGTGCCCGCGCTGACCCAGGCCGACGCGGTCGAGCAAGGCCTGTGCGGTTTTGCCGGCTCCTTTCTCACCCCGCAGTTCGAGCGGCACCATCACGTTTTCAAGGGCCGTCAGCGTTGGTAGAAGCTGGAAATTCTGAAAAATAAAGCCAACGTGTTGGTTGCGCACGGCCGCCCGTTGGTCTTCGTTGAGCGTATCCAAACGAACTTCGTTCAAATAAACGCTGCCCGACGACGCCCGGTCTAATCCCGCGCACAGGCCCAACAGCGTGGTTTTACCGCTACCCGACGGCCCGACGATAGCGAACGTGTCGCCCGGTTCGAGCGTAAAATTGACGCCGTGCAGCACGGTTAGATCGCGGCCCCCGCTGCTGTATGTTTTGGTCAGATTTTCGACCCGTAAGATGCTCATGGAACAAAAAAGGATGACATTGCTTTTTAAACGCGTAGATAGCAGAGATTTACGTAGAGAATGCCGAGTTTCTCTGTGTGCTCTGCGTAACCTCCGCATCTCTGCGTTTAAGAAAACCAACTAATAGATTATCAATGAAGTTCTCAACAAATAGCCGAAGGTCGAATTCCGTGATAAGCGGTCCGGCCTGGATGGGCCTGATACTTCTCTTAACGGTTTGGGCCTGCGGCTCATCCGATACGAAAACGGCTGCCGACCAAACCAATGCAACCGCCGAAGCCCGTAAAACCGACGTACCGCCGGCCGTAGCAGGCAAAAAGCAAACGATCTTATTCTACGGCAACAGCCTGACGGCGGGCTATGGCGTCGAACCGTCGCAGGCGTTTCCGGCCCTGATCGGCAAGAAGATTAATTCAGCGGGGCTGAACTATACTGTCGTTAACGCTGGATTGAGTGGCGAAACGACGGCCGGGGGCCGGAGCCGCATCAACTGGGTGCTGCGCCAGCCCGTCGCCGTGTTTGTCCTTGAACTGGGTGGCAACGATGGACTGCGGGGTTTACCCCTGCGCGACACCCGCCAGAACCTGCAAGCGATCATGGACACGGTTCGGCGCAAGTATCCACAGGCAACCATCGTGCTGGCCGGGATGCAGATTCCGCCCAATCTGGGTACCGACTACACCCGTGAGTTTCGGGACTTGTTCAAGGAACTGGCCGACAAGAACAACGCCGTCTTGATTCCGTTCCTGCTCGAAGGCGTCGGGGGCGTCGCAAAACTCAATCAACCCGACGGCATTCATCCAACGCCCGCGGGGCACAAGATCGTGGCCGAAACGGTTTGGGGCGTGTTACAGCCGTTGCTGAAGAGGGAAGTCTAACCGCAAAGACGCTAAGCAGTCGCAAAGTACACAAAGAATATCCTTGCGTGCTTTGCGACTGCTTAGCGTCTTTGCGGTTAAGCCCTAAAAGGGATACCCAACCCCAATGTTAAACACCAGATTTTGCCTGCGCCAGTTGCGGTCACGAAAATTGATCTGATTGATAACCCATTCGCTACCGTCGGTTTTGTAAGGCTTACGTAAAGGCGTAGCTAAGTCAAGCCGGATTAGGAAATAAGATAGGTCAATGCGGATGCCAACGCCGGTGCCAATGGCGATTTGTTTGTAGAAGTTGTTTGTAAATTGAGCCTCTGCACCGAATGCGTTCACTGCATAATACGACCAGACGTTTCCAGCATCGAAAAACACGGCTCCCTCAACATACTTATTGAATTTAGCTCGCAGTTCGGTATTCGCTTCCAGTCGAATATCACCCCCGCCATCCTGCGTTAGCAAAAGCGTTCGCACAGTGTCACGCGCAAACAAACCAGGACCGATCGCACGAGCGCGAAAGGCGCGGATACTGTTACTTCCCCCCACAAAATATTGCCGAATAAGGGGCAAAGACATGTCGCGTGAGTTGCCATAGGGAACACCTAATCCTACAAACAAGCGGTTAGCCCACGTAAGATTAGAGGCCAGTCGACGATACAACCGAGCGTCAGCATCCAAACGGAAGTATTGCGCAAAGGGAACATCAAAAATGATTTTATCTCCACTGTCGTTACGTCGGTTAACCAGTAGACTCGCTAAGTTACCGGCTGCTTCAGCGTTCGTCGTCAGCCGGAACGTAGTAGGCGAATTTGTACGAATAGGAGAATTATAATTAAATGTGTACAAAGTACTTAAGAGCAGTTGCTCTGACCTCGTGATATTAACGTACTGCTGAAAGATGAATTCATTGTTGATTGCCGAATCTCGGAAAGCTGTACTAAGTTTCGATGGCAAAACATAAGCAATGTTAAACGGCTGGAATGAGTGTTCAACCTGCTGATTTTGCCGCCAAGAGTAGCCAAACGTTGTTTGGAATGAGTTAAGATTATACAGACCTCCCCGAACAATAGTTTGGTAGCTTAACGTCACGTTGGTCTTGGGTAAAGCCTGCCGCTGGTCGTATCGGAATCGAAGCGGACCGACTAATCGCGGAAAGCTTAGAATGGCATCGGCCCCGTATCGGTAGTTGGTCACCCGTTGGTTGCTGCCCGTGCCCACCTGAAACTCGATGCCCGTATTTGCGTTCAGGGTAAGGAGTTCCGCCCGTCGGAAGTAATTTCGGTTACGCCAGCTTAAAATCAATTGCGTACCCGTGAAGTTGTTGGAACG
>CAXUEB010000023.1:0-15085 GCA_964249775.1 uncultured Spirosoma sp.
AACAGCGCCAAAACCTACGTGCCCTACGCGGTGGCGAGTTCGCTGGCGGCCCGGCTGGCGCAGCTCACGGCCCTGACGAGCGGCACTTACAACAGCTACCGCAAGCGGACGTTCGTCAACGAAAACACCTTGACCTACAACACCGTCCTGTGCGACGTGCACAACTTGACGCTCTTGGGCGGGGTTTCCTACAATTCGGATAAGCTCGAATTTGCCGCGCTGAGTTCCAACGGCGGTTTCAGCAGCAACGTCATTACGACCCTCAACGCGGCCAACGCCGTGACGGGCAACACGACCGAGCGGCTCAACGTCTTGATTTCGTATTTCGGACGGTTGCAGTACAGTTACGCCGACCGGTATCTGCTGACGGCCAGTTTACGGCGCGACGGATCGAGCCGGTTTGGGGCCAACACCAAGTGGGGCCTGTTCCCGTCGGCGTCGGTCGGCTGGCGGATTTCGCAGGAATCATTCATGAAAAACGTTACGCCCATCAACGACCTGAAACTGCGGGCCAGTTGGGGAACAGCCGGTAACTACAACATCGGCGATTACAGCACCCTGCCGACCTTGACGACGGGCAATTATACCTTCAACGGCGTGGCCGGCATTGGGCAGGCCCCAGCCGGCATCAATAACCCCGACCTGACCTGGGAAACCTCGCAAACGTTCGACCTGGGCCTGGACGTAACGGTACTCAACAACCGCATCAGCGCTTCCTTCGACGTGTACGACAAGTTGAATAAAGGACTGCTGCTAAACGTACCAACGGCGGGCGCGACGGGTTTTGGCTCGTACCTGAGCAACGCCGGCAGCGTGCGCAATCGGGGCTGGGAACTGGAATTGAGCACCCGCAACACGACCGGTGCCCTGAAGTGGAACACCTCGCTCAACCTCAGCCACAACGCCAACAAGGTGGTGGCCCTGGCGGGCGGTCAGCAGCAGATCCTGATTCCGTCGTCGTTCGACGTGTCGCACTCGATTCTGCGGGTCGGTGAGCCGCTCTACAGCATCTACGTTGTCCGGCAGGACGGTATCTTGACGCAGCAGGACATTGCCAGTAAAGTGGCCCTGTACGGCACGCAGACGGTAGGCGACCCGAAGTACGTGGACGCCAACGGCGACGGCGTTATCGACGCCAACGACCGGGTGATTGTCGGTCATCCCAACCCGGACTACGTCTGGGGCGTTACGAACAACGTCCGCTACCGGGGCTTCGACCTGACGGTACTGGTGCAGGGGCAAAACGGCGGCTCGATCTATTCCCTGCTGGGCCGGGCTTTGGGCCGCACCGGGCAAGGTTTTACGGACAACGCGCTCGGCTTTTACCGCGATCGGTGGCGTTCGCCCGAAAACCCCGGCGACGGTCTGGTCGGCAAAGCGTATTCGACGTTTGGCCGGATCAAAAATACCGATTGGCTGTATTCGTCCGACTACGTGCGGGTGCGCAACATCACCTTGGGCTACGACCTGAAAACGCTGGTCAACGTACCGGCGGTGCAGGGTGCCCGCCTTTACGTAACGGCCGAAAATTTCTTTGGCTTCGACCAGTACCGGGGCGGCTTCAACCCCGAAGCCAGCAACACCGACCTCAGTGGCAGCGGGGCATATCCCGAAGCGGGCGACTACGGCGGTCTGCCCCTTCCCCGCTCGTTGGTTTTTGGGTTGAATGTTACGTTCTAAACTATTGATAGAACGCAGATTTCTATGATCGTTAAGATTTAATCATGATCTATCCAATCAATCATAAGAATCAGCGTTCTATTCTCCCTTATACAAACATGAAAAAAGCATTTTCACTATGTACCGCTTTGGCGACTCTGCTGCTGGCGGCCTGCACCGACGATCTGACTCAGGTGCCAATTTCCTCGGCCACGACGGCCACGTTTTATTCGCAACCCAGCGATTTCGTGCAGGCCGTCAACGCCGTGTACAGCGACCTGCGCACGTATCCCGACCGACAACTGAACCTGTCGGAAACACGCTCGGACAATCTTTACGCCGTTTCCGACGGGGGCGTCCGCGACTGGGAAGGCATCAACAGCTTTCACAAAACCATCGCGGCCAATCCCTACGTGTCAGAAGCGTGGTCCACGAACTACAACGGCATCTACCGGGCCAACGTGTTACTCGACCAGCTCAAGCAGAAGGGCCAGATCATCACGGACGCCAGCCTACGGACCCGGCTCGAAGCCGAAGCGCGGTTCCTGCGGGCCTTTTTCTACTTCGATCTGGTGCGTTTCTTCGGTAAAGTACCCGTCATCGACCGCCCCGTGACGGCCAACGAAGCGCTGGAGATTCCACGTAGTCCGGTGGCCGACGTGTACGCGCTGATTCAGTCGGACCTGCAATTTGCCGGCACGAACCTGCCCGAGACCTACGCCACTGCCGACCGGGGCCGGGCCACGCGCTACGCGGCCAAAGCCGCCTTAGCCTTGGTGCACATGACGCGGTCGGGACCGACCTACGGCATTGAAGGGCCGGGCTTGGGCCTCAACGAGTGGGGGCAGGCGCTAACCTTGCTGAACGAAATCATCGCCAGCGGCAAATACTCGTTGGTGACGCCCTACGCCAACATCTTCTCGTACACCAACGAAAACAATGCTGAGGTCATCTTCGACGTACAGTACGCCAACGGTCTGACGCCGGTAGTCGGCGGCACGTTTGCCTGGCTGCTGGTTCCCGATACGTATTTTCTGGCCAACGGCAAAGCCGTGCAGGGCGGTTTGACCATCCGGCCGGTCGCTAAAGACCTCTTGAACGCCTACGCAGCCAACGACACCCGGCGAACGCTGACGATTCAGACCGGCTATACGTACAACGGTGTGGCCGAAACCCAATCGTTTATCAAAAAATACGTCGACCTGACCCGCGTACCGGCCAACAACCGGGTCGACTGGCCCATTAACTTCATCGTTTACCGCTACACCGACATCCTGATGCTCAAAGCCGAGTGCATTCTGCGGGGCGGCTCGGGCGGTACGCCCGCCGAGGTGGACGCCATCGTGAATCAGGTACGCACTCGCGCCGGGCAGCCCGCCCTGACGAACGTGACGTTCGGGCAACTGTTGGCCGAGCGCCGGAAAGAGTTCGCGGGCGAAGGCTCGCGCTGGCACGATTTGGTCCGCAGCGGTCAGATTGAAACGATTATTCCCGCCTGGATTGCGTCGGAAGACACGCAGAAGCAGATGCAGCCATTCCAGAAAAACTACATTCTGTACCCCGTGCCACAGGCCGAGTTAGACGTAAAGCCCGGTCTGTACACACAGAACGCCGGGTATTGAGTAAGTTAAGTGGGTGTCGTAGCTTTTGTAGCTCTGGCACTCCTGCCGGAGCAGCCATAGGCTAAGTTGTAGCTGCTTAGCTTAAACTACATTGTTAGCCTACGGCTGCTCCGGCAGGAGTGCCAGAGCTACGTAAAGCACAACCCCTTTCACAATGAAAACCACCAAAATTCTACTTGCCGCAATCGCCCTACTCGGCTCTTTGCTCACCACTAACGCCTTCGCCCAAAAGAACGAACAGGGCGTCGCTCAGGCCGTTGAAAAACTGCGAAAAGCCATGATTGACCCGACCGAAACGGGGTTACAGGCCCTTGCTTCGGACAAACTAAGTTACGGCCACTCCGCCGGAAAGGTTGAGGACCGGGCCGAGTTCATCCGGGCGCTGGTGAGCAACGAGTCGGATTTTAAAGCCATTGACCTCACCGAGCAGACCATTACGGTCGTCGACAACACGGCGATGGTGCGGCACAAGCTGTCGGCCGAAACCAACAACAACGGCGTGGCCGGCACGACGCGCCTGTCCGTGTTGCAGGTTTGGATCAACCAAAACGGCGCGTGGAAACTGCTGGCTCGGCAAGCGGTGAAAATCTAAGCGTATTTCCTCAGTTCGCGGTTCAACACGGTTGTTGCTAACCTTTCAGGCATCATGCTGTTTCTGATTTTGGTTACCCATTGGCTCCTGGCAGTTACGTTTCCAACGTCGGCGGACGACTGGACCAAACGGGTGGGCGCGCAAACCCGACCAATGCGGACAACGCTCGTGCTAACGGCGGACTTTGGCGCGGTAGGCGACGGTAGAACGCTCAACACGCGGGCCATTCCGCGGGCTATCGACACTTGCGCGGCTAAAGGTGGCGGCATCGTCAGCTTCCGGCCGGGCGAGTACCTGACCGGCTCGCTGTTTCTCAAAAAGGGCGTCACGCTGCGGCTCGATAAAGGCGTCACGTTGCTCGGCAGTCAGTCGCTGGCTGATTATCCCGAGATTGACACCCGCGTGGCCGGGATTGAGATGCGTTGGCCGGCCGCGCTGCTCAACATCATCGATCAGACGAACGTCGCCATCGTGGGCAAGGGTACCGTCAACGCCCAGGGCAAGCCGTTCTGGGACAGTTACTGGGCGATGCGGAAAGAGTACGAGAAGAAGGGCCTGCGCTGGATTGTTGATTACGATTGCAAACGGCCACGGACGCTACTCGTGTCCGGCTCGTCGAACGTAACGCTCAACGATATTACGCTGCAACAGGCTGGTTTCTGGACGGTACACCTCCTCTACTCTGACCACGTGACGGCCGATGGCTTGGTGATCCGTAACAACATCGGCGGGCACGGCCCCAGCACCGACGGCATTGACATCGACTCTTCGACGTATATCCTCGTGCAAAACTGCGACATTGATTGCAACGACGATAACTTTTGCCTTAAAGCCGGACGCGATTGGGACGGTCTGCGCGTCAACCGCCCGACCGAATACGTCGTCATTCGAGACTGCGTCTCGGGAGCCGGGGGCGGACTGATTACGTTCGGCAGCGAAACGTCGGGCGGTATCCGGCACGTGCTGGCCCGCAACCTAAAGGCCAAAGGTACCGGCGTTGGTATCCGACTCAAATCGGCCACGACGCGGGGCGGCACCGTCGAAGACGTCAAGATTGAAGCGATTCACATGGAAGATGTGGGTGTGCCGGTGGAAGTGACAATGAACTGGAATCCCAGTTACAGCTACTCGACCCTGCCCGCAGGTTATACCGAAGCGACCTTGCCCGCGCACTGGAAGGCCATGCTGCGCAACGTTGAACCCGCCGAGCGGGGCATTCCGCACTTCCGTAACGTCCGCATTGCGGACCTGATCGTAACGGACGCCAAACGGGGCATCATGGCCGCTGGCTTAGACGCGTCGCGGCTGGAAAACTTCAGGTTAGAAAACTGGGCCATCACGGCCCAAACGGCCGGCGAAATCGACTACGCCACGAACTGGACACTGCGCAACGTGCGCATTCAAGCGAAGGACGGCGGACAAGTAGCCGTTAAAAACAGTCAAGGCGTACGTTTGTAATGGTCTGACTATTAAATTAAACCTATAAGGTTTAGGCCGCTACAACGACCCGCGCCGGATCATGTAGAACGGATTTTTGACTTTGATCCGCTTATTATCCAACAACAACGCGGCTGCCGTGTAGCCCATCGCTTCGAAGTCCGTCGTGACGACGGTGATGTTCAGTAATTCCTTGAGCGTGGTTTCGTTGAATGAAATCATGCCGATTTCGCGACCCAGCCCGTAGCTCGACTGCCTGACCTTCTTAACCAATTCCGACAAGTCCGTTTCTTCCACGACTAAATACGCCGTGCCGGGCTGAACGTGCTCGTCCGTGGCGTTTTCCTTGATGGCGAACTCTTTGCCGTAATTGATACAGAACGTGCGAAAGCCGCGGGCGATCTCGACGGGGTAGTTGCCGTCGCTCGGCAGGACCAGCACCATCCGGCTGTATTTGGCCAGCAAATCCTGGGCGGTTTCCAGCGCCCCGCAAATGTCTTTATCAAAATTCTGGTAAACGCTCAGGGGTGAACCGGTCAGTTCGGGTACGTCTTTGTCGAGCAGCACCAGTTCGTTCGGCGGAATGGATTCGAGCACCTTCCGGTAGTCGGCTTTGTCCAGACCCTGCGTGAAATGCGGCATCACGACGTAGTAGTTGTATTTGCCGAGGTTTTTTTCGATAATCTCCCTAAAATGCCCCGCGTCGTAGTGGTGAATTTGCAGGTCAACCGTCGCCCGGTCACCGAGGGCCTTCAGGAACGAGTAATAAATGATTTTTTTGTACGAACTAAGTTTGTTGAAGATGAGCAGGATTTTGAGCTTGGCCGCGTCGTTGGCCCGCACGTAATAGCCTTTGCCCTGCACCGACGTAATATACCCCCGTTCGCGGAGTTCCCGGTACGCTTTTTCGACGGTATCCCGCGCTAAGTAATACTCGACGCTTAACTCGCTAATCGATGGGAGTTGCTCGTTGTTTTTCAACACACCCCGCTCAATGTCGGTAATCACCGACTGCACGATCTGCTTGTACTTGGGCGTCTTGTCCTTTGGGTTAAACTGAAGCTGGTAGCCGGGTCCCGCCGTATTGTGATAGATGTCCACAAAGTCGTAGGGTCGATTAGCGGAGCGGGGTTCAAGAGGAAATTTGGCCAGCATGACGATCAGATTAAAGGGTCGTTGAGCCTATTCACGGTTTGTCTACCGTCAAAAGCAGACTAAGTTTGCGAATAAGAATAGACATAAAGAAGAAAGAACACGACTTTTTTTATGCAATCGTTCCCGGCAACGATACCAAACTGTATTATTGCCCTATGTTATTGTATTCCGGTGAACTTCTCGAAGGTGTTTAATTCTGAATTGTGTAACCAACCCCAGTTGAACGTTGAGCATAGTTACGTGATCGTCAAGGCTTGGTAAAGGCCTTATTCAGGAAACGAAGCGTGTAGCTGATCGTTGGCCCAAACCAGGGGTGGAATAGCCAGAACGGATGTGGCGCATCGGCAAAGGTGTGTACCTCCGAATAAACGCCCCGCGCGTTCAACGCTCGAATGAGATCGTCACGACCCGCGTGCATTCGGTCCACCGAACTGTTTAGGAACAACATAGGCACTATCCGACGCTGACCTGTCGGTTCCTTCACGTACGTCAGGGCCGAGGCTTCCTGCCACAAGTCGGGCCGCTCGGTTTTGCCCGCGCCAAACCAGTACGTTGCCGCCGACGTGGCCCGGCTATCGTCGCCCTCGCCGGATTCAGGGTGAATAAACGCCAGGATGCCGTCTACGTCCACGACGGCTTGCACCGCGCTCGAATGACCCGCGTGACAGCCGGCGGTGCCTTCCAGCTTGGCTATGTCGCTCGTCGTGCCCAGCAGCGCGGCTAACTGCCCACCGGCCGAGCAGCCCAAAGCGGCAATCTTGGTCGGGTCGATGCCGTACTTGCCCGCGTTGGCCCGCAGCCAGCGAACGGCGGCCTTCAGGTCGTGGACGGCGGCCGGGTACAACGCTTCGGTCGACAGCCGGTACTCAACCGTCACGGCGACGTAGCCGTTGGCGGCCAGTTGCCCCGCCATTGGAATCTGCTGCGACCGATCACCCGAACGCCAGCCCCCGCCGTGAATCAACAGCACCGCCGGACGTAACGCCCGGTCCCGCCCGCTTGGGTAAAACGCGTCCAGATAGAGCGCCCGCCCATCCCGCTTACAATACACCACGTTCATCTCGGCCTTTACGTTAGCCGGCAGGTCAGGGTTCGCAACCCGAATATCCGGGTGGTTTTTCTTTGCTTTTACGTACGCGCTGTATACCGTAAACGACGTATCGCGCACGCCGGTTAAGCCGGTGAATCGCTGCCCCAGGGCGTAAGTTGAACCGAAAAGTATACTTGCTAAAATTGCGGCTTTCCACATAACGAAGTTGTTTTTAACGCCGGTTGAACGGATTCCGTTTGATTCAAAACGAACTGCTGCAAGCGTCGGGGTGAGACCGTATTTATTAAAAAATTGCGCACAATCACCAGTTTACAACCCACCTGTGTAATTCGGGGTCTACGGTCTAAATTTCTATTGCGATGAAGAATAGTTTTATCGGCGCATCCGTGCTTGCTCTGACTTTGCTGAGCCAACTTGCGTTGGGTCAACTCAAGGAAACCAGCGCGATTTTTCCGTCGTATCAGCAAATCAAAGGAAAGAACTATGAAATTCTTGACTACGTCAGCCCCAATGGTACGCTACGAGTTGAGAAGGCCCCGCTGAATTTGTTTGATTACCCGCCGGGTACGGCAACGTACATCATCAACGGCAAGCCATACGAGGATGTCAATCAGGTAAAGCAAATCTTGTCCGGCAAAGAAAAATACCTTGAAACGCTGTCTATCAGCAAGCCGGACCAATCAGGCAAACGGGTGATTCTGATCCGGTATGAACTTCCTGAATAAGGAAAACCGTAGCGTTTACGTAAACAGCTATTGTGCGTACAGTATAGGCTGGTCTACGTAAGTTTACGTATGCCGCTTGTTCAGGAGCGAAAGCAGCGACCAACAAATCTTAACCAGTTAGATGAGTTGGATTATCGTTCAGTCAAACTAATTCGTACCATGAGAAAGCAGCGTTTACTCGGTCTGAGTGGATGCCTTGGCGTAACAACCGGTAGCTATGTCTTTCATGAAGACTTGGCAGGAAACCACAAACCAGGCACTTCTTGGCAGCAAGGACCTGTTTACTAACCCGTAGTCCTTCGACAGGCTCAAGATGATTCGAAGCTACGGTAGTTTACCTTAACCACTGGAGCGGGCTGGTCATCCTGAGCCTGTTGAAGGACTACGCGGCAGCTATGCGCTGGTTAACCGATGCTAATTATTCATTCACATCATTCGTAATTCACATTACATTAGAAGCGGTATTGATTTGAAACAAGCCGTGTAGACCAGGAAACGCGAGCGGTTGAGCGAACGCGGAAAGTCGCCAGTCAGCTACCCACGCCAAACTTTCAGCCCACCCGGTTTGCTTTCCTGTTGCATCCTATTCGCTCGTTCAGTCCTCACTCGTTCACTTAGTACCCCGGATTCTGCTTGATCTTACCGCGGTAGGCGTCTACCGTGGCCTGGTCGAAGGGAAATAGTTCGCTTTTCCCCGTGACGAAGAACCGGGCAATCGCCTGGTGCAAGGGCAGGCCGTCGATTAGGTTGCCGGTCAGGTGCTGGGTCCAGTCTAAGCGCGTCCAGCCGGTTGGAGCGGTGGTCAGCGAGGTGGGTTTGTAGAACGAGTTGAGCCACTGAATTTCTTCGCCGTTGTTCCGCCAGTACAGGTAACGCGGTACGTTGGCGTAGGGAGCCTTCATGTCCCGAATGGCCTGGATTTTGTCGCGGGTTTCCTGAATTTTCTGCGTCAGCAGGTTCCACCGAATCAGGTCGAACTTCCGAATGCCCTCGGAGCCAAACTCCAGATACCGCTCGTTGACCAGCGCATCGAAGAAGGCGTCTTTTGTCGTCGGCGTCGTGCCAATGCGGGCCACGTTGCCCCGGAACGCCCGCTTCCGTACTTCCTCGAAGGCGGCAATAGCCGCCGGGGTTGGTCCGGCAAGTTCATTTTCGGCTTCGGCAAACATCAGCAAGACGTCGGCGAACCGGATGAACGGCCAGTTATAGCCAGGGTTCAGGGCCGTGCCGGGCAGCAGGGGCACCCGCCAGTCCTTACGGAATTTACCATCGGTCAATTCGCCCAGTCGGCGGGGCGATTTGACGTTGGTAGCCGCAACGGCGTAGAGCGTCACCGTCACGTCGCGCCGGGTGTCGGTCGAGTCGAAGGCGTAGAAATAGTTGGGCAGCACTAAGAGACCACCGCCCCCACTGCCGTAGCGCGACGATGCGTTGACCGACGGACCGTTGTAGTTTCCCATCCGGCTGTCGGAGTTGGCGTTGGAACCACCCGCGCCGGCTTCAAAAATAATTTCGCCCGCCGGGTCATACTGAAATGAGGTGAGTTTACGCCAGATGTCCTCAAAGCTGGGATTTAGCGTATGTTCGCCCCGCTTGGCCATCAGGTCGGCACACTCATCGCGAGCGATTTTAACATACGTCAGATAGTCGGCGTTACGCTCCAGTTTGCCCGAACTCCGCAGGGCATAGCCACCCCGGAACAAGGCCATCTTGGCCCGCAGGGCCTTTACCGCCCCTTTCGTAATCCGCTCGTTCCGCACGCCCGCTTCCGTGCGCCAGGGCACCAGGTCGGTGGCCGTTTTCAAGTCTTCGATCAGTTTGGCGTAGGTTTGGTCGCGGTCAGCCTGCTGGACAAACAGGTCCGTCTGTGTGTACGCCGGCTGCATCGGCGCGGGTACGTCGCCCCAGTTACGGATTAGTTCAAAGTAGAATTGCGCCCGGAGGGTCAGGGCCTCGCCGTGCAGCCGCCGGAGTTCCTTTTTTTCGGCCTCCGAGCCGTTGGTGTACTGGGCCATCTGCGGCAGTTGTTCAATGCACAGGTTCGCCTTCTCAATGCCCCGGTACAGTTGCAGAAACGGGTTGCGAATTTCGGTGTTGGTCAGCAGCAACTGGTAGCGGCCAATGCCCCGTCGCCCATTGTCGAGGTTACCCGACACGATCATCTCGTCGGAATCGTAGGGGTAGTACATGCTGATGCGAATGCCGTAACCGTTGTCGCCCATCAGCTCGTCGTACACACCCAGTACGGCGTTGGTGGCGTTGGGTACGTTGGAGAAGGCGTCGCCCAGACTGATCTGCGATTTGGGCTGTACCTCTAAGTACTCCCGGCACCCGACCACAATCAGGAAGCTGCCAAGCAGAAGGATAAATTTTGAGACTATGGATTTCATTTGTTTAGAATGGGATGGATGGAACGCTGATTGCTGTGATTATTAAGATTAGTTATGATGAATCATATAGATCATAAAAATCAGCGTTCCATCAAGTTAAAATGTCAGATTAACCCCAAACACAACGGCGCGCGAGCGAGGATACCCCGCAAAATCAACCCCCTGCGTGAGCGGGTCGCTCCGGCGGGTGCTTACTTCAGGGTCGTAGCCGCTGTACTTCGTAAGCAGGGCCAAGTTATTGACCGTGGCATAGGCCCGCAGCCGGGACACGCCTACCCGACTCAGCAGCTTCGTCGGCAGGGTGTAGCCCAAGGTCACGTTGTTAACGCGAAGAAACGAGCCGTCTTCCACCGCCCACGAGTGCAGCCAGTAGCGTTGCACGCGCACGGGCGTCCAGATGGTCGCGTTGGCGTTCAACGCCCGCAGGGCTTCCGGGTCGGTAACGACCTGCCCCGCGTCGTTGAGGTTGGTCCAGCGGGTCCGCATGATGTCGAGCAGGTTCAGGTTTGGGAAGGCCCCGTCGGTCCACTCGATTTTGTTGGCGTTGTAGATGTCGTTGCCCACCACCCAGTTCACGAAGACGCTGGCGTCGAAGTTCTTGTAGGTGAACTGATTATTCCAGCCACCGATGAGCTTCGGGTTGGCGTTGCCGATTACCGTCCGGTCTTTGTCGGCCGTAATCAGCCCGTCGCCGTCGAGGTCTTTCCACTTCAGCATGCCCGGTTGCGGCACGCCATAGACCGAGTTGACTGCAATACCGGGTTTGATGGTATAGGTGTTGGTCGTCGCGTTAAAGGTAAAGTCGTCCACGTTGTAGAACCCATCCGTTACGAAGCCGTACATCTGCCCTACCGGCTCGCCCACTTTCACCAAGTAATCGTCGGTGCCGTCGGATCCCTGCCAGCCAGAGTTCCGCGTCTGTTGGGCAATCGGTCCCAGATCGAGCACCTTGTTGCGGTTGGCGGACAGGTTAAAGTTTGAGGTCCAGGAGAAGTCGCGTTTCTGCACGACGTAGGCGGTCAGTTGGAGTTCTACCCCCCGATTCTGCGTTGAGCCGAGGTTCTGAATCTGCGAGGAGTATCCTAAAGTCGGCGGAATCGCTACCGCTAAGAGTAAATTTCGCCCGGTGTTCTGGTACGCATCGAGCGACAGTTGGAACCGGTTGTTGAGAAAGGCCAAATCTAAGCCAACGTTCTGCGAGACCGTTGATTCCCACTTCAGGTTCGGGTTGGCCAGCGAGGTTGGGGCGTAGGCGGGCAATACGGTGTGGTTTAGCGCATACTCGCCCGTCACACCGTACAACTGCTGGTAAAGCAAATCGCCGATGCGGTTGTTACCGGCCACTCCGTAGCCCACCCGTAGTTTACCGTCGGTCAACCAGGTTGCTCCCTTCATGAAATTTTCTTTGGCGAACCGCCAGCCGGCCGTGCCCGACGGAAATACCAGCGCGCCGTTTTCGTAGTTGAACTTCGAGGAGCGGTCCGACCGCAGCGAGAAGGTCGCGAGGTATTTGTCGGCTACGTTGTAGCTCACCCGTCCGAACAGCGAGAACAGCCGGTTAGGCGGTAGCTCGTTCGAGATGTTGCGCGGCTGCGCGGCTCCCGACGGTGGCGAGCCAAGGCTCATGTTGGCCAGCGCCTGCTCCGACGAAATGTCAGCCGGAAAATAGCGCGTTTCCATCGTGCTGTTCTTCGCGCTGTAATCGTAAATCTCCTGCCCCAGCAGGACCGTCAGGTCGTGTTTGCCGCCGATCAGCTTGTGGTATTGCAGGGTGTTGGCGTTGTTGATCGTAATGGCGTTTTGCTGGTAGATCGACGCCACCGGCAGGGAAGCGTAGTTACGAGCCGTTCCCGTCAACTTCGACCAGAACTGGTTAATCTGATTGTCGTTATCGTCGAGTCCGGCGGTCGAGCGGAACAGCAAGTCTTTGGTAATGTTGTAGTTAACGTACCCACTCACGTTGAGCGCCCGCGAGTAGTTGCGACCGTATTCCGCCTGCGTCATCAGAATGGGGTTCACCAAATTACCCGACGAGATGTACAGGTTTTCGTCGAAGTCGTCTACTTCCGGGTTCACGCCCACCAACAACGGCCGGTACTGAATGGAGTGGCGCAGGCGGTTGGTTGATTTGGTGCCGCTTGTCGTTGTACCCGCTCCCCGGATGGTCTGGTTCAGGTAGCGTACGTTCAAACCTACCTTTAGTTTATCCGACGCTTTATGGTCGAGCCGGAACGTGGCGAGGTAGCGGCCAAAGCCCGATTCGAGGAGAATCCCATCTTCTTTGTTGGCCGTCAGGCTCAGGTTGAAATTCGTCTGGGCCGAGCCGCCGTTTACCACCACATTGTGGTTCTGGTACGGTGCCCGCCGGCCAAACACTTCCTGTTGCCAGTCGATGGGCGTGGCCGTCCGGTACTGGTTGCTGTTTTCCCAGGTGCCGTACTGGGCCAGGAAAGAGGCTTCCTGCGCGACGTCGCCCCGGCTGCGTTCGTACTGCCAGCGCACAAACTCATACGGGCTGAGCACACCCATCTTTTTGGTAATCTCCCGGAAGCCCATCGAGCCGTTGTAGCTGATGGTTGTTTTGCCGCCCTTACCCGACTTGGTCGTAATAATGACCACCCCATTGGCCCCGCGTGCCCCGTAAATGGCCGTGGTCGAGGCATCTTTCAAGACGTCGATGCTCTCGATGTCCTGAGGATTTAGGAAGTTGAGTGCGTTTTCGACCTGCACACCGTCCACGACGTAAATGGGCGAGTTGTCCTGCGTGATGGAGCCGCCCCCCCGTACCCGAATCTGAATGTTGGCACCGGGTGCGCCTTCCGAGGTCGTTACCTGCACCCCCGCCAGCCGACCCGTCAGGGCCTCCGCTGCGTTCGTAATGGGAATGTCGCGCAGTTGCTTTGTGTTCACCGACGACACCGACCCGGTTACGTCGCGCTTGTTAACCGTGCCGTAGCCAATCACGACCACTTCGTCGAGCGTTTTCTGGTCGGGAGCCAGCGTTACGTCCAGTGTACTTTGGTTGCCAACCGTTACGTCCTGCGAGGCATAACCGATGAAACTAAACGTCAGCACAACATCTGGCCGGTCGGGTACGCGCAGGGTGAATTTACCTTCGCCGTCGGTCGTTGTGCCCGTGGTAGTCCCTTTCAGCACGACGCTCACGCCGGGCAGCGACCCGTTGGCCCCGCCGTCTTTAACGACACCTGTCAGCGACCGGGTTTGCTGAGCGTAACTGGCCGAAAACCAGCCCAGCAGGATGAGAAACGTTAAAAATCTATTCATGGATTGTTGATTAATTCGTACCGATTCAGGTCTGCTCTTCTTCAAACAGCCCAGAATACACATTACTCATTTTTGTACATTTCTAATGAGAAAGGCGCATCAATTGGGCACTATTTCGCTTTTTGCTCTTTTGATTTTAGCCCATCCATTTACATTTACCAATTAATTTGTTGCCTTTTTTTACGCAATCGTTACCGGGAACGTTGCCAAACCAGAGATTTTAACGATTCATTTGTAACAAATTTTCATCAAAGTCTAATCGAACCTCGAACGGTCCAGTTTACGACAATTCCGAAAATGCTCATTACCAATTGCACAATTCGTAGATACGAGAAAGGCGTTACTCAACCGGGTAACGCCTTTGTCGTCATTTGCTGATCTACGCTGCTTCGTCAGCGATTCAGATAGTTGATTGGTTGCCCCATGCAGCCCATTAACTCCTCGACCATCGTTGGTGCGCCGATGTAAAGCGGTGTCCGCTGGTGCAGATCGCGCGGTTCGATGTTCAGCACCGATTGCTTACCGTCCGTCGCGCGGCAGCCCGCCCGTTCGGCAATGAACGCCAGCGGATACGCTTCGTACAGCAGCCGGAGTTTACCCTGCGCATTCTTCTTCGTAGCCGGGTACAAGTAGATGCCACCTTTCAGCAGATTCCGGTGAAAATCAGCCACCAACGAGCCGATGTAACGGGCGGTGAACTGCGCCTTCTGGCAGCTCGTCAGGTACGCCCGGACGCAATCATCGTATTGCTCCCAATTACCTTCATTGCAGGAATAGATCGTGCCCGTCGTGGGGGTGCGCAGATCCGGGTGCGACAGCAGGTACTCACCAATTGAATAATCGTACGTAAAGCCGTTGACGCTGTGGCCGGTCGTGTAGACCATGATCGTCGACGAGCCGTAGAGGATGTAGCCGGCCGCTACCTGCTCGTGCCCACCCTGCATGAAATCGTCAATGGTCGGCAGGCTGCCAATCGGCGTTACGCGTCGGTAAATGGAAAAAATGGTGCCGATGGATACATTGACGTCGATGTTGGACGAACCGTCGAGCGGGTCCATTGCCACGACGTACTTGCCCCCGTTGTTGCCGGTCAGAATGATGTCGTCCTCTTCCTCCGAGATGATTGCGCACACTTCGCCCCCGTTGGTCAGGGCGCGTTTGAACCGGAT
>CAXUEB010000023.1:15095-18432 GCA_964249775.1 uncultured Spirosoma sp.
TCCAACTTCTGCTGACTTTCGCCCTGCACGTTCTGACTGCCGATGCCGCCCGTCAGGTCAATCAGCCCCGCCCGGTTCACCTCGCGATGGATGATCTTGCCCGCCAAGGCAATGTCGCGCAGCAGTTGCGACAGTTCGCCGGTGGCGAAGGCGCTTTGCCGCTGCATGATGTACCGGTCCAGCGTCGTACCGACGGGCTGCGCCAGCGGGTGCACGGAATTGTCGCGGCCGGGGGCGTCCTCAACGGGTTTAGCAGTCATAGACGTATGAATTTAAGGTACATAAGTCAACACGTAAACGATTCCTACGTAACGCGCTTACGCCACGGTCTGCGGCTCGGGTGCAGTCACCCGAACCGGCTCCATCCGGGGCGCAAACAGGTGCATCATCCCCCAGGCCAGCAGGTATGCGAAGCCGCAGATGATGAACAGCACGTTGTAGCCGCCCGTCAGGTTACCCGCAGCTTTGTAATTATCCAATAAGTAGCCGACCAGAATTGGAAACAGAATACCGCCGACTGAACCGGCCATGCCGCCAATGCCGACCACCGAACTGAGCGCCCGCTTGGGAAACATATCCGAGGCCGTCGTAAAGATGTTGGCGCTCCAAGCCTGGTGAGCCGCGGCTGCCAGCGAAATCAGGGCCACCGCCTGCCAAATGTTTGTAGCGAACTGTGCCAGCGTGATGGGCAGCACGCAGACGGCAAAAATCAGCATCGCCGTTTTGCGGGCGCGGAACACCGGCCAGCCGCGCTTGATGAAATAGCCCGACAAGTACCCGCCACCGATGCTGCCGATGGTCGTCGCCGTGTACACCACCACTAAGGGCAGACTCGGCTTTTTCAAGTCTAAGTTGAACGTCGACGCGAAGTACGAGGGCAGCCAGAATAAGAAAAACCACCAGATCGGGTCGGTCAGCAGCTTGCCGAAAATAAAGGCCCACGTCTGCCGGATGCCAAATAGCCGACCCCAGGCGATAGATGGTCCCGTGGCTGATTCTGGTTCGTTGTCGCTGTGAATGTAAGCGTATTCGTCGCGGGTCAGGCGCTGCTGATGAGCGGGCGTTTCGTAGAAAATCAACCAGAAAATCAACCAGATAAAGCCGATCGCTCCAGTCACGATAAAGGCTTCTTCCCAGCCGTAAGCCCCCAGAATCCACGGCACCATGACGGGCGCAACCACGGCCCCAATGTTGGCCCCGGAGTTAAAAACGCCCGTTGCCAGGGCACGCTCCCGCTTGGGAAACCACTCGGCCACGGACTTGATGGCCGCCGGAAAGTTACCCGATTCGCCCAAACCCAGCACGGCCCGCCAAACGCCGAAGCCGAACGTGCTGCGGGCGGTCGCGTGCAAAATGGCCGCAATGCTCCAGACCACAATTGAAATGATGTAGCCCATTTTGGTGCCGATGCGGTCGATCAGGCGACCAAACGCCACCAGGCCCAGCGCGTAGGAGGCTGCAAAGGCCATGACGATGCTGCTGTAGTCTTTTTCGGTCCAGCCAAATTCGTCCTCCAGCGTTGGTTTGAGCAACCCGATGACCTGCCGGTCGAGGTAATTAATCGTCGTGGCGAAGAAGAGCAGCGCCACGATTGTCCAGCGGTAGCCGCCTTTTGGTTGATTCATTGCGGTTTAGGAATAAAGGGTTGCACATAGGGAAACAGGCCGGCCACCCGCTCGCGCAGTTGGTCGGCGGACTGACTGCGGTCGCCGAAGAGTTGCGAACCGAGGCCCACCGCCGTGACGCCCGCCCGAAACCAGGTCGTCAGGCTCGCTTCAGTCGGCTCAACGCCCCCGGTGACCATCAATTTCAACTGCGGCATTGGTCCGCGAATGGCTTTTATGAACTCCGGCCCGAGCACGTTGCCGGGAAAGACTTTAACGACCTCGGCTCCCAGTCGGGTGGCCTGGTAGATTTCGTTTAGCGTCGCGCCGGCCGGAATCCAGGGCAGGTTGCGTTCGCGACAAACCGCGCTCACGTCTGCCGTCGTGACGGGCTGCACGACAAAATCGGCCCCGGCGTCTGCGAATTCAATGGCACTTTCGGGCGTCAGAATCGTGCCAATGCCCAGCGCCAGACCGGGGCAGTTGGTACGCGTGTACGCGATCAGTTCTGTAAACACCGCCAGTGCAGCACTGCCCCGGTTGGTGAATTCAAATACCCGGATACCCCCGTCATAACACGCCCGCACGATCGCGCTGGCGTAGGCCGCATCGGGGTGGTAAAACACGGGCACGAGGGGGTGCTGCGTTACGGTAGTCAACAAAGCCGAAGGGCCGGTGGAGGTCATAATTGTTTTAGTTAACTGATAAAAGCTGAGCCGCCCGCAAGGCGTTGTGTACGTCGTCAACCGTTTGCCGGGTCGCGTCGCCGAACTCGCCCAGTTTACCCACCGCAGCCGCAGCCGCGAAATCGACAATATCCTGCGGAGCGTGGTTATGGTACAAACCGTAGATCAGTCCGGCCATAAAGCAATCCCCGCTGCCTACTTTGTCCACTACCCGCTCGGTCTGAAACTCGGGCGACACCACCGTTTGCCCGTCCGTGTGCAAGGTGGCGTAATACCGAATGCTGCCGGCTCCCCCTGATCCGTCAAACCGGAATGTATTGGCGACAACCTTGCAGCGCGGAAACCGCTCTTGAATGGCGCGCGCGGTTGCGTCGGCGTGCGCAACGTAATCGACTTGCCCACCTTTGTCGTGAATGTACTCGTCTACCGGCATACCCAGCAGCGTTCCGGCCGCCCAGATGTTGCCCATCACCACGTCGCAGTGTTCAACTAAGCCGGGCATGACGTCGGTCGGCGGGACGCCGTACTGCCAGAGTTTGGCGCGGTAATTCAGGTCCATCGACACGGTAACGCCCCGGCGGGTGGCTACCATCAGCAGCTCGCGGCAGGCTTCGGCCACGTCTGCGTTCAGCGCCGGACTAATGGCGCTCATGTGCAGCCACGACGTATCCTCCAATACCGCGTCCCAGTCGATCCGGCCGGGCGCGAGTTCCGAAAAAGCCGAATAGGCGCGGTCGTAAATGACACCCGCGTTTTTCAGGTCCGTGCCCTGCGGCAGGTAATAACTTCCAATCCGGCTGCCGGCCCGCGTTATGGTCGATCCGTCGATGCCCAGGTCGGTTAACTGCGCCAGAATGTCGTCGGCTAAGGCGTTAGCGGGCAATACGGTGTTGTAGCGAACCGGTACGTGCCAGTTCGCCAGCGCCGTCGCGACGTTCAGTTCGGCTCCGCCGATAAACACCGGCATGGCCACCCGCCGAATCCACTCGCCGTTGCCTTGGGGCGAAAACCGGAGCAGCAACTCACCAAAACAGCAAACGTTTGTCA
>CAXUEB010000023.1:18442-28303 GCA_964249775.1 uncultured Spirosoma sp.
GACGTAAACATTAATCGGTTCAGGATTCGAACCAACAAAAGCGGTCGGCATGACGCACCGGCCCACTTGACTAAAGTACCTTGTGGTTGTCCTTCAAAACGGCTCAAACCACCACCGGAACCGACCGCTCAACCGACGTAAAGCCAAAATACGCCTTCGCGTTGTTGTAGCAAATGTCCTGCACGACCTTCCCGATCCAGTCGAGGTCGTCGGGCAGTTCGCCGTTTTCAACGTCGTTGCCGAACAGATTGCACAAAATTCGGCGGAAATATTCGTGGCGCGGGTAGCTCAAAAAACTGCGCGAATCGGTCAGCATCCCGACGAACCGGCTCAGCAGGCCCATGTTCGACAAGGCGTTGATCTGCCGCTCCATGCCGTCTTTCTGGTCCAGGAACCACCAACCCGAGCCGAACTGCACCTTACCGGCCACCGACCCGTCGTTGAAGTTGCCGACCATCGTCGCGATCAGTTCGTTGTCGGCCGGGTTCAGGTTATACAGAATCGTTTTGGCCAGTTTATCGCCCGTGTCCAGCCGGTTCAGAAACTTGGCCATCGCCCGGCCCTGCGGAAAGTCGCCGATGGAGTCCCAGCCCGTATCGGGACCGAGTTGCCCAAGCATCCGGCTGTTGTTGTTGCGGAGCGCGCCGAGGTGAAACTGTTGCGTCCAGCCCTTTTCCCAATCCATTTCGGCCAGATACACCAGCATGGCCGACTTAAAGGTTAACACCTCACCGCCGTCGAGTGGCTGTCCCGACCGAACCTTGTCGAAGATGCGTTCGATCTCCGCTTCGGTATAGTCTTCAGCGTAAATCTGCTCCAGACCGTGGTCCGAAAGTTTGCAACCCATCTGCGTGAAGTAATCGTGCCGTTGGCGCAACGCTCCCAAAAATTCGTCTAACGTGCCGATGCTCACGTCGGCGGCTTCCTCCAGCCGGTTTACGTACCGGCCGAAGGCGTATACGTCTTCAACGGCCATCGCCTTGTCGGGTCGGAAAGTCGGCAGGACGCCCACCTCAAGCCCGGCACCCACCAGACCCTCGTCGGTAATTCGGCGGTGGTGTTCGAGCGAATCCACCGGGTCGTCGGTGGTGCAAACCGTTTCGACGTTCATCCGGCGCAGCAGGTTCCGCACCGTGTAGTCGGGCGTGCGAAGCTTTTCGCTGCATTCGTCGTAGATACGCCGGGCGCTCCGACCGTTTAGAACTTCGGTAACGCCGAAGTACCGTTGTAGTTCGAGGTGCGTCCAGTGGTAGAGGGGGTTACGTAGGGTGTACGGCACCGTTTCGGCCCACTGCTGAAATTTCTCCCAGTCGGACGCGTCACCCGTGCAGAAACGTTCATTCACGCCGTTGGTGCGCATGGCCCGCCACTTGTAATGGTCGCCGTAGAGCCAGATTTGCGTCAGGTTGTCGAAGTGCTTGTCGTCGGCAATCTGATCGGGCGGCAAGTGGCAATGGTAGTCGATGATGGGCATCGGCTTGGCCCATTCGTGGTAAAGCTGCCGGGCCGTTTCGGTTTGCAGCAGAAAGTCCTCGTCTAAAAATGGCTTTTTCATCGGGTCGACAGCCAAAATGAAGTCAGGTTGATAAGTACGCCGGTGTACGGTACGTAAAGAGCAACCGGACGTTGATTTACTACTCAATTCGTCGGGAGACCCCTGTAGAGACGTACTATTTTACGTCTCCTACGCGTCAGCAATGAAGCCATCCCGCTATGTACCATCCGGCCAAGAGACGTAAAATAGTACGTCTCTACAGCGACACTCCGCGTTTCCACGGAATGAAATCGTCCTGCCCGTGCCGAACGGCGGCCACGGTCTCGGTTCCGCTCGCCACCCGGATGATGGATTCCAGTATCCGTTCACCGGCCTGCTCGATGTCCTCTTCCCCGTCAATCACCGTGCCCGTGTTGATGTCGATGATGTCGGGCATTCGCCGGGCCAGGGCCGTGTTGCTCGCAATCTTCACGACCGGCGCGATGGGGTTGCCGGTTGGCGTACCCAGACCCGTCGTGAACAAGACCACCGTCGCGCCGGACCCAACTTCCGCCGTGGTTGATTCGACGTCGTTGCCGGGTGTACATAGTAGATTCAGGCCGGGTTGGGTGACCGGTTCGGGGTAGTCCAGCACGGCCACGACCGGCGAACTGCCGCCTTTTTTGGCCGCCCCCGCCGACTTCATGGCGTCGGTAATCAGCCCGTCGCGGATGTTGCCCGGCGACGGGTTCATGTCGAAACCCGAGCCGGCTTCTTTCGCCCGTTGCGCGTAGGTCTTCATCAGCGTCTGGAACCGCCCGGCCGTGTCGGCATCAACGCAGCGGTCGCACAGTTCCTGCTCAACCCCGCAGAGTTCGGGAAACTCGGACAGAATGACCGTACCGCCCAGGGCCACCAGCAGGTCCGACGCGTGCCCGACGGCGGGGTTGGCCGAAATCCCCGAAAAACCGTCCGAGCCACCGCACTCCAGTCCCACGCTCAGCTTACTCAGTGGAGCCGGCTGACGGACGCAGGCGTTAGCCTGCATCAGTCCCGCAAACGTTTGCCGCAGCGCCTGACTAATGAGCGATTCTTCGGTGCCGATTTTCTGCTGTTCCAGAATGTACAGCGGTCGACCCGCCCGGCGTTCGTTTGTCTGCGGGCTGCGTTTGGCAATTTCGGTCAGCAGCATGTCGACCTGCGCGTTCTGGCAACCCAAGCTCAGCACCGTCGCCCCGGCCACGTTCGGGTGCGTGATGTAACCCGCCAGCAGACCGCAGAGCGCCTGCGCATCCTGCCGGGTCCCTCCGCAACCGCCCGCGTGCGCCAGAAACTTGACGCCGTCGACGTTCGGGAACAGGCGGGGCCGGCTGTGTTCGGCCACGGCGGTTTGCAGATCGGCTTGCAGCACTTCCTCGACCGTCCGGCCCGCCTGCACCAGTTCCACCAGTTGCTGCGTGTGCCCGCCGTACGCATTGCGCCGGGCGTAACCCAGGTCATGGACCAAAGCTTCTTCCAGCACCCGCAGGTTGCGGTCTTCGCAGAACACCAGCGGCACCACGAGCCAGTAATTGGCCGTTCCGACGCGCCCATCGGCGCGGTGATACCCCATGAACGTCTGGTCCCGCCAGCGATCAACGGCCGGGGGAATCCACTGGGTTGCGGGCTGCGTTCTGACCTCGTCGTCAACCGAGTACGTATTCGTCGCGTGCTGCACGTTGAAGGTCGTCAGCCGGCCACCGGCCGGAATAGCCTGCCGGGCAGTGCCAACCAAGACGCCGTACATCATTACGGGATCACCAGGTTCACAAGACTGAATGGCCAGTTTATGCTTGGCCGGAATCGTTTCCACGACGGTCACCAACTGACCCTCCCAGCGAACAACATCGCCCGGTTGCAAGTCTGTCAGGGCCACCAGCACCGAATCGTCGGGATGTATTTTAAGGACGTTGCGGCTCATGCGTGGGCGAAGGCGGGTTTGTTGAACAGGGCGGCTACCGCTGCGTATGCACCATCGGCAAGTATCTGCGTGAGGTACGCACTCACGGCCGAGGTAAATCCGGGCAACGTCGTTAGGTCGTGACCCCAGAGCGTCCGGTCTTGTAATACGGTTTGCACCAGATCGTCCGGCTCCAGACGCGCCCACAGGTCGGCGAAGTAGGGAGCTTTTTCGTCCTGAATTACGTAGGTTTCGCCGTTATGCTCACCGTACCAGGCTTCGGTTGACCCGTTCCTGTCGCGCCGGTCCGTGGGCGGTCCGACGGTCGGCCGCATGAACCGGAGGTAAGCCGCGAAACCCAGCGCGATGTAGCGCGGCACGGAGCCGATCTGCCGGTAAAAATGGAGCAGCGTCGGCACGTTGCGCATCTGCATTTTGGTCGTGTACTGCACCGTAATGGCCAGCCAGCGGTGTTCGATGTAGGGGTTGCGAAAGCGGTCGAGCACGTCCATCGCGAACCGCTGCGCCGTCTTGTCGTTGACCGAGTACGGAATGCCCGGCAGCAGTTCGGCCAGCATCAGGCTGCTGATGAAAGCCGCCATTGTCTTGTCTTCCAGCGCTTGCCGTACGGTCGTGAACCCACTCAGGTAGGCCAGTCCGCAGCTCAGCGTGTGAGTGCCGTTGAGCAGCCGCAGTTTCAGTTCGCGGAACAGGTCAATGCTGGGTTGAACGAACACGCCCTTGTCCGCTGCCTGGAACGACAGCACCGACAGCACGCGTTCGTCGCCCTCTATGGCCCATAGTCGATACGCTTCGGCTACGGTCAGCAGGTTGTCCTCGTAGCCCAACTGCCCTGTCAGGGCGTCAGCCGTAGCCTGGTCCGGGCGGCCGGGAACGATGCGGTCGACCAATGAGTTGCAGCACGTATTGGCCGTTTCCAGCCAGTCAATAAATTCGGCTTCGAGTCCGTTGCGGTGGGCCAGTTCGAGCAGAATGGCTTCGAGTTTGGAACCCTTGTCGGGAATCAATTCGGTCGGCACGATGACGAGTCCTCTGGTCGGGTCGCCGTTGAAAGCTTGGTAGCGCGCATACAACACGGCCAGCAGTTTACCGGGAAACGATTGCGGGGGCGCTTGCCGAATGTCGTCCTGCACCAGTTGTATGCCTACCTCAGTCGTGTTGGAGATGACCACTTCGATATTGGGGTCGACCGCGCAGCGCAGCACCGCGTCCCACTGACTTTTCGCAGACAGCACCCGACTGATGGCCGAACAAACCACGTTTTCCTCGACCGCCCGACCGTTCTCGACACCCCGAATACAAATCGTGTACAGATTGTCCTGCGCCCGAAACGCGTCGATGTCCCCGCCATCAGTCGATTTAACGACCACAATCCGGCCGTTGAACTGGCCCTGCCGGTTGGCTTTGTCGATGAGATAATCGGGCAGGCCGCGCAGCAGAACGCCCGTGCCGAACTGGATGACTTTTTCGGGCAATTGCAGCAGCGCGGAATCGGGCAAACTCACCCCGGCCGGATTGGGGTTACCAAGCAGATGATTAAGCGATAAGGTATGCATAGGAGTATCGAAACGAAATTGCACTTTTCGACCGCAGGCCGTAGTACGCGGGCGGTTTTCGGCCCGTTTAGGTACGTAAGGATAATCAGCGTTGGTAACCCGTAAAAAATTTAGGACCGATTTATTCACGCAATCGTTATCGGGAACGTTGCCATTTACGGCCGTAAATAGCCACATTCGGAGTGGTAAGTAGATTTCCGCCCGTTTAGTCTCCTATGGAAGACACCAACGGCTTAGTGCACCAGCCGCCCATTTTGCATTTTAACAAGAACTTCCATTGGAGGCCATCACGATAAAAGATATAGCGCGGGCGCTGAACCTGTCTACCTCCACGGTGTCGCGGGCGCTGCGGGACAGTTACGAAATCAACCCCGAAACCAAACGGTTGGTGATGGCGTACGCCGAGCGCATGAATTACCGACCGAACCCCATCGCGCTCAGCCTCAAGGAGAACCGCAGCCGGGTGATTGGCGTGATCGTGCCCCAGATTGCTAATAACTTCTTTTCGCAGGCCATTAACGGCATCGAGGCCATCGCCTACAACCGCGGCTACCACGTGATGATTATGCAAAGTCACGAGTCCTACGAACGGGAGGTGGTTACGGTCGAGCAAGCCGTCAGTCGCAAGGTCGACGGCCTGCTGATTTCGATGTCCAGCCAGACTACTGATACAACCCACCTGCGGACGTTGCAGGAAAAGGGCTTTCCGATTGTGCTGTTCGACCGGGTGTCGGACGAGTTAGACACGCCCAAAATCATTGCCGATAACTACGCCGGAGCCTTCGCGGCCACCGACCACCTAATTCAGATGGGCCGCCGACGCATCGCCCACGTGACGATTCCGGCCCACATCTCGATTACGCAGGAGCGGCTGGCGGGCTACCGGGCCGCCCTCGAACAACACGGCCTGCCCTACGACGAAGCTCTGATTCGGCACGTGGGATTTGGGCAGCACGAAATGGACCCGATTGTTGACGATCTGCTGAGTCAGACGCCCCCACCCGACGCGTTTTTTGCGGCCAGCGACCGGTTGGCGCTGGGTTGCTTAGCGGCCCTGCGCAAGCGGAACGTCCTGATCCCGGAAGGGGTTGCCCTGATTGGCTTCACCAACATCACCAGCGCCGACCTCCTGGCCCCGGCCATGAGCACGGTCGTGCAGCCCGCGCAGGAAATCGGTCAGACGGCGGCCGAACGACTGCTGGAATTGATTGAACGGAAACAGCATGCCCCCCGACCCGACACGGTCAAGATTCCGACGCAACTCATTGTCCGGGCGTCGACCCAGCCGGCGCGGGATACGTGAACGAGGTTACCTTTCCCACTTCTGTCGCCAGACCGGGTATTCTTTCGTCAGTAGCGGCTGGGGCCAGGTGCCGTACCAGGCGTAGCCCACGCGCCGTTCGTTTTCAATGTCGGCTAAGGCCCCCTTCTTTACGCTGTCGCGCCCGCAGAAAAACGGTTTTTGGGTGTCGAGATCATAAAACCGCGCCCAGAGTGTCGACGCCGGGTCTTCGACCACAATCCGGTCCTTGCCCGACGGCTGCTTCGGGTCGCGGATGTCCCGAACGGCGATGCCGGTCAATTTCACGGACGCCAACCAAGCGACGGCGGTCTCGATGGCCTGCTTCACGGCCGGCGTGGGGTTCGGTTCGCTCATCAGAAACCGGACGATGCCCACCGTTTCGTGGCCGCTCAGCGAGGGCAGTTCAAACGCGCGGGCTTTGGCCGGTTTGAGTGTCCGGCTGTCGTGCTGCGCGCACCAGGCCGTCAGCCGCCCGTTCTGCATGACCTGCGTTCGGAGGATGCAGTCGATGCCCCGGCGCACGGCCCGCTGCGCTTTCGGCACCAGCGTTTGGTCCAACGCGTCGAAACCGGGTGCGCCGTCGGCAATGTGCTTCATCAGCCACAGCACGCCCACCATCGCGTTGTCGTTGTACGTAATGTGCTTGCGGTAACCGCTCGAATCGGGATAAAATTGCGGCCAGCCTCCGGCCACGTTCTGCGCCGATAAGAGATACGTAACGCCCCGCTCAGCGGCCTGCCGGTAGATCGGGTTGCCGGTTTGCTTGAACGCGGCCACCAAATATTCGATCTCGCCCGTGGTGGCTCCGTCGTCGATGGTCGCGTCCCGTTTAGCTTTATCAGCCAGTAAGGCGTTACGTGTAGATGCCGATAATGACAGTTTGTAGTTAATTTTGTTGCCGCCGGGTTGGGGCCAGCCGCCGTTCTGCCGTTGGTACAATAACATCCGCTCGGCGACGGAGTCGACCGTTACGTCCGCTCGAACGGTTGATCCTATTACAGGCGAGGGCAAGAGTAAGACCCCCGCCCAACCGCTCAGCAGCGTACCAAGCCAGAAAATAGACAGGCAGATCAGTCGGCTCATTGCGGCATCCATTTTCCGTCGAAGGTCCAGGCAACGGTGATGGCTGACGGCGCGACGGTGCCGTTGTTGCGGTGCCAGGCGTAGTCGCCACCCTCGCGGTGACAGTCGTAGTAGTACACGCGCTTGCCCCACTTGATCGGGTTCGGAGCGGTTGTTACCCAGTAAATGTCCGCGTCGGCCATGTTCTTGGCGAACCGGCAATTGAGCAAATGAAACTGCGCTTCGCGGTGGAACCGGCCGAGTTTGAAGCCGTCGTCGCCCTCGAACGTACAGTTTTTGAGCACCGTTTTGGCCGATTCATGGTTGGTGCCGTCGTGCCAGATGGCCGCGTTGAGGTTGTGGCAGATAAACCGGCAGTCTTCGGCGTAAGCCCAGCCGCGCGGACAGTACAAATCCACCGCGCCTTCCATCGTGCAGTTTTTGAAGTAATACAACCCGGCCTCAACGTCCCACGGACTGACCGTATCCCCACCCAGCGACCGGAACGTACAGTTCTTGAAGATCAGCCGCGTCGCGCCCGGAAACGACCGAAACGCGAACTGATGGCCGTCTTTGCGGACGATTTTCGTACCGGCCGGCTCGCCGGTTTCGCGCGGCAGGGCATAGCGATCTGTTCGGGGCGCGTTACCGCCCGACTCACCGGCGCAGGCAATGGTCGTATCGCCTTTGACCTCAAAGCCGTAGGCGTTGATGACCGTCAAATTTTCAAACGTCAGGTCGTGGCCTTTGACATTAACCACGGCCGCACCCCAATCGTCCGGATTGCCCGCACACCGAAACAGATCGCGGGCCTGCGATACGGTGATGACGACGCCCCGCTCACTTTCGCCTTCCAGCTTGACGAACGACTTGCCCAGAAACACCTTTTCGCGGTACGTACCGTTCTTGACGAAAATCGTCCGCTGCCGGGTGGTTACCGTGTCCAGACTGTTGATAGCCGCCTGAATGCTTCGGAACTGCCCCGAACCGTCCTGCGCCACCACCAACCAGTTGGTCTGCGTCGACTGTGCATTGACCCGAACCACCAGCGCCAGCAGTAAGCCGCTGAACAATACTCTCTTGAACGCACTGTTTCTCATCGTTTGCTCGTACTTAGGGCCGACGCCGTGCCGGGTGTTTGGCTCAGCAACCAGGTCGCCAGTTCCTTAGCGGCCCGGAAGTTTTCGTACTGCGCCGGAATCCGGCGGTTGTCGACGTATTCGTTGTAGAGCCAGGGGTCACCCACGGCGAAAACCGTTCCCTTGCCCACGTTGGCCACGGCCATAATCACGTCGCCCGCGTCGGTCACGACGGCTTTGGCGGGCGCTTTTACGTCCAACGGAGCCAGTTCTTTGATGTGTACCGTTCGGGTCTTGGGGAAGATAGCTGTAGCTGTACTGGCCGGGATGGCAATTTTGCCCTGCTCAAACTGGACGCCCTGCACCATGTTACGGTTTTTGGGTAAAAACTCTATCCCGAACTGAGCCGCCAGCCGGTTGAAGTTTTTGTGCTCACAGTTGGCCGTGTCGTTGGCCATCAGCACCAGCGTACCACCCGCCCGCACCCAGTCGGTCACCGCCCGAATGTCGGCGTCACCGATGTAGTTCGGTTTGGCGGTTTCCTTGGGCGTGTCGGGGTCCACGATGATGTAGACGTCGATTCCCTTCAGCGAAGCCGCCGTCGGGGCGGTAGGTACGTACCCAGTTTTCGCGCCCAGATCGCGGAAGAGGTTGCCCCACCACCAGAAACCGGAGTGCAGTTTGTCTTCCCACGTGTAATGAAACGGCTCCTGCTCGCCGGTGTAACCCTTGCGAAACTCACGGTTGAAGTAGTTGTCGACCGCCACGGTTTTACCCTTGCCCAAGGTGTTTTCAGCCGCAATCTCCATCTCAACGCTCGCCATGATAAACGGACCAATGCCTTTTAGGTCGTCCTGCCGCAAGGGTTCGCTGAGGTAATAGTCGTAGCTGCCGCTGCGGTACGGATCACCACCCAGGCCGCTCACGCTGACCGTTTTCTCTAAGTGAACAAGTCCCCGCTCATCCGTCGAAATAAAGTTTTTCAACATGCCTTCGTAGCCTTTGCGGGCGGCCGTCATCATCGGCGCAGGCAGGTAACCAAGCCGGACGCCCTTTGCCAGTGCATACACGAACATGCCCGTACCCGACGCTTCGAGGTAGTTTCCTTTCCCGCCAACCTTATCCGTAACCTGGTACCAGCCGCCTTCTTTGGGGTCCTGATACTTCACGACGGCGGGCATCAGCCGTTGCAGAATCGCAACCAACTCGCCCCGGCGCGGGTGTGTGGTGGGTACGTAGTCGAGCACGTCGACTAAGGCCATCGCGTACCAGCCCATCGCCCGGCTCCAGAAATTTGGCGACTGACCCGTCTGCGGGTTAGCCCACTTCTGCTGACGGCTTTCGTCCCAGCCGTGGTACAGCAAACCCGTCTTGGCGTCGCGCCCGTGCCGTTCCATCCAGACGAACTGGTTGATGATGTCGTCGAA
>CAXUEB010000024.1:0-9351 GCA_964249775.1 uncultured Spirosoma sp.
ATGGAACTCCACGAGTACGACACCTTCAAAACGCGGGCGTTCACCTCGGCTTCGTTTAACCTCGATAAATCCACCGCCGACCTCGCCAACCTGCCCGTTGAGGAACTGGTAAAACTGCCGGGCGTGGGTAAATCGGTGGCTCATAAAATTTGTGAAATCGCCGAAACCGGCCGCCTGACCGAACTCGATGACCTCCTGGCCCAGACGCCGTCGGGTGTGCTGGATATGTTTCGCATCAAAGGACTGGGTGTCAAAAAAATTGGGACCCTCTGGCGCGAGTCGGGCATCGATAACCTGACCGACCTGCAACAAGCCTGCGAAACAGGACAGGTCGCCAAAATCAAGGGATTCGGCAAGGCTACCGAAGACAAGATTCTGGCCGCGCTGGAGTTTTTGCAGGAGCAAAAAGGCAAGGTCAGGATGGATAAAGGAGCCATGATCGCCAACCTATTGCACGACGAACTGAGGAAACATTTCGACCGGGTGGAGATCAGTGGGCAGGTTCGGCGGAAAGCCCAAGAAGTAGATACCGTGCAACTGCTGGTACAAACGAATGACCCCGTTTCGGCCGTGCTGACGCTGAATAGCCTGCCGAATCTGGAGCAAAACAAGATAGACTCGTCGCCGTTTGCATGGCGGGGACGGATGGAAGGGTTCGACGTGGGCGTTGAGCTGCTGCTTCACCCGGCCGGGCAAATGGACCGGCAACTGTTTATTCAGACGGCTGCTGAACCGCATCTGCAGCAGGTGGGAGCGGGGGGCGTATCGCTGTTGCAGGCGGCTTACACCGGTCAGGACGGGTCCGAAACGGCAATTTATGAGCGGGCGGGTCTGCCTTACATCGTACCCGAAATGCGGGAAGACGATTTTGCCTTTCGCTGGGCCGCCCGCCACCGCGCCGACGAACTCGTAACGTGGGACGACCTGCGGGGCACGCTCCACAACCACAGTACCTGGTCGGACGGCAAACAATCGGTGGCCGACATGGCCGGCTACTGCCGCGAACTGGGCCTGACGTACTTCGGCATCGCCGACCATTCGCAGACGGCTTCCTACGCCAACGGCCTCGACGCCGAACGCGTGCGGGCGCAGCAGGTCGAGATTGACCAGTTGAACGCGGGCTATAAAGAGGAGTTTCGCGTTTTCAAAGGTATTGAATCCGACATTTTGGGCGACGGGTCGCTGGACTACGACGACGAAACGCTGGCGACGTTTGATTACGTGGTCGCGTCGGTGCACCAAACGCTGACGATGTCGCTGGAAAAGGCCACGACGCGGCTGCTGCGGGCCATCGAAAACCCGTACACGACGATTCTGGGGCATCCGACCGGCCGCTTGCTGCTGGCCCGAGAAGGCTACCCCCTCGACCACCGGGTTATTATCGACGCCTGCGCCGAGCATAACGTCGTCATTGAAATTAACGCTAATCCGTACCGGCTCGACCTGGATTGGCGCTGGATTGATTACGCGATGGAACAGGGTGTCCTGCTCAGCATCAACCCCGACGCCCACAACCTGGCCGGACTGCTGGACATGCACTACGGTGTTGCCATTGGTCGCAAAGGTGGCTTAACTAAAGCCATGACGTTCAATGCCCTGACGCTGGCCCAGATGACGGATTACTTACAGAATCGGCGGGCAGGAATAAATAGGTAACTTTAGTTCAGCTAAAAAAGACAACGCGTATGGTCACGACCGCACCCTTATCCGATTCGCTGCCGACTACCCTGCAAACCGTCGAAGAGTTTGACCAGTGGCAGCGGCAGCACGTTACCGAAGGCAGCTACGAGTTTGTTCGGGGCCGCATCATTCCTAAACCCGCCATGAAACAGGAAGAGTTATTTATTGCCAAATTTCTAACCCGATTATTCACGACGACGGATGTCTATCGACGGGGCGACGAATTGACACCTGAACTGGACTCGTACGTTGACGGTGTCCGGAAGCGCGTGCCGGACCTGGCGTATTTTACGCGAGAACAGCAGGAAGCCATCCGACGGGGCGACCGGGCGCGCACGCGCTTTGCCATCGAGATACTGTCTGACTCGGAAACGTTTCGGGACGTGACCGACAAAATACAGGATTACTTCGACGGCGGGGCCGAATTAGTCTGGTACATTGCGCCGGTCAACCGAAAGATTCACGTCTACACGTCGCCCGACGAAAGCAAGGTTTATAAAGGTGCTGACGTCATTTCGGCCGCTCCGGTCGTTACCGATTTTCAGTTCGCGGTAGCCGATTTGTTTGCCTAAACCAGACGGCGTGACGCGGTTGCGGTTTCTTTTCTCGTTCCTATGCCCTTTATCCGGTTTCTTTTCTTATCCATCGTCGTATTTACCGGTGCCGTGGCGCAGCCCCGAACCGCACCGTCGACTAAACCTACATTTTCGGCCACGGGCTACGTCCGCGATGCCAAGACGGGTAAACCCATTCCGGGCGTCAACATTGTGGTTATGAACGTCTCGAAAGGCTACGTGACGGCCAAAGATGGCTTCTACGTAGTTATGCTGCCGGTCGGTCGCTATGTGCTGCGGTTTACGCACGTCGGTTACCGGCCCGTGCAGGACACCGTTGTGGTCGACAAAACCTTGTTTCGGGAAATTCTCATGCCCGACGACGCCAAGGACCTCGAAGAAGTGACGGTGACGAGCGAAACGCCCGACCGCAACGTTCGTAAAGTTGAACTGGGGGTCTCGCAATTAACCATCCGCAGCATCCGGCGCATCCCGCCCCTGCTCGGCGAGGTCGACGTGGTGCGGAGTCTGCTGCTGCTACCGGGCGTGACAACCGTGGGCGAGGGCGCGCCGGGTTTCAACGTGCGCGGGGGCGGCACCGATCAGAACCTAATCCTAATTGACGACGCGCCGGTGTTTAATTCAAGCCACCTGATGGGCTTTTTCTCGGTCTTCAATCCCGATGTCGTGCGCGACGTGACGCTGAACCGGGGTGGGGTAGCGGCTGCTTACGGCGGCCGGGCGTCGTCGGTGTTGGACGTGAAAATACGCGAACCCGACATGATTAAGTGGGGCGTCAACGGCGGCATCGGATTGATTTCAAGCCGGCTGGGCGTCGAAGGGCCGCTGGTCAAAAACAAGTTATCGATATTGCTGGCCGGGCGGGTGTCGTTCAACGATTTTCTGTTTAAGCTGGCCCCGCCCAACCTGCGGCAAACGCAGGCCAATTTTTACGACCTGACGGGTAAACTCAAATACCAGCCCAACGAGCAGCACACGATCACGCTGACGAGCTACGCGAGCCGCGACGTGTTTAAACTGCCGTCCGATTCCCTATCGGGGCAGGAAATCAACGCGTCGTCTACCCGCTTCGATTACCAGACCCGGACGGCGGCCCTGCGCTGGAATTACTTTATCAGCAAGCAGCTTAATTTGACCAGCTCGCTTATCCTGAGCCAGTACCGGGCCGACTTGTCCGCGCCCGACCCGGCCAACGCCTTCCGGCTGCGGTCGGGCATCGGGCACCGTCAGCTTCGATCAGATCTGACCTTTACGCCGAACGAAACGCATCAGGCGCAGGCGGGGATCAGCCTGATTGATTACGCCGTGCAGCCCAACACCCGAACGCCGGGTCCGTTTTCGAACGTCTTGCCGGTGGATTTGGCCCGCCAACAGGCCTATGAACTGGCCGTCTACGCGCAGGACGAATGGACGCTCAACGCCAAGGTGTCGGTGCTGGCCGGGCTGCGCTACTCGGCGCTGCTCAACCGCGGTCCGGCCGCGGTGCGGACCTACGCCGAAGGACAATCCCGCCAGGAAGAAACTGTTTCGGGAACGCGCCCCTATGATTCGGGCACGGTCTACCACCGGGCGGGCGGGCTGGAGCCGCGCCTGTTCGTGCGCTGGTCGGTGGGCGAAGGCCAATCCGTTAAATTGGGTTACAGCCGGCTGCGGCAGTACATTCAGCAGGTGACCAACACGACGGCCGCCCTGCCCACCTCGCGCTGGCACCTAAGCGATGCGTACACCAAACCGCAAATTGCCGATCAGGCATCGCTGGGCTATTTCCGAAATACCACCGACAACGCCATCGAAGCGTCGGGTGAGGTGTACTACAAAATCCTGACCAACGCCATCGACTACCGCGACGGGGCCGAACTGCAACTGGCCGAAGCCGTCGAAACGCAGATCGTACAGGGGCGCGGCCGGGCCTACGGGTTTGAAGCGCTGCTCCGCAAAAATAAAGGCCATTGGACGGGTTTTGCGGCTTATACCTACGCCCGCACGTTCCTGACCATGAACGGTTCCTACGCCGAAGAGCGCATCAACGGCGGGCAAGCGTACCCGGCTAATTACGACAAACCGCACACGCTCAACGCCTTAGCGACCTACCGTCCGACGGCCTGGTTTAGTTTGTCGCTCAACTTTACGTACAGCACCGGCCGGCCCATAACGCAGCCCGCAGCCCGCGCCCGCATCAACGGTATTTACGTGCCTATCTATCTCGACCGCAATCAGCAGCGCATTCCTGATTACCACCGGCTCGACTTCTCGATGCTTTTCGAGCAGAATCCGCTCAAGAAAAAGCGCAACCAAAGTAGCTGGGTGTTTGCCGTGTACAACGTTTACGCCCGCAAGAACGCCTACTCCATTTATTACCGACTCAACAACCGGGCCGACAAAGACGCTTATAAACTGTCAATTTTTGGCACGGCCTTTCCGTCGCTGACGTACAATTTTAAATTCTAACGAGTGGAAAACGTAGTTCGCTTGCTTACCCTGGTCTGCTTAACGCTGGCGGTTTCGTGCGTAACTGAGTACCAGCCCGACAACATCAGCATCGAACCGGCGCTGGTGGTCGAAGGCGAAATTACTGACCAGCCGGGACCCTACGTCGTCCGGCTGACCCGCACGGCTGATTATTCGGTCCGCAGTATTAACCTGCTCGAAACGGGGGCCGCGGTGAGTATCGAAGATAACCTCGGCAACCGCGAAACCCTGATTGAACTGCCCGTCGGCGGTATTTACTGGACCCGCGCCAACGGCATCCGGGGCGTCGCCGGCCGGCGTTACAAGCTAAGTATCCAAACCAAGGCCGGCCGGCGCTACGAATCGACGCTTGAAACGCTGGCGTCGGCTCCACCCATTGACACCTTGTATTACGAATACCGGAACGACCCGGTGGCGGGTACGGCGGTGCGCAAACAAGGCTGGGACGTGTATCTGGATACGCAAGACCCCGACACGACCGGCAATTTCTACCGCTGGGAATGGACCCACTACGAGCCGATTTCCGTCTGCCAGAAAACGCAGTTACCCAGCGGCACTTTCACGGGTTTAAACTGCTGCTCGCCTTGTTGGGACATTGGCCGCTGTTTTGATTGCATTGATCTAAATTCCGACGTCAATGTCAACGGCCGGGCCATCAGTCGTCAGCTTATTATGCGGGTGCCTTATACGTCGCAGAGCCGGTATTACCTCGAAGTGCAGCAGCAGGCGCTCAGCCGGGGGGCGTATCAGTACTGGAAAAGCGTGCGGCAATTAATCACCAGCACCGGGGGACTGTTCGACGCGGCTCCGTCGTCGGTGCGGGGTAACGTCCGTTGCGTGAGCGATCCGGGCCAGACCGTTTACGGCTACTTCGGGGCGACGGGCATTTCGGAACGCTATATCTACGTCGACCGCAGCACCGGGCAGGGTTCGCCCGAAATGGAGCCGCCCGTTTTCGTGCCGCAGCCCAGTGGCTGCGTTCCCTGCGCGAACGATGGGTATCGAACGTCCGTAAAACCGCGTTGGTGGACCTATTAAGCGGTTTGGCGACCCGCCCGAAAAACTGTATTTTTGTCCAAATGTCGCTTGGTTATGGCTTCTCCGGTTAAAATCCTGGTTCTGCGTTTTTCGTCCATTGGCGACATCGTTCTGACCACGCCCGTCGTGCGTTGCCTGCGCCAGCAGGTGCCGGAAGCCGAGGTTCATTTTTGCACCAAACGGGCCTACCAAGCTATCATCGACTACAATCCCTACGTTAGCAAGGCTCTTTACTTAGACAACGGTCTTCTTGACCTAATTCGTCAGCTTCGGGCCGAACGCTACGATTACGTCATTGACCTGCACAATAACCTGCGGACGCGTCTGATTAAGTTGGCCCTCGGTGTGCGGTCGTACAGTTTCGATAAACTAAACCTGCGCAAGTGGGTCTATATCCGCTGGAAAATTAACACCCTGCCGAACCAGCACATTGTCGACCGTTACTTAGAAACGGTGCGTCCGTTGGGCGTCGAGAACGACGAGCAAGGACTGGATTATTTTATTCCGTATAAAGATCAGGTCGAGGTCGACTGGTTACCGCCGACGCACCAGCAGGATTACGTGGCTTTTGCCATCGGGGGGCAGCACGCGACCAAGAAACTGCCGGTATCGCGCATGATTGAGCTGTGCCGTAAGATTAATTATCCAATCGTGCTGTTGGGCGGCAAAGAAGACCGCGACGCTGGCGAACAGATCGAGCGTGCGCTGGGTAAACGGCTGATCTACAACGCCTGCGGTCATTATAATCTTAATCAATCGGCGTCGCTGCTGCATCGGGCGCGGGTGGTGTTCAGTCACGATACGGGCCTGATGCACATCGCGGCTGCCTTCAAAAAGAAAGTGTATTCTATCTGGGGCAACACCACGCCCCAACTGGGCATGTTCCCGTACAAGACGCCGTATGTGGCACTCGAAAAAACCGGCTTAGAGTGCCGTCCCTGCTCCAAAATCGGCTTTGAACGCTGCCCCCTGAAGCACTTCCGCTGCATGAACGATCTTTCGTTCGACTTTGAAGTCAAAGAACTGCGGACCAAAAAGAATTTAGAGTAACCCCATCCTTGGCTGCCACCCTGCTTATTATTGACGACGAACCGCGTCTGCGCGGACTACTGGCCCGGATTCTGCAACTCGAAGGCTACACCGTGCTCGAAGCGGAAAACGCCCGCGCCGGCCTGAAAACCCTCGAACGTGAAGAAGTGCAGTTAGTCATCAGCGACGTCAAACTGCCCGACAAAAACGGCATTGAGCTAACGGCGCAAATTAAGCAGCTTTATCCTGCCACCGAAGTTATCGTGCTGACGGCCTACGGCACCATCGCCGACGGCGTGACGGCGATCAAAAACGGCGCGTTCGATTACATGACCAAGGGCGACGACAACGACAAAATTATCCCGCTCGTCAGCCGGGCCGTGGAGAAAGCCAACTTGCAATTTCGGGTGAAGCAACTCGAAGAGCAGGTCGGGAAACGCTACGGCTTCGACAACATCATTGGCCGCTCGAAAGCCATCGGGCAGGCCGTTGACCTCGCCCGCAAAGTCGCCGTGACCGATACGACGGTCTTGCTGACCGGCGAAACCGGCACGGGTAAGGAAGTCTTCGCGCAGGCCATTCACCAGGCCAGTGCGCGCCGGGCCGGGTCGTTCGTGGCGGTCAACTGCGGGGCGCTTGGCAAGGACATCTTGGAGAGCGAATTATTTGGTCACCGCGCCGGGGCGTTCACCGGAGCCAATCGCGACCAGAAAGGCTTGTTCGCCGAAGCCAACCACGGCACAATTTTCTTGGACGAAATTGGCGAGATGCCGCTCAATTTGCAGGCTAAGTTGCTGCGGGTGCTGGAAACGCACGAGTTTCTTCGCGTGGGCGATACGAAGCCGACCAAAACCGACGTGCGGGTAATTGCCGCCACCAACCGGGGCTTAGAGCAGGAAGCGAACGCCGGCCGCTTTCGGTTGGATTTGTATTACCGCCTGTCGGTGTTTTCCATTGAACTGCCGCCCCTGCGCGACCGGCGCGACGACATCCCCGATCTGGCCGACCGCTTTGCCCGGCAGGAAGCCGCCAAAGTTGGCAAGCGCGAGGTACGGCTCAGCCCGGCCTTCGTACAGAAACTGCAACAGCACCCTTGGAAAGGCAACATTCGTGAGCTGAAGAACGTCATCCAGCGGGCCGTTATCCTCGCCGACGACCCTGACCTAACGCCCGACCTCTTACCCTACGAAATGCAGGACGCTACGCTTGCTGGTGCTACCAACGAAACCGCGCTGGATTTGGCCACCGTCGAGCAAGGGCACATCCGACGCGTGTTACGTCAGACAAACAACAACAAGACTGAAGCCGCCCGTTTGCTGGGTATTGGGTTAACGACGCTGTACCGGAAGTTGCAGGAGTATGGGCTGGAAGCTAGTTGACTGATTAGTCGAAATTTTCATATATTTGGATTGTTAATGTGTTTTTCATTCGTTTGTTTTTTAGTTACTTATCAAATAAAATTAACAGTTATGATTTCGAAGGAACTTGAAGATTATTGCAAAGAGAAGGAAAAGCAGCTTGAAAGAGTAAAAGATATACGTGTAAATAATAAATACAGTGGCAGCACTGACTACTTCAGAAATAATGCTGACATTGATTATTCCAGAGTTTTGTATTCTGCATCTTGCCGAAGGCTTCAAGGCAAGATGCAGCTATTTGTGCCTAAAAGTCAAGTTTTCTATAGAAATAGGTTGACCCATAGTCATGAAGTAGCACAATTTGCAAAAACAATAAGCAGAAGGCTGAAATTAGAAGATAGTGTGACAGTTCAGACTTGTTCACTTGCACATGACATTGGCAATCCACCTTTTGGTCATGCGGGAGAGGTATTTCTAAGTCAAGTATGCAATACAAGTCCTTATGAAGGAAATGCTCAAACTTTTCGAATTCTCAACAGTCTTGAAGAGCGTCACCACGACTTTAATGGATTAAATCTCACAATCAGAACCATGTTAGGTGTTGTGAAGTATTTTAAGCCAGAGAATGAGAATGAGACAGACGCAGAAGGCAAAATTCGTGTTATTAACAATAGAAAATTTCTATATAAAGGGGATTATGAGTTAGTTCAACAGTGGATAGAAGATTATGACGTAAGACACAAGACAATTGATTGTGAAATAATGGATCTTTCCGATGAAATAGCGTATGCTATACATGATTTAGAAGATGCGTTAAGATTAAAATACTTTACAGTTGATGAGTTATTATATGAATTTTCAATACGTGAAGACTACAGAGATGTTATTGTAGAGTTTAAAAGGTTTAATGTAGAAGCAAGGCAGTTTGCTGAGAAGGCTCATGCGTACAAAACCTCAGAAGAGTATGCTATGCTTTATAGAAAAGAATTGACTTCAATTTTAGCAAATGCTTTTGTAAGAGACATAGATTTGGTTGATGAAAAATTGGGCTATAAGTCTTTAGGCTTGTTAGTGAGTGGTTTGAAGAAACTCACGTTTGAGGCTATTAAAAGACAGCCAGATATTATTGAATATGAACAGTTAGGCAAGCATGTCTTGACAAAGCTTTACGAATTATATACAGATGAAAATTACAATAGAGA
>CAXUEB010000024.1:9361-24250 GCA_964249775.1 uncultured Spirosoma sp.
CCTTATCAAAAAAGAGAACGACGTTCTTTACGTAATGGGCCGACGTGAGGAAAAGCAGGAGATTATTACGAATTTGTTAAAGACAAATTTGCTTTCCGTCGAGCAGATTGCCCAATCGGCTGGCGTATCGGTCGATTTTGTTAGAACGGTGCAGGCGGGGTTGAAATAAATACAAACTGGGCGTTGCGCGAACTTTGCGCGGGCGTATGAGTTGTATGGTCGATTCCTGCCTAACAACGCGCATGTCCTCCCATTCTTCCCTCAACAAAGTTACCGCGCCCGGCCTTCTGATTGCCATCGGTATTGTCTTCGGTGACATTGGCACGTCGCCCCTCTACACCCTATCGGCCGTGATGCGCGGCAAGGAGTTGTCCGAGACCTTGGTGCTCGGGACGCTGTCGGCCGTCATCTGGACGCTGACGCTGCAAACCACCATTAAGTACGTCATCATCACGCTGCGGGCCGACAACAACGGCGAAGGCGGCATCTTTTCGCTGTACACGCTCGTTCGGCGGTTTTCGGGTAAATGGTTGCTGTATCCGGCCGTGATCGGCGGCTCGTTTCTCTTGGCCGACGGATTAATTACACCGCCCATTTCGGTGTCGTCGGCCATCGAAGGCTTGCTTATTTTCAAGCCGGATTTAGATACTGTGCCGATTGTCGTTGGCATTTTGATTGCCTTGTTCGTGAGTCAGCAGTTTGGTACGCAGTTGCTGGGGCGGCTGTTCGGGCCGGTGATGCTGGCGTGGTTTACGTTTATCGGCGTCATGGGTTTTCTGGCCTTGCTGGGGCAACCGAGTGTCCTGCGGGCCATCAATCCGGTGTACGCGTATCGCTTCTTGGTCGACTATCCGGGTGGCTTCTGGCTCTTGGGGGGCGTGTTTCTGTGCACAACCGGGGCCGAAGCGCTGTATTCCGACATGGGTCACTGCGGACGGGGCAACATTCGCGTCAGTTGGGCCTACGTCAAGCTGACGTTGGTCTTGTCCTACGCCGGGCAGTCGGCTTATCTGATGGGGCACCTTGGGGAGCAACTGAGCGAAACCAGCTCGTTCTACAGCATCGTGCCGGCTCCGCTGCTGGTGTTCAGCATCATCTTAGCGACGCTGGCGACGATTATTGCTTCCCAGGCGCTCATCAGCGGGGCGTTCACGCTGGTCGGCGAAGCGATGCGACTGACCTTGTGGCCGCGGCAACGCGTGGTGTACCCAACCGACGTGCGGGGGCAGTTGTACGTGCCGTTTGTCAATTGGGGGCTGATGGTGGGCTGCATTCTGATCGTGCTCTACTTCCGGGAATCGAAAAACATGGAAGCGGCCTTCGGACTGGCCGTGACCTTGACGATGCTGATGTCGACCGTGCTGATGAACGCCTACCTACGTGTTAACCGGTTCAATCCAATTCTGACTACGCTAATCACCCTGTTGTTTTTAGCCGTCGAAATTACGTTTTTGGTTGCCAACTTGGTGAAATTTGAAGAGGGCGGCTGGATTTCGGTTACGCTCGGCCTGCTGCTGATGGCCCTGATGCTGGTCTGGTACCGGGGCGAAGAAATTAAGGCGAGCCTAACGCGCTACGATTCTTTGCCCGATAACCTGCCCGTCTTGAAAGAACTCAGCAACGACCCAGACATTCCTAAGTTCGCTACGCACTTGGTGTATCTAACCACCGCCGAAGGTCCCGACCAAATTGAGTCCGAAACGCTGTACTCGATTCTGAACAAGGCACCCAAACGCGCGGATATTTACTGGTTCATCCACGTCAACGTCGAAGATGAGCCGTTCGTCATGCGTTACAAAGTCGACGCCTTGGCCGAGCAAGACGCGTATTTCGTGACGTTCTCCCTCGGGTTCCGGGTTGAGCCGCGAATCAATTTACTGTTCCGAATGGTCGTTGACGATCTGGTCAAGAACAATGAGGTTTTCATTAACAGTCGCTACCGGTCGTTGCAGGCCCACCGCGTACCGGGCGACTTCCGGTTCGTCTTGTTCCGCTCGTTTTTATCCTACGAGAACGATTTGCCCTTGGGGCAGCAGATTATCATGGGTGGCTATTACCTCATCAAGCGCATTGCCCTGCCGCCCCAGGCCGCTTACGGGCTGGATACCAGCAACGTCGTCGTGGAAGACGTGCCGCTGGTCTTGGCCACGCCCGGTAACGTTCGGCTGGAGCGTGTTCCCTCAACGTTGAATGCGCCAATGGTGTAAGCGCAACCCTAATCTACCAAATTGAAAAGCCGACCCTACCATTTTGGTAGGGTCGGCTTTTTTGTCTACCTAACCAGAGATGAGAACCAGTAAGTATAACGCTGATAATGAAGCAGTCGCTACGAGTCTGTTTCTTGACAAGCTCATTGGTACACTTCTTGGCACAGTGAATTACGCAATCATCTCACAACCTAACGCACGAATGGGAACTGTCCTGCTCTTAATTGTTTCGGCCCTGCTTTGCTTCACCGTCTTTTACAAATCCATCGAATGGTTCGAGAAAATTTGAAGAGCGATGTTGGCTGCGCCAGCCGCTCTTGCGCTATTCATTCGTTCACCATTCACTCTTTCGCTTATGCTAACCCTCTTATTCATTGTCGCCCTGCTGGTCTTCGCCTACATGCTATACGTGCTGATCCGGCCGGAGAAATTTTAAATCCACACAGTCCGGCCGACCGCCGGAATTTTCACTACTAATTCAATATGACTACGGAATTATTGGGCATCATTACGATGTACGCCCTGACGGTGCTGCTGGCCCTGCCGCTGGGCCGGTTCATTGCCAAGGTGTTCAGGAACGACACGAACGCACTGTACTTTATGGCTCCCCTCGAACGGTTGATTTACCGCATCGGGGGCGTCGACCCCAACCGCGACATGCACTGGAAAGAGAATCTGGTCGCCCTGCTGACCATTAACCTCGTTTGGTTCGTGTACGCCTTCGTGCTGCTGCTAACGCAGGGCAGCCTGCCGCTCAACCCCGACGGCAACCCGTCGCAAACGCCCGACCTGGCGTTCAACACGGCCATCAGCTTCATGGTCAACTGCAACCTGCAACACTACTCCGGCGAGTCGGGGCTAACGTACCTGACGCAGTTGGGCGTCGTCACGTTTTTGCAGTTTGTGTCGGCCGCCACGGGCATTGCCGCGCTCGTGCTGATCGTGCGGGCGTTCCTGCCGCAGGTGACCGACAAGTCAGGTAACTTTTACGTGTATTTCGTGAAGTCGCTGACCCGGATTCTTTTGCCAATTAGCTTAATCATCGCCATTGTACTGGTGTTCAACGGTTCGCCGGCCAGCTTCGATGGCAAAGACACGATCATGACCATGCAGGGCGACACAGTCGGCGTATCGCGCGGACCGGCGGCCGGTATGATCGCTATTAAGCACCTCGGTACCAACGGGGGCGGCTGGTTCGGCGCGAACTCGGCCCACCCGCTCGAAAACCCGAATTACCTGACCAACGTAATCGAGATAATCGCGCAGATGCTGATTCCAATTGCCTTGTTGTTTGCCCTCGGTTATCTCATCAACCGGCGTCGGTTTACGTGGGTAGTCTACGGCGTAATGACCATCGGCATGATCCTGCTGCTGATTCCTACCATCGTAACGGAAACAAACGGCAACCCGGCCATCGCACAGATGGGCGTCGCGCAGCCGACCGGCGCGATGGAAGGCAAGGAAGTGCGGTTTGGTCCGACGGCATCGGCGTATTGGAGCATCGTCACGACAATTATCTCGACGGGTTCGGTCAACTCCATGCACGACAGTTCAATGGCGCTCTCGGGTACGATGCAACTGCTGGGCATGATGACCAACGCCTTCTACGGCGGCTGTGGCGTCGGCTTTCTGAACTACTATTATTACCTCATCATCGCCGTATTTATTTCGGGCCTGATGGTGGGCCGGACACCGGAGTTTTTCGGACGTAAAGTTGAAGCGCGGGAGATTAAAATTGCCTCGATTGTGGCCCTGTTGAGCACGTTGCTCGCCAAGGGCGGTACGGCGCTGGCGGCTTATCTGTTTGTTAAATACGGCGATGCTGCCGGGGTCGCCGGTCCGCCGGTGCGGTCGACTTGGGCCGTGAAACCCGCCAACTGGCTCAACAACCCCGGCTACCACGGCTTTTCGGAGATGTTGTACGAGTTTACGTCGTCGAACGCTAACAACGGGTCGGGCTTTGAAGGATTAGGCGACAACAATTTCTTCTGGAACTTCGCGACGGGAATCGTCATGATTCTGGGCCGTTTCATTCCCATCATCGGCCCGGTGGCCATCGCGGGTTTGTTGGCGCAGAAAAAGTACGTACCGGAATCGTCGGGAACGCTGCCAACCGACACGGGCACGTTCGGGCTGATGACTTTCGCCGTCATTCTCATTATCACGGCCTTATCGTTCTTTCCGGCCCTGGCCCTGGGACCGCTGGCCGAGTATTTCTCACTCAAGTAAACGGGTCGTTCACAATGGCAAAACAATCTTCTCCCTCACTGTTCCAGCCCGAGCTTGTCGGGCCGGCCATTCGGGACTCATTCACGAAACTAAACCCGGCGCAGTTAATCAAGAATCCGGTCATGTTTACCGTCGAAATCGGTACGCTGATTATGGTGCTGGTAACGGTGTACATTGCCCTGACGGGCGACACAACGCAAGGTAGTCTGGGCTACAACATCACCATTACGGCGATTCTCTTGCTAACGCTTTTGTTCGCCAACTTCGCCGAGGCCATCGCCGAAGCGCGGGGCAAGGCCCAGGCCGAATCGTTGCGCAAGACCCGGCAGGAAACGCCCGCCAAGGTGATTCGCGAAGTGGGCAACTACACGTTGAACGAAGTACAAATTATCTCGTCGGCTCAACTTAAAAAAGGGGACGTTTTTATCTGTGAACCGGGCGACATCATCCCGTCGGACGGCGAAATTATCGAAGGCTTGGCAACCATCGACGAGTCGGCCATCACGGGCGAATCGGCCCCGGTGATTCGCGAAGCGGGTGGGGATAAATCGTCGGTAACGGGCGGTACGAAAGTGCTTTCCGACAAGATCAAGGTTCAGGTGACGACCCAGCCGGGCGAATCGTTCCTCGACAAGATGATTGCCCTGGTTGAAGGCGCGAGCCGCCAGAAAACGCCGAACGAAATCGCGCTGACGATTCTCTTGGCCGGGTTTACGCTTATCTTCATCATTGTCTGCGTAGCGCTGCAACCCTTCGCCGATTACGCCCAGACGCCAATCACCATCGCGGCCCTGATTTCGCTATTCGTTTGCCTGATCCCGACCACCATCGGCGGGCTGCTGTCGGCCATCGGCATTGCCGGCATGGACCGGGCCTTGCGGGCGAACGTCATTGCCAAGTCGGGCCGGGCCGTCGAAACGGCGGGCGACGTCGATACGCTGCTGCTGGACAAAACGGGTACGATCACGATTGGTAACCGGAAAGCGACCAACTTTTATCCGGCTCCCGGCATCAATCAGGCCGACATGGTGCGGGCGAGTGCCCTGAGTTCGCTGGCCGACGAAACGCCGGAAGGTAAGTCGATTGTTGAGTTGGCTGGTACCGAGGTAACGCGCAACCTGAGCACGACCGGCGCGACGCTGATCAAGTTCACGGCCGAAACTCGTTCGTCGGGAATTGACTTACCGGCCGGTTTGAACCGCGGTAATCAGGCCAGTCAGGTAACGCGCATTCGCAAGGGCGCAACCGATTCCATTCGGACCATCGTGGAGCGCGCGGGTAACCGCTTCCCGGCCGAGACCGACGCGCAGGCGAAGGAGATTGCCGCCAACGGGGGTACGCCCTTAGTCGTCACCGAAAACGAACAGGTAAAAGGCGTCATCGAATTGCAGGACATTATCAAACCCGGTATTTCGGAGCGCTTCGACCGGCTGCGGAAGATGGGCGTCAAGACGGTGATGGTGACGGGCGACAATCCCTTAACGGCTAAGTTCATCGCGCAAAAAGCGGGCGTGGACGATTTCATCGCCGAAGCCAAGCCGGAAGACAAAATGCAGTACATCCGCAATGAGCAAACCGGTGGCAAGCTGGTGGCGATGATGGGCGACGGGACGAACGACGCCCCGGCGCTGGCGCAGGCCGACGTGGGCGTGGCGATGAACTCCGGTACGCAGGCCGCCAAGGAAGCGGGCAACATGGTGGACCTTGACAACGACCCAACCAAATTGATTGAGGTGGTGGAAATTGGCAAGCAACTGCTCATCACGCGCGGTACGCTGACGACGTTTTCGATTGCCAACGACGTAGCCAAGTACTTCGCCATCGTACCGGCTCTATTCGTTGAATCGATTCCAGCCTTGCAGCGCATCAACCTGATGCAACTGCACAGCCCCGAGTCGGCCATTCTGTCGGCGGTGATTTTCAACGCCATCATCATTCCGATGCTGATTCCGCTGGCCCTGCGCGGGGTTGAATACAAGCCCATCGGCGCGAGTGCCTTGCTGCGCCGGAACCTGTTTATCTACGGCTTCGGCGGGCTGATTGCCCCGTTCATTGGCATTAAGCTGATTGATCTGGTGGTGGGATTGTTTGTATAAGTTTTGCCAATTGTGAAGAAAGTATTTTCACAATTGGCAGTAAGTTCTCATAAGTACATTTATCCGACGAAGAGGCTTCCGCTCCGGCGGCCCAGCTTCGTCAGCATGACAAACTAAACAAAAATGACAACGCATCTTGGACCGGCGATTCGCCTGACGATTGTCCTACTCATTATAACGGCGGTGATTTATCCGCTCCTTGTGGCCGGCATTGCTAAACTCGCACCGGGTGGGGGCGAAGGCGTTAAAGTTGAAGCTAATGGCCGAATTGTTGGGTACGCCAACATCGGTCAGGCGTTTACTCAGGACCGCTACTTCAATGGCCGCCCCTCGGCGGTGGATTACAACGCGGCCGGGTCGGCGGGGTCGAACAAAGGCCCCAGCAACCCCGATTACCTGAAGCAGGTACAGGCCCGCATCGATACGTTCTTGGTGCATAATCCGGGCGTAAACAAAGCCGATATTCCGGCGGAGTTAGTAACGGCGTCGGGTTCGGGTTTGGACCCGGATTTGTCGCCCGCGGGCGCTAAGATTCAGGTGGCCCGGATTGCCAAAGCGCGCAACCTTAGCCCCGAACGGCTCAATCAGTTGGTGGATGAACACACCGAAGGCCCGCTGCTGGGCCTATTCGGTCCGTCGACGGTGAACGTACTGCGATTAAACGTCGCGCTGGACCAAACCAAATAAAAACCGGATCGGGGTATCCGGTTCGCAAGCCGGATGCTCCGGCCGACGAACGGACACCAACATGATTACGGAACTAATCGGGCTTGGGTTGCTCTTCGGTTTATCCGTTGGGCTGGCCATTCTGACCGGGCGTTACCTGAGCCGCGTGTTTAGGGGCGAGAAAACCCTGCTCGACTTTCTGGCATCACTCGACCGGCTGATCTACCGGCTGGGCGGGATCGATCCCAATCAGCCGATGACGTGGCGGCAGTACGCCGTGGCCCTGCTGACGATCAACGCCGTCTGGCTGCTGTACGCGTTTGTGCTGTTGTCAGTGCAGGCTGCCATTCCAATTTGGAATCAGGGAAACATCCCCTCGATGGAGTGGACGCTGGCGTTGAACACGGCGGTTAGTTTTCTAACCAGTACGAATCTGCAACACTATTCGGGCGAGACCGGGGCTACCTACTTCACGCAGATGGTTGTGCTAACGTTCCTGCAATTTGTATCGGCGGGGACGAGTCTGGCGGTGGGGGTGGCCGTGATGCGGGCGTTGCAGGGGTATTCCAGCACGAACGTGGGCAACTTCTACCAGGATTTCGTTTTGTCGATCACACGCGTGTTTTTACCCTTGTCGCTGGTCGGCGCGGTGCTGCTGATGCTGACGGGCGTCCCGATGACGTTTGAACCGTATCAACTCATTCAAACGCTGCAAGGTGCGGAGCAGACGGTAACGACCGGTCCGGTCGCGGCTATGCTGCCGATTAAGCACCTCGGCTCCAACGGTGGGGGCTTTTACGGCGCGAATACCGCGCACCCGTTCGAGAACCCCAACATAGTGAGCTACGTTATCAACCTGCTCAACGTGTTTCTCTTGCCGATGGCGTTTATTGTCTTTCTGGGTTATTTCCTAAACCGCCGGAAGCTGGGTATCATTTTGTTTACAATCATGACCGGCTGCTTTCTGGCCTTGACCATCCCGACGATGGAGCAGGAGTTTCGGGGCAACCCGGCCATCAGCGCGCTGGGCATTGACCAGTCTGCCGGTAGCCTCGAAGGCAAGGAGATACGGTTCGGTACGTCGGCGTCGGCGTTCTGGTGCGGGGTTAACGTCGTGATTCCGGCCGGCACGCTTACCTCCATGCACGACAGCTACACGCCCCTGTCGGGGGTTTTTATGCTGCTCGGCATGCAGTTGGATACGTTCTACGGCGGGGTTGGTACGGGTTTTCTGTACATGTTTCTGTACATCATCATCGCCATCTTCATCGGTAGCTTGATGATCGGTCGAACGCCCGAACTGCTGGGTAAGAAAGTAGGCATCCCGGAGATTCAGATTGCGTCGCTGGTCATTGTCGTGCTGCCCCTGCTGTACCTCGGGGCCACGGCGATCGCCGTGTATGTACACAACAAACACCCCGACATCGGCTGGCTAAGCAACGTGGGTTACCACGGCTTTACGACAATGCTTTACGAATACGTATCGTCGGCGGCTGGCAACGGATCGGGCTTCGAGGGGCTGGGTGATAACACGCCGTTCTGGAACCTGTCGACGGCGGTAGTGATGCTTTTCGGACGGTTCATTCCCCTTATTGGGCCGCTGGCCATCGCCGGCATCCTGTTCGAGAAGCGCTACATCCCGCCCACGGCGGGCGTCTTGCCGACCGAATCCTGGACATTCGGCCTGCTGCTAACGGCCGTCATCTTCATTATTGGGGCGCTGTGTTTCTTTCCCGCGCTGGTTCTCGGCCCGATTGTGGAGTATCTAACGCAGTAATTTATTGGTAATCAGCTTGGCACCGGTAGTCGGCTGCGGCTGGCCACCGGTGCTAACCTGATTTTTCATCACGGTGAGTACAACAAAACCATAAACATGAATAAGTTTCTAATTACGTCAACCTTAGTTGCCGGTGCGCTGAGCCATTCGTTCGCTCAGATCACCGACACGACCACTACCTCCGCGCCGACGCAGGCGGCTACGACGGCTGCTCCAAACTCCGGCCTAACCGTGACGGGCTACGTCGAAGCGTACTATGCGCACGATCTCACGTTGGCTAAAACCACGCAGGAACGTCCCGGCTTTCTGTATAATTTCAAGCGAAACCGGGAGGTAAACGTCAACCTGGCGTTTATCAAGGGCGCTTACGTCGGCGAGCGGGTGCGGGGGAATCTGGCCATTCAAGTCGGTACGTATCCGCAGTATAACTACGCGGCCGAGCAGGATTTAGTCAAAAATATTTTTGAAGCCAACGCGGGCGTCAAATTGAGTGGCAGCCGTGACCTGTGGCTCGACGCCGGTATTTTTGCGTCGCACATTGGCTTCGAGGGTGCGATTGGGAAAGACAACTGGACGCTGACGCGCAGCATCCTGGCCGAAAACTCGCCGTACTACCTGTCGGGAGCCAAACTGACCTACAACACGGCGGGCGGCAAGCTGACGCTGCTCGGCATGGTGACCAACGGTTGGCAGCGCGTGGCAAAACTGCCGGGCTACAGTGGCTTGTCGCTCACGACGCAGGTGCAGTACCGCCCGTCGCCGAAGCTAACCCTGAACTGGAGTTCGTTCCTCGGCTCGGACCGGCCCGACTCGCTGAGTCAGGGGCGGTTCTTCAACAACTTTTACGTCCTCATCAACCCGACTGGTAAGTTCGGCGTAACGCTCGGCTTCGACGTTGGCCTGGATGGTCGCACGACGCTGCGAAACGGCGAACGGATCGTGGATGGGCAACAAGTTTGGTACTCGCCCGTCGTCATCGCCCGCGTTGCTACCAGCGGCCGCAGCTATCTGGCCGGCCGGATTGAGTACTACGACGACAAGAACGGCGTCATCATCGGTACGGGTACCGCAACGGCGGACCGACCCAACGGTTTCCAAACCTGGGGCTATTCGCTGAACTACGATTACGCGATTTTGCCCAACGCCTTGTTCCGCATCGAAGGGCGGGTTTTCAATAGCGCCGACCCCATTTTTGAAGGCAAACGAAACAACACGGCGCTGACGACGAGCCTGTCCGTCAGTTTTTAGGGTAACGTACATCCGTAACGGCGCAGAAGGCACGGAAGGTAACAGCTCCGTGTCTTCTGCATATACCGTTGCCGCCTATTCTTCGGTAAGCGCCCGTCTACGACACTGGACGGGTGGGTTAGCTTTTAGCCCAGTCATGAAACGTTCTTATCAATTTATCAGCACGTTGCTACTTTGCCTACCCTTGGTCGGCGTTTCGTTGTTGCTAAGCCGGTTGCCCGCCCGCCTGCCGGTACACCTCGGCGAGGACGGGCAACCCGACCGCTTCGTGTCGCGGCAGGCGTGGTTTAGCCTGCTCACCAACGTCATGCTGGGCCTGCTCCTCATCCGAATGGGGTTCATTGCCTTGCTTAGCCGGCGTTTGGCAACGGATGCTCCGCGCTTTATTCGGCTCTATCTACTGTCGGCTACCTTGGTGGGTAGTGTGCCGGGCTTGTTTGTGCTGTGGACGCTTTACCCGTCGCCGGTGTTCATTGACCTTGTGCCAGTCATTGTTACACTGGTGGTGGCCGGTGCTGTTTACTGGACGATACCCGCTCAGTTGCCGGCTACCGATGAACGTGCCGGGCCAAATTTGCAGCCCGAACAACGGGCGGTTTTGGCGGATTTGCATACCTTGTCGCGCTGGGTGGTCGTGCGGGTCAATCTACTGGCGGCCTTATTAATGCTGTTTGCCCGCAGCAGCGACCGCTGGACAATCGCTATTCTGGCTAACTTGCTGGCCTTTATTGCCCTGTCAATTATTGCGGGCGTTCGGAGCCGTCAATCTGGCTAACCGGGTGCGGATGTACCATGAACTACGAACGCACCCAACCGTTACCAACTTGCCCCTCGTTGTTTTACCAATCTCTTCGTTATCGTGGATAATTCGACTCACGTATCGCTTAACAAAGTAACCGCCGGTGGACTGTTGGTGGCCATCGGCATCGTCTTCGGCGACATTGGTACGTCGCCCCTCTACGTGCTGTCGGCCGTGATGCGCGGCAAGGAGTTGTCCGAGACGCTGGTGCTGGGGACACTGTCGGCCGTCATCTGGACGCTGACGCTGCAAACGACCATTAAATACGTCATCATTACGCTGCGGGCCGACAACAACGGCGAAGGCGGTATCTTTTCGCTCTACGCCTTAGTCCGGCGGTTCACGGGGCGGTGGCTGTTGTTTCCAACCTTAATCGGTGGCTCGTTTCTGCTCGCCGACGGCTTGATTACACCCCCCATCTCGGTCTCGTCGGCCGTTGAAGGCTTACTGATTTTCAACCCCGATCTGGAAACCGTGCCGATTGTCATCGGCATTCTGGTGGCCTTATTCGTGAGTCAGCAGTTCGGCACGCAGTTGCTGGGGCGGCTGTTTGGGCCGGTGATGCTGACGTGGTTCGCGTTCGTTGGCGGTATAGGAGTCTACGCGCTGCTGTCGGAGCCGGGCGTCTTGCGGGCCATCAACCCGGTGTACGCCTACCGTTTCCTGACCGACTATCCCGGTGGGTTCTGGCTGTTGGGTGGCATATTTTTGTGCACGACGGGAGCCGAAGCGCTCTATTCCGACATGGGCCACTGCGGTCGGGGCAACATCCGCGTGAGTTGGATTTTCGTCAAGATTTGTCTGCTGCTGTCCTACGCCGGGCAGTCGGCTTATCTAATGGGACACCTTGGGGAGCGACTGGGCGAAACCAGCCCGTTCTACAGCATCGTGCCGGCTCCGCTGCTGGTGTTCAGCATTGTCTTGGCCACCTCGGCCGCCATTATTGCTTCGCAGGCGCTCATCAGTGGGGCGTTTACGTTGGTGGGCGAGGCCATGCGCCTGAACCTGTGGCCCCGGCAGCGGGTCAAATATCCCACCGACGTGCGGGGGCAGTTGTACGTGCCATTCGTCAACTGGGGGCTGATGGCCGGCTGCATTCTGATTGTGCTCTACTTCCGGGAATCAAAGAACATGGAAGCCGCCTACGGCTTGGCCGTGACCTTGACGATGCTGATGTCGACCGTGCTGGTGAACGCCTACCTGCGCGTCAACCGGTTCAACCCGATTTTTACGTTCCTAATTACGGCCGTATTCCTGACCGTCGAAACGACGTTTCTGATTGCCAACGCCGTCAAGTTTGAAGAAGGCGGCTGGATTTCCATTACGCTCGGCGTGTTGCTGATGGCCTTGATGCTGTTCTGGTACCGGGGCGAAGAAGTAAAGGCCCAACTGATTCGCTACGATACGCTGATCGACCACCTGCCCATTCTGAAAGCATTAAGCAACGATACCAGTCTGCCCAAGTTCGCGACGCACTTGGTTTACCTGACCACGTCCGACAGCCCCGAACGAATCGAATCCGATACGCTCTACTCGATTCTAAACCGGGCACCCAAACGCGCCGACGTGTACTGGTTTATTCACGTCGAGGTGGAAGACGAACCGTTCGTGATTCGCTACAAAGTCGACGAACTGGCCGATCAGGATGCTTATTTTGTTACGTTTTATCTGGGTTTCCGGGTCGAGACGCGCATCAATCTGCTGTTCCGCATGGTGGTCGAAGACCTCGTCAAGCACAAGGAGGTCCTGATCGACAGCCGCTACCAGTCGCTCAAGGCCCACCGCGTGCCGGGCGATTTCCGGTTCGTCCTGTTTCAGCCGTACCTATCGGTTGACAACGATTTGCCTTTAGCTCAGCAGGTCATCATGAGTGGTTATTACTTGATTCGGCGCATCGCTCTTTCCACCAAGAGTGCGTTTGGACTGGACACCAGCAACGTCGTGGTCGAAGACATTCCGTTGGTTCTGACGGCCCCGCAGAACATCCGGCCGGAGCGCATCCCGTCGACCTTTAAGGACCCGACGGTTCAGCAGAACCTGGATCAGAACGCAAGCGTGAAGCCGTAGTGGAATGGCTTACGTTTGGTCATTTGTTGTCAAGAACTGGTCATTAACAGCGAAGACAATCGACGACAACGAACGACAATTCGGTGACCACCAATGACTACGCCATGACGACCGACGACCGCGACCAATCGGCTGAACACTTTCTCCGGCTCATTCAAGCGTCGCGCCGGGGCAAGTTCAAGATTTACATCGGCATGAGCGCGGGCGTGGGCAAGACGTACCGCATGTTGCAGGAAGCCCATGCGCTGCTGCGGAGCGGCATCGACGTAAAAATCGGCTTTGTCGAAACCCATAACCGGGTCGAAACCCACGCGCTGTTGGACGGCCTGCCCATCATTGCCCGGCGCAAACTGTTTTACAAGGGCCGTGAACTGGAAGAAATGGACCTTCAGGCCGTCGTCAACGCGCATCCCGAATTAGTCATCGTCGACGAACTGGCCCACACCAACATCCCCGGCTCCAAAAATGAAAAGCGCTGGCAGGACGTGCTCGAAATCTTAGACGCGGGCATCAACGTCATCAGCGCGGTCAACATTCAGCACATCGAAAGCCTGTACGACGAGGTCCGCGAAATTACGGGCATCGACGTGACCGAGCGCGTGCCGGACCGGGTGCTGCAACTGGCCGACGAAGTGGTCAACATTGACCTGACGGCCGACGAACTGATTACCCGCCTGAAAGAAGGTAAGATTTACGACAAAGCCAAGGTGCACACGGCGCTGGCTAATTTCTTTCAGTCGGAAAAGATTCTGCAACTCCGCGAACTGGCCTTGCGCGAAGTGGCGACGGCGGTTGAGCGGAAGATCGAAACGAGTTTGCCGGCGGGCGTGCAGGCCAAACCCGAGCGGTTCATGGCGAGCATCAGTACCAATCACGAGGTGGCCCGGCGCGTGATTCGCAAAACGGCGCGGCTGGCGTCGTACTACAATTCGCGCTGGTTCGTGCTGTACGTTCAGACGCCCGCCGAAAGCCCGGATCGCATCAAATTAGACGTGCAGCGGTATTTAATCAACAACCTGAAGCTGGCCACCGAACTGGGCGCGGAAGTGGTGCAGGTCAAGAGCGACAGCATCGTCAACAGCATTGTCGAAGAAGCCGAGAAGCGCAAGGTCACGACGGTTTGCATTGGGAAGCCGCATTTCAGCCTGATTCAAATTATCATCCGCACCAACGCGTTTAATCAGTTGTTGAATAAACTGTCCGAATCGGATACGGATCTAATTATTTTGTCCTGATGGCCATGACGGAGCCAGCCGAACTTAATCAGGAACTGACCGACGCCCTCGACCACCTGTACGAGACGCTGGCCGTTCCCCAAAAGGTGCACGGCCACGCCTGGTACGACGCGGATGACCTGGCCGTTGAGCGACGATTGAAACGAACCCGACGGCGCGAGGTATCGGCCGCCGATATCAACTACCTGTTTCTCCACAACTGCGACTCCGACCAAAGTTTAAAGTATTACCTGCCCCGCGCCTTTGATCTGGTCATCCACGGCGACGGTGACGTCAGCCCGTTTTGTATAGCCATGAAGCTGCGGGATTCTCACATCTACCGCTGGCCCGATGCCGAGCGGGACGCGGTCGTGCGGGTGTTGCAGGTCGCCCAGCCACCGGCGTCCGGTACGCCGATGGCTTACCTGCTGCGGGAGCTGGATTGGCTGCTGCCCCCCGAAACGCCCCCGCCGGCGATCCCGCTGCCCGACGACCTGCGTACGGCGATCGACCGGCTCTACGACGCGCTCAGCGTTGCCCGTCAGCTCGACTGGCAATTAAGCCCGATGGCGGATGACACCATGGA
>CAXUEB010000024.1:24260-28135 GCA_964249775.1 uncultured Spirosoma sp.
GACTTAGCGTTTGCTTTTCAGATCAACGGCTACCGGCCGTCCACCGTGAAGTACTATTTACCCCGTGCCTTCGAACTGCTACTGACGGGTCAGCTCAACGATGAACACTATGGCCGTCTGATCGTATCGCAGCTACGACAAGCCAGGCCCATTACCTGGCCCGACCCCGAACGGCAGGCCCTTGTTCAGGTTTTCGACGCGCTGGAAGCCAATTTTGAACTACCCACCGTCCTGGCGCTCTTGGCGCTGCTGGACGATCTGCCCGCTATCATCAGGCTTCGTACATCATGACGATCAAATCAAAAATATCTTTAGCGCTGGCGTTCATGTTCGCCATCATCCTGGCCCTCGGCGGCTTGGGAGCTTACTACCTGAGCCGGCTTTCCGACGATTCGCAGGCAATTCTGAAGGATAACTACGTCTCGCTCGAATACACCAGCGGGATGCAGAAGGCGCTGGTCAACCGGACCAGCGACCCGGAAGCCCTGCGCGACTTCGAGGACAACCTAAAGAAACAGGAGGCTAACATCACCGAAGTAGGCGAGGGCGAACTGACGCGGGCACTGCGCCGGGATTTTGGACGCCTGCGGGCCGGGCGGGCCGATTCGACGACGCTCAACCGGATGCAGCAGAACCTGTTTCAGTTGGACGACGTCAACCGCCGGGCCATTGTCAGCAAAAACGAGACCGCCAAGCAAACCGCCAAGGATGCCTTGGTCTGGCTGGCGGCCGTCGGGACGCTGTGCTTCCTGATTCTGTTTTCGTTTATTATCAATTTTCCGGGCTACATCGCCAATCCCCTGCGCGAACTGACGCGCGGCATCAAGCAGGTAGCCAGCCGCAATTTTGAGGAACGGCTTCACTTCCGGTCCAGCGACGAATTCGGCGAACTGGCCCGCTCGTTCAACTCAATGGCCCAGAAGTTAGACGAATACGAGCACTCGAACCTGGCGCGGGTGCTGTTTGAGAAACGGCGCATCGACACGCTGATCCAGATCATGAACGAGGGCATCATCGGGTTGGACGAACGCAAAAACATCCTGTTTGCTAACCCCGTCGCGTGCCGCCTGCTGGGCCTCACCGAACGGCAATTAGCCGGTAAGTACGCGCCCGATATTGCCCTGTCCAATGACCTGATGCGGACGCTGATTGGGGAACTGATGACCGACGGGCCGCTCAACCGCAACGCGGGCCTGCTGAAAATTTACGACGTTGGTCAGGACGGCAAAGGCAAGGAAAACTACTTCAACAAACGCATTCATACCGTCGACGTAACGCGCACCGGCGAAGATCAGCCGCAGTTGGCCGGTTACGTAATTGTGCTGGAAAACATCACCTCGTACAAAGAACTCGACTTAGCCAAAACCAACTTCATCGCCACCGTTTCGCACGAACTGAAAACGCCCCTGTCGATCATTAAAATGAGTTTGAAACTGCTCGAAGACGCGCGCATTGGGCCGCTCAATAACGAGCAAACGCAGTTGGTGAACAACGTCCGCGACGACGCCGACCGGCTGCTGAACCTGACGGGCGAATTGCTTAACATGGCGCAGGTCGAATCGGGTCAGATTCAACTCAACGTGCGGCCCGTTTCGCCGGTCGACATCGTCAACTACGCCACCAGCGCGCTCCGTGTGCAGGCCGAACAAAAGCACTTGCAGTTTAAGATGAACTTGCCGCCGAACCTGCCAATGGTCAACGCCGATCCCGATAAAGCGTCGTGGGTGCTGGTTAACTTTCTGTCGAATGCCGTGCGCCACAGCCCCGACGAAACAGAGGTGGAAGTAGCCGCCCAGCGCGTCAACGGTCACGTCGAGTTTCGGGTGCGTGATTACGGCGCGGGCATCCGCCCCGAACACCAGGACCGCGTCTTCGACCGCTACTTCAAAGCCCCCGGCCGCAACGGGCAGGCCAGCGGTACGGGCCTCGGCCTCGCCATTTCGAGCGAATTTATCCAAAGCATGAACGGCCAGATTGGGTTAGACACCAGCGTATCGGACGGAGCCGCGTTCTACTTCCGGCTGCCGGTCGTGGGGTAGTTTTAACATGCTACGGCAGCCCCGAAACGAAGCTCGAATGAACGTAAAATAGGGTACTATCTTACGGTTTGCTCGGTTGGATCTCATCCGCATTCATAGCCTTAGCGAGCCACGGAACCCCCTGGCACCGTAGTAAGATTCTGCTCCGTTGTGATACACGAAAACGGTACCGTAGCGGTAATCAGCAAAGAGAGCACCACCGAGTTTTCTGATCTCGGAAGGGGTTTGCAGCCAGCTCGATGTTTTCGTATCGAACTTGCCAAGTTTCTGCAATGCCCGGTATTGTTCTTCGGTTAACAGCTCAATGCCCATGGCTGTCGCCATGTCAATCGCGTTGTACTGGGGTTTATGCTCTTTCCTTGATTCCAGCGCTTGGCGGTCATAGCAAATACTTCGGCGGCCTTTAGGACTTTCCGCCGAACAGTCATAAAACAGGTATTCGCCCGTCTTCGCATCCTGACCAACCACATCCGGTTCACCGCCCGTTGTTTCCATTTCATTGAGTGACCACAATTTAGCCGGATTCGCTTCCAGCTTTGCCAGTACGTTAGCCCAATCAAGACCTTCGTGGCGGCTCCCGTTTTTTTCAAAACGCACTTTCAATGCGCTGAGTAATTCGTCTCGTTGTGCGGATGACAACTCCTTTTTTTCGCTGTTCATGTTGGTTGTGCTATTAATTTACTGATTAATAGTGGCAATTATCGTTTCGTCGGTGAAAACTGCACCAGGTGGAACGTAAAATGTCACCGCGTCGGCCACAGCCGGAATGCCCTGCCTGCCCCAAAGTTCTGCTCATCGGCGGGTAGTTCCAGAAAACCGTCGGCGTCCAAGAGGTTGGCGAAATCGGCCGAGCCGGAGCCGGGTAGGGGATGGGCCAGCAAACGACCGTCGGGTTCGGTCGTGAGTCGGGCGGGCAGGAAGTAAGTCAGCGGAGGACGGAACGTGACGGCTTCGCTCAACTGGGCATACCGCGCCGGTTCGGGTGGCCTACCCAGCGACGCCCGTAGGTACGGCAAGACGTAGCGGTAAGCGCACAGCACCGTCGAGACGGGGTTACCGGGCAAGCCAAACACGGTTTTGTCGGGCGTTGTGCCGAACCAGAGCGGTTTGCCGGGCCGTTGCTCCACCTTGTGAAACTGCTGCTGAACGCCCAATTGCGCCAGCGTACCCGGCACAAAATCGGCCTTGCCCGCCGAAACGCCCCCGCTCAAGATTAATACGTCGTTCTCGTCTAATAAGGAAGACAGTCCGTCCGCCAGTATGGCCACGTCATCCACGATGTGGTGCAACGTGGCCGCAATACCCAATGACGCCAGGGCCGCCCGGAGCAGATACGTATTCGACCGCCGAATCTGGTAGGGCAGGGGCGTATCGGCCACGCCGACCAACTCGTCGCCGGTCGAAATAAGCGCCACGCGGGGCAACGCGCTGACGGTCAGTTCAACTTGGCCCACCGATGCCGCTACGGCCAGTTCAATCGGTCCGAGCCACGTTCCGGCCCGCAATAGTTCGTCGCCTGCCCGGCGGTCGGTGGCCTGCCGGTGAATGGATTGCCCCGGCTCAACGGCCACGTTAACCGTTGCTACGCCGTTTGTTATCGTCACGTCTTCGTAGCGCACCACCGCGTTGGTTCCGGCGGGCAGCATGGCGCCGGTCATCACTTCGAGGCAGGTGTCGGGGTCGGTTAAGGTCATGGGTGGCTGGCCGGCGAACTGCGTACCGGCAACGCGGAACGAGTTTCCCGGTTTGATGTCGTCGGTCAACCGCAGGGCGACACCGTCCATCGTCACGCGGTCGAAAGGCGGAAAGTCGCGGTCGGCGCGCACGGTTCCGCGC
>CAXUEB010000025.1:0-10611 GCA_964249775.1 uncultured Spirosoma sp.
TCAGGCGTTCGCCCAAAAGCTGGCCAAACTCGGCGACGTGTGGGTGAATGACGCCTTGGGTACGGCCCACCGCGCTCACGCATCAACGGCCGTGATGGGGCAGTTCTTCGATGAGCGCGTGGCCGGTTACGTGATGCAGGCCGAATTAGATAACGCCAAAAAAGTGCTGGATGACGCCGAACGACCCTTTACGGCCATCATGGGTGGAGCCAAAATCTCCGATAAAATCTTAATTATCGAAAAGCTGCTCGACCGGGTCGACAACCTCATTATCGGCGGAGGTATGACGTACACCTTCACCAAAGCGCAGGGTGGGCAGATTGGAAAGTCGTTGCTCGAAGCCGACAAGCAAGACCTGGCGCTCGAACTGCTCAAGAAAGCCGACGAGAAAGGCGTAAATATCTACATGCCCGTCGACAACGTTTGCGCCGACAATTTCTCGAATGATGCCAACCGCCAAATCGTCGCGACTGGTCAGATTCCCGATGGTTGGGAAGGGCTGGATATTGGTCCCGAAACGGTAAAGCAGTTTACGGAGGTCATTCTGCGGTCAAAAACCATTCTTTGGAACGGTCCGATGGGCGTGTTCGAGTTTGAGAACTTTGCCACCGGCACCAATGCCATTGCCGAAGCGGTCGTGCGGGCGACCGAAGAAAACGGCGCGTTCTCCCTTATCGGCGGGGGCGATTCGGCGTCGGCCGTCAACCAAGCCGGCTACGGCGACCGCGTCAGTTACGTCTCGACCGGGGGCGGTGCCTTGCTCGAATACATGGAAGGCAAAGTGCTGCCGGGCGTGGCCGCGCTGGAGTAAATAAACCACTGGAAGTGACTTAGCGGGCCTTTGAGAACAGGAGTGTTGCGGTCAACGTAAGGCCAACTCCCTTGCTCATTAGATCTATTTCCAAAACTGCTTTCTTTGTAATCAGTGCCTTTTGCTAAACTGCTTTCTGACGAATGGCCTTACCAACGCCGACAACCCCACCCAGGGTTACATCTGGCTCGACGGGTAGCTATAAATTGGCCTTTGCCCTCGTAACCAGCCTTTTTTTTCTGTGGGGCCTGGCCAACAGCCTCAACGGGTCGCTCATCAAGCAATTTCAGATTGCGCTTGATCTGAACCGATTTCAGGCGGGTATCGTCGATTTTGGGTTTTACCTCGGCTATTTTTTCATGGCCCTGCCGGCGGGTTACGTCATGCGGAAGTTTGGCTACAAGCGGGGCATCTTGTTCGGGTTGCTGCTGTACGGCGGGGGTGCATTTTTGTTTTACCCAGCGGCTGAAGCGCGGGTCTACAGTTTCTTTCTGTTCGCCCTGTTCACAATGGCCTGCGGCATCGCGTTTCTGGAAACGGCTGCCAACCTGTACGTAACGGTACTGGGCGACCCGGCTAAGTCGGAGTGGCGGCTCAACTTTTCGCAGTCGTTCAACGGCATGAGCCTGATTCTGGGGCCGATCATCGGCGCGCTGTTTATCTTCTCCAAGACCGAGTACACGCCCGAAATGCTGACGGCGATGGCCCCGGCGCAGGCTGAAACGATTCGGGTGCAGGAAGCCTTGTCGGTGCAGGCACCATATTTGGTGATCGGGTCAATCATCGCGTTTGTAACGGTGCTGTTTGCCATTACGAAAATGCCCGAAGTCGGCGCGGATGAAGAGCAGACAACGGGTGACGGTTCTATTCTGGGCGTGTTGCGGCACCGTCACCTGACGTTGGGTATCGTCGCGCAGTTTCTCAACGTTGGGGCGCAGGCCACGCTCTGGGGCTACTTCGTTGATCTCAAGCTCGATTTCTCGCGGGAAGGCCATTGGGCCTTGGCCGAAGGGTACATGAATGCTATCAACGCCCTAACCGGTGGCGCATCGACCGCGCTTTCGCCGACGCAGATTGCGGGCTTTCACGCGTCGTTCGCCCTGGTGCTGTTTATGCTGGGTCGCTTCGTTGGTACGTCGCTGATGACGCGAATGCGCCCGAACCGAGTATTAACGCTGTACGCGGCCGGAGCGGTGGTGATGGTTTTGCTGGCCATGCTGACGGGTGGTTTGACGGCCGTGATTGCGCTCAGCTTCACGTATTTCTTTCAAAGTATCATGTTCCCCACCATCTTTGCTTTGGCTACCAAGGGCTTGGGTGCGGAAGCTAAAATTGCGTCGTCGCTGGTCATCATGAGCATTGTCGGCGGAGCGTTGCTGCCGCTGGTGGCTGGGGCGCTGTTTGACGGCGGAGCGGTGTACGCACTTATCGTGCCGCTGGTGTGTTTCAGCTTTATTGTATTTTACGCCGTTCAGGGGTATCGGACGCGGGTAATAAACGTAACGCCCGAACCGGTGATCTAATATGCCCATGCGCTACGCTCTGGCCCTCGACTTAAAAGATGACCCGGCCTCAATTGCCGAGTACGAACGCTATCACGAACGCATCTGGCCCGAAATTGAGCAGAGCATTCGGGTGTCGGGTATTACAAACATGGAAATCTACCGCGTCGGCAACCGGCTGTTCATGGTCATGGAAATCGACGAGACGTTTTCGTTCGAGCAAAAAGCAGCCGCCGATGCCGCTAACCCCACCGTCCAGGAATGGGAAGCGCTGATGTGGCAGTATCAACAGGCGCTGCCAATGGCTAAGCCGGGCGAGAAGTGGTTGCTGAAGAACAAGATTTTTACTTTATGAACGTCGCGCTGTTTATTCCCTGTTACGTCGATCAGTTTTACCCGCAGGTCGGGATTGCGACGATGCGTTTGCTTGAAAAAGTCGGCGTTCAGGTTCAGTTTCCCATGAATCAGACCTGCTGCGGTCAGCCGATGGCCAACGCGGGCTGCGAAGCCGATTCGGTTCCGGTGTACCATAATTACGTCCGTACCTTTGCCGACTACGATTACGTCGTCGCGCCGTCGGGAAGTTGCGTCTATCACGTGCGCAAGCACTTCAACATCATCGAGCAAACGCCCGCCGTTCGGCACGTTCGCGAGCGAACTTACGAACTCGTGCAGTTCCTGTCCGAGGTGCTGGGTATTACGCGCATTGAAGCCGAGTTTCCCTATCGTGTCGGGTTGCACCAGAGTTGTCACGGGCAACGCGGGCTACGGCTGGCTACCGACTCCGAGATGACCCCGATCCGCGACGGGAACATCAACCGCCTGCTGAAGCAGGTGGCCGGGCTGGAGTTAGTCGAACTGGACCGCTACGACGAATGCTGCGGTTTCGGCGGGGCGTTCTGCGTGTCGGAAGCGGCCGTGTCGGCGCGGATGGGGCAGGACCGCGTGGCCGACCACGTAAAAAACGGCGCTGAGGTCATCACCGGGGGCGACGTTTCGTGCCTGATGCACCTCGAAGGCATCATCCGGCGCAAGAAGCTGCCCGTGCGGGTAATGCACGTAGCGGAAATTCTAACCGGAGCATCCTAATTTATTTATGCCGAACTTGTACGTAATTGCCGGACCGAACGGAGCCGGAAAGACAACCGCTGCATACACATTACTACCCGAAGTAATGAAGACAAAAGAATTCGTCAATGCGGACGAAATCGCACGTGGCCTATCGCCGTTCAACGTAGAATCGGTTGCGTTTGAAGCTGGTCGTCTGATGCTTCAACGTATTGAGCATTTGATGAGTCAGGAAGTGGACTTTGCCATCGAGACTACGTTGTCAACTCGTTCGTATGTGTCCATGATTCAGCGCGCACAGCAGATTGGGTATGCAGTAAGTCTATATTATTTCTGGATACCGTCGGCGGACGTATCCAAAGCCCGCGTAGCGCAACGGGTATCGAGGGGAGGACACGACATTCCACCCGATGTAATCGAACGTCGGTACGGACGGAGTGTGGAAAATTTAATTAGACGATACGTTCCCATCTGTAATTTCTTTACTATCTTCAGCAACGCAGGTCCGGTTCCGGAGGAGGTTGCATCGGGTGGAATGTATCTTGAGACTGATGTGTTAAATAACGAGATTTGGGAAATCATTCGGAAATATGAAAACGACAATTGAAGCCAATCCGATTCCAAGTAGAGAGGACGTGTTAGCGGGCGTTCGTCGTGCCGTGCGTAAAGTCGTTGAACAAGCTCAGCGTGACGACACGGAATTAGTCATTGTTGACAAAGACGGCAAACCCGTTCACGTTAAAGCCCGCGACCTGTAAGCCATGAGCCATCCCCAAGCCGCCAAACGCTTTACCGCCGACGTTGACCGCACCACCTGGCACGACGGAGCGCTCTGGTTCGTGCGCCAGAAGCGTGACCGCATGGCCTACGCCCTGCCTGAATTCCAGGACCTGCGCGAATTAGCCTCGCAAATTAAGGATCACGCGCTCAGCCGGTTGGATGAATATCTGGAAGAGTTTGAGCGGAACGCCATCGCCAACGGCGTTCAGGTGCACTGGGCGGCCGACGCGCGGGAGCACAACGAAATCGTACTGCGCATTGCCCGGCAGCATGGCGTCAAACGCATGGTGAAAAGCAAGTCGATGCTCACCGAAGAGTGCCATCTGAATCCGTATCTGATTAAGAACGGCATCGACGTGGTGGACACAGATCTCGGCGAACGGATCATTCAGTTCAACGACGAACCACCGAGCCATATCGTTTTGCCGGCCATTCACCTCAAGAAGGAAGACGTTGGGCAGATTTTTCACAAACACCTCGGTACGCCCGCCGGCGAAAGCGACCCGCAGTTTCTGACCGAAACGGCCCGGCAGCACCTGCGCGCGCACTTCGTGGCGGCCGACATTGCCTTGTCTGGGGTGAACTTTGCCGTGGCCGAAACGGGCGGCTTTGTAGTCTGCACCAACGAAGGCAACGCCGATCTGGGCGTAACGTTGGCCCCGGTGCACATCGCCAGCATGGGTATCGAAAAAATCATTCCCAAACTCGAACACCTCGGCGTCTTCACGCGCCTGCTGGCTCGCTCGGCAACGGGGCAGTTATCGACAACCTATACCAGTCATTTCCACAAACCCCGGCCCGGTCAGGAGTTGCACATTATCATTGTCGACAACGGTCGAACGGAGCAGTTAGGCCGCCCCGACTTTCGGGCGTCGCTGAAATGCATTCGCTGCGGGGCCTGCATGAACACGTGCCCGGTGTACCGGCGAAGCGGGGGCCACAGCTACGATTACACCGTTCCCGGTCCGATTGGGGCGATTCTGTCGCCGAACGTCGACCTCAAAAAGCACAGTACCCTGCCGTTTGCCTCGACGCTCTGCGGTTCGTGTTCGGACGTGTGCCCGGTCAAGATTGACATTCACGTGCAGTTATACAAATGGCGGCAGATCATCGGCGAGCAAAAGGCGATGCCCGCCGGCAAGCGGGCAGGGATGCAGGTGTTAGCGAAGGTGCTGGCCCGCCCGAAGCTGTACGCCCGCTTGGGCAAAGTGGCCCGTCGGATGCTGGCGAGTACGCCCTACGCCTTGTCACATAACGGCACGCTCAACCCCTGGGCCATTGCCCGTGAGATGCCCGAGCCGCCGAAGCAGAGTTTCCGGGAATGGTATGCCGCTAATGCGAAATGAGAAATTAAAAAACGCCCGTAGTAAGCGGGCGTTTTTTGTACATAGACAAGGCGAATGAGCGCTATCTTTGGCCGCTTGCTTGCTTTACAAATTTCATAAACCGCATGAAAAAGGAGCTTATTTGTCTACTGGTGCTCATCACGATAGTATTCGCGCAAGCGCAACCGGCCAGCGACTTTGTCCGCGCGAACTATCAGAAGTTTGAATACAAGATTCCGATGCGCGATGGCACCAAACTGCACACGGCGGTTTACGTACCGAAAGATGCGTCGGCGACCAATAAGTACCCGTTCTTGATGCAGCGAACGTGCTACAGCGTCGCGCCGTACGGACCTGACAATTATGCCGGTCAGGTGGGTCCGTCGGGTACGCTCATGCGCGACAAGTACATCTTCGTGTACCAAGACGTGCGCGGGCGCTGGGCGTCGGAAGGTACGTGGACGAACATGACGCCAACCGTGACTGATCAACAGGCGGCTAATCAGGCGGACGCGAAGAAACGAGGGAAAGCCCCGGCCCGGCCCTCGGCGCTGGCCGTGGACGAGAGTTCGGATACGTACGACACCATCGAGTGGCTGCTCAAGAACGTGCCCAACAACAACGGTCGGGTCGGGCAATGGGGTATCAGTTACCCCGGCTTTTACACCATCGCCGGGGCCGTGGCGGCTCATCCGGCCCTGAAAGCGTCGTCGCCCCAGGCTCCGGTGTCCGACTTTTTCTTTGATGACTTCCACCATAACGGCGCGTTCATTCAGGCGTATCTGTTTACGTATCCGGTGTTTGGGGTGCAGCACCCGCAGCCGACGACTAAATCCTGGTACGACGACCAGTTTATTCCTGAGTTTGCCAGTGGCGTACAAATCAGTGCATTCCGCAAGCAAGTTGTTCGGGATGGCTTTCAGTTTCAATATGACCTCGGGCCGTTGAAAAATGCCGACAAATACTACAAAGACAATTTTTTCTGGCGGGAAACCGTCGAGCACCCGAATTACGACGAGTTCTGGCAGAAGCGAAGCATTCTACCGCACCTGAAAAACGTCAAACACGCCTTGATGACCGTCGGCGGCTGGTTCGACGCCGAGGATCTGTACGGTCCGCTGAACATTTATAAAACCGTCGAGAAGAACAATCCCGGTACCTACAACACGCTCGTGATGGGACCGTTCGGACACGGACGTTGGTCGCGCGAGACGGGCCACACCTTGCACTCAAACATCTATTTTGGCGACAGCATCGCGACCTTTTATCAGCGTAACATCGAAGCTAAATTCTTCAATCACTTCCTCAAGGGCGCGGGCGATGGCAAGACCGGCCTGCCCGAAGCGTACCTGTTTAACACCGGCCGCAACGAGTGGCGCACGTTCGACAAATGGCCGGCGGCCAACGCCCAGACGCGGCAGTTCTACTTAGCCGGCAATGGTCAATTGATCCAGCGCGGTGGCAACGGCAGTGGTTTCTCTGAATACGTCAGCGACCCGATGAGGCCCGTACCTTATACCGAAGACATCACGACGACGCAGGGTTTCACGCCCTTTAACTACATGTCGGAGGATCAGCGCTTCGCCGGTCGACGCCCCGACGTGCTGACCTTTCAAACCGACGTATTGACCGAAGACCTGACGCTGGGTGGTGAAATTACGGCCAAGCTAAAGGTCAGCACAACCGGCACCGACGCCGACTGGGTCGTCAAACTCATTGACGTGTACCCGCCCGATGAGCCGAATCATCCGTACATGCCCAACGAAAACATTACGCTCGGCAATTACCAGCAGATGGTGCGTTCGGAGGCCATGCGCGGGCGGTTCCGCAACTCGTTCGAGAAGCCGGAGCCGTTCAGGAGTGGCGAGGTGACCGACGTAACGTTTCGGTTGCAGGACGTGCTGCACACGTTCAAAAAAGGCCACCGGATGATGATTCAGGTGCAGAGTACGTGGTTCCCGCTCATCGACCGCAACCCACAGAAATACGTCGATAACATCTTTAAAGCGAATGCCGAGGATTTTCAAAAAGCTACGCACCGGGTGTACGATAACTCGGTGATCGAGGTGCAGACGTTACTAAACGAATAAGGTCATGAAAGCCATTTGGAACGGTCAAATTATTGCTGAAAGCAACAACACGGTTGTGGTTGAGAACAACCATTACTTTCCGAAGGAGTCGGTCAGTGCTCAATATTTGACTGACAGTTCAACGCACACGACCTGCCCGTGGAAGGGCCTGGCGTCGTACTATTCGCTCTCGGTGGATGGCCAAACCAACCGCGACGCGGCCTGGTACTACCCCGAACCGAAACCGGCCGCCAGCCAGATCAAAGACCGCGTTGCGTTCTGGAAGGGCGTGCAGGTAACGCCCTGATGATTGAGGTTAACAACCTGACCAAACAGTTTGGTGGGCAACCAGTGGTAAACGACGTGTCGTTCCGCGTTGGGCGGGGTGAAACGCTGGTGTTGCTGGGCACGAGCGGCTGCGGCAAAACGACGACGCTCCGGATGATGAACCGGCTGATTGAACCCACCAGCGGCTCGGTCGTGGTCGACGGCGTGGACGTGCGGCAGCAACCCGGCCCGGCCCTGCGCCGACGCATCGGCTACGTCATTCAGGACGGCGGCTTGTTTCCGCACTACAACGTCGCCGAAGCCATCGCCACCGTACCAAAACTGCTGAACTGGCAGCCGGGTCAGATTGAAGCGCGCACCCACGAACTGATGGACAAACTGCAACTGCCCGAAGACTTGCTTAACCGTTATCCGGCCGAGTTGAGTGGCGGGCAGCGGCAGCGCGTTGGTTTGGCGCGCGCATTAGCGGCCCGGCCGCCGGTTGTGCTCATGGACGAGCCGTTCGGCGCGCTCGACCCGTTTACCCGCCGGCACGTTCGGCGTGAATTATTTGGATTGAATGAATTACGGGAAGCAACCGTGGTGCTCGTCACGCACGATGTCGGCGAAGCGCTCGAACTGGCCGACCGTATTGCCCTCATGGACCGGGGCCGCATCGTGCAGCTTGGTCCGCCCGACGAACTGCTCAATCACCCGGCGAACGACTTTGTGCGCGACTTCTTGGACGACACGCCCCGACCCAAACGCGTGCCATGACTGATTTTTTTGCTTTCGTGCGTGACCAGTCCGGTAAATTGTTGGAGCAAACGCTAACGCACGTTGGGCTGACATTCGTGTCCTTGCTGCTGGCCCTGCTGATTGGCGTACCGCTGGGTATCCTGATCGCACGCCGAACGGGATTGGCCAACGCTGTGCTGGGCGTGGCGGGCGTTTTGCAGACCGTGCCGAGCGTGGCCCTGCTGGGTTTCCTGATTCCGCTGCTGGGAATTGGCATTGGCCCGGCGCTGGTCGCGCTGTTTCTGTATGCCCTGCTGCCCATTATCCGCAACACCTACGTCGGTATTACGGAAGTCAGCGCGTCGGTGCGCGAGGCCGCGCGGGGCGTGGGCATGACCGATCGACAGATTCTGACCAAGGTCGAACTGCCGCTGGCCCTGCCGGTTATTTTCGCGGGCGTCCGAACGGCGACCGTCATTAACGTGGGCGTGGCAACGCTCGCGGCTTACGTGGCGGCCGGTGGACTGGGCGAGTTCATTTTCGGTGGCATTGCCCTGAGCAACGTCAACATGATGCTGGCCGGGGCTATTCCGGCCGCGCTACTGGCGGTTAGCTTCGATTGGGCACTGGCGCGGTTGCAACGGCTGTCGGGCCGTAGATTGCGGGTTGGCACGCTGGCCTTTATCCTGTTGGTGCCGCTGCTGTCGGCGTTTTACGTATTACCGGGAAAGTCAGACAAGTTGGTGGCCGGTTTTGCGCACGAATTTTACGGCCGCGCCGATGGTTACCCCGGCCTACGCAAAACCTACGGTCTGGACCTGCGCCCCCGGCTGATTGACCAGAATTTGATGTACGAAGCCATCCGTCGCGGGCAAGTCGATATCATCAGCGGCTACTCGACCGACGGTCGTATCCGGGCGTTCGATTTGTCTGTTCTGGACGACGATCGTCACGCGTTTCCGCCCTACGACGCGGCCCCCGTTGTCCGGCAGGCCACGCTCGACCGCTATCCCAACCTCGGCCCAACGCTGGACTTACTGGCCGGCATGCTGACGGACTCAGTGATGACGGCGCTTAACTACCAAGCTGATTACCTGCACCAATCGCCGGGCGTGATTGCCCGTACCTTTCTTAGGCAAGTTGGGTTGTACCAAGCGCCAGGACTGGGCGAACGTGCTGAGACAATTGTGATGGGATCGAAAGGATTTACAGAACAATACATCCTGGCCGAAATGTACCGTCAGTTAGTCGAGGGCCACACTCGCTTGCGCGTGGTGACGCGTACGGGTCTGGGTGGTACCCAAATTTGCTTCGACGCGCTGCGCACGGGGGCAATTGACTTTTATCCCGAATACACCGGCACGGGTTTGTTGGTCATCTTGCAACCACCGGCCGCCACGCTCCGAACGTTGCCAATGCAGTCGAATTCGGTGTATACGTTTGTCCAACAGCAGTTTGCGAAGCGGTATCAATTGACTTGGTTGAAGCCGTTGGGTTTCAGCAACACCTACGCGCTAATGATGCGCCGGAAGCAGGCAGAGGCATTGAAGATTGGCTCGATTACAAGGCTAATTAATCACCTAAACGTAAAGCGCTAAACTGTCTGCGTTCCAACGGTAGCAATATCGTTGCTCAAATTGCCTTGCCGAAACATCATCCACGCCAACGCCGTGGCAACGATCATTATTACGCCACAGGCCATGCCAATGGTTGGGGCGGAAAAATAGGGCAGCAACTGACCCGATAGAAAAATACCGGCTACGTCGGCCTGATTGCTGATGGCCATGTAAAACGCAAACTGCGCGCCTTCGATGCCTTTGCGGCACAGACCCATTAATACCGGCAGAGCACCAATGCTGAAGATCGGTTCGAGCGTTTGGCGCACAACCAAGCCCCCCGTCGCTACGCTCTCGTTAGCCCAAAGGGGTGATGACGCTGAAAAACCAATGTGCAGCGCGGCCATGACCAACGCCACGCCGATCAGCATCCGTTGCGCCCCAACCCGGTCGGACAGCCAGCCACCCACCAGCGATAAAACGACCGCCAGCACT
>CAXUEB010000025.1:10621-22021 GCA_964249775.1 uncultured Spirosoma sp.
GCCAGCACTGTCCCGTACGTACCGCTGAGCACCGAAACCGACGTGTCGCTCCAATCCAATTTTTGAATCAAGTGAATGAAGTACACCCGTTGAAAGAGTCGTTCGCTGATAAATATTAAAGCAACAGCCGCAAAAATAGCCAGGTTACGCGGGGCCAAAATGGCCCGGAATAACGTGCGCAACAATGGCCCAAACGACCAGTCGGGACGGATAGAACCGGATGCGTTAGCGAGCGCAGGCTCCGTTTGGGCGTGCCGGCGGAAGGACAGCAGCGCGTCGTCGGGCTGCTCGCGGATGAAAAACGTAACGACGGTAAACGTCAAGAGAATGGCCGATTGAATAAGCGCGGCCGTGTGGAAATCGGTTTGGTGAATCATGAACGCCAAACCCGCGGCTCCGACGGCTTGCCCGATGACCATACCACCTTTCATGAAGGCGTTTACGCGCCCCCGCTCGTCGGGCGGTACAATCGTGATGGCCAGGGCGTCGACACTGACGTCCTGCAACGAGGCAAAGACGCCGTGTAAGGCAAATGCTCCGGCCAGAAAGCTAAAATCAGTCACTGGATCGTCGGCCAGTAAGATACCCAGCGACGCCACAAACGCCGTTGTTTGCGCGCCCAATACCCACGGCCGCCGGCGACCCATCGCCGACGCCTGAAACCGGTCGACCAGCGGCCCCCACAAGAATTTAAAGCCCCAGGGCAGACCCACTACCGCCCCGAACGTGCCCAGCGCCTGGGGCGTCAGGCCTTCGGCGGTTAGGTAGTTGGTTACGGCCGTCAAGGCAAAGCCCGACGGAATGCCCTGCATGATGTAGAGGTACAGGAACGTACCGTACCGAAGGGGCCGGCTTTGCGAAAGAACCAACGGGCTGGACTGCATAGGCTCAAAATACAATCGGAACGGGTGAATGTTTCACTTTTTACTCACAAATTGGTTGCCCCGGATGTAATAGCGGTACGGCAAATCTACGCCTTGCGTAATGCCGATACGCGTCGTGGTAACCATCTCCAAGTCATGCAGCACGGGTCCCCGTATTGAAATTGGACCGGTCGTCAGCGACGAAAAGTTGTGTTCGGAACGGGTGATGCCCAGGGCAATGACCAACTTGCCGGGACCGTTGCCCAGGTTCCGAAAGCCGTCGGGCGTGGCCGGGTCAACGGTGTTGTTGCGGTAGCGCTCGAAGCCAATCTTGAACGCTTCGTTGCGCCGGAGGGCCATCAAGTCCGCACCTTCGGTTGGTTGGAGCGCGCGAATCAGCACGGCCTCGCCGATACCTTCCGGTCCCATCACGACGTTGATGCAGTTGTAGTGGTTGTAAATTTGGTACACGTAGAGCGTGCCGGCTGGACCGAACATGGCCGCGTTGCGCTTCGTGGGCCGACGGTAGGCGTGGCAGGCCGGATCGCCGGTGATGTAGCCTTCCGTTTCGACAATGATACCCGCCGTCGTGCCCTCGGGCGAGTCGTGCACCAGTTCGTAGCCGAGCAGCCGTTGAGCCAAGGTAAGCGTATCGTGGTTTTGGTAAAAATCGAGGGACAGTTTAATCATAACGTTGTTTTAAACCAACCAGATTGATTGTTGTGGTGTCGTCGTTAAGAGGGCAAATGAATCAGTATGTATCGTCAATGGATACCCGAATGAAACGCCTTCGTTGGTTGACCGCTTGGTTAATTCTTTGGTTTGTGACGGCCTGCAATGACCGCGACGTTGCCGTGCCGCCAACGTTTACCCATCAGCAAGCTACGCTGCGGGTGATTGCTTGTTCGCGCGGCTGCGAACAGTACGTCCTCTACGCGGATGGCCATCAGTCAACGCCACTCTACGTAACGAACATGCCGGACTCGCTCAACATACGGGCGGTGCCAGCGGCTTACGTCAACAATGAACTGCCGGTTGTTTTTAGCGGCACGCGGTCTGATGAACTCCAACAAATTTCCGTTGCCGACGCCAGCGATATACCCCGGCCGGCTTTTCAGGCGCACCGCATTCAACTAATGGCCCTGCGTCGCCGGTAAGTGATTGCCTCAGATCACATTCATGGTCTGCTCCTTAATCGTTTCCTGTTCGTCTTTCATCTGCACCACAAAGCGCTGAATCTGAGCATTGTTAGCCGTTTCGCTTTACGCATATTGCCGCAAAAATTCGTCAAAGAGTAAGATTCGGCGAAAGCCCTGGCGACGGGCTGCTTCAACGATTGGTTTATCGCGGGTAACCAGGATGCAATTCGTTTGCAGTGACAACGCTAAGTAGCCGATGTCTTTAGGGTCAACAGCCCCAATAAGCTGGGTCGCTTTAGCAACCGAATCGGCTTCAACTAAGTAAGTCGGAATAACGGTAAGATTGGCGAAGACGAAGTAAGCAAACCGGCTGTGCTCCGACCAATCAAGTTTAGATTTCGCGACAATGAGCGTACTGTACGTACCGATTTCTGTCAGTGCATACTCAGGTATTAAAACGTCGAACGTCTCTAAGATTACTTTGTGAAAAGCACGGCCACCGATTAGAATGGCCATCACGATATTGGCGTCGAAAACAAAACGCATTGGCCAATTTAACGATTAGAATGGTGTTTTTGCTGCTCCCAAGCTTGTTGACGAGCGGACTGCCATTGCGGGTCGTTGACTAACTCATCGAAGTAGTCCAGATCGGCCAACGCTTTCTGGGCGGCTGCCTTCAGTTTGAGCCGGGCCGCGGCATCTTGTAGGAATGCGTTGACGTTGTCGATTCCCAGCACGTCAATAATCTCTGGTTCAACAATTACAGTGAACTCCATTGCCTGCTCAAATTACTTGGATAAATTGACGAAAGATGTCTAAATCACATTCATGGTCTGCTCCTTAATCTTTTCCAGTTCGTCTTTCATCTGCACCACAAAGCGCTGAATCTGAGCGTCGTTAGCTTTGGAACCGATGGTGTTGATCTCGCGGCCGATTTCCTGGGCGATGAAGTTGAGCTTCTTACCGTTGGCTTCTTCGGTTTGTAGGACTTCCAGAAAGTAGCTGAGGTGGTTCTTAAGCCGAACCTTTTCTTCCGAAATGTCGAACTTCTCGACATAATAGACCAGTTCCTGCTCAAAGCGGTTCTGGTCAAACGTTTCGCTGTCCAACAGCTCTTTAACGTTAGCGCGCATCCGTTCGCGCACGGCCGGAATGCGCCGGCCGTCCTGCGCTTCAATGTCGGCTAAGCGGGCGCTGATCAGGCCGATGTATTCACTGAACTTGCCTTCCAGCACGGCTCCGTCCTGCCGCCGGAAGTCGTCGCAGCGCCGAACGGCTTCCTGCACGGCCTGCTGCACGGTCGCCCAGTCCGACGCGTCGGCGGTGGAATCGGTCGATTCGGTCAGGTAGGCGTTGGGTTGCTGGAGCGCCAGTTGCAGCACCTCGCCGTCGGAGATGCTCATCAGCATCGAGTTAGCGGTTTCTTTCAGATCGCTTACGTAAGCCGCCACCAGCGGACGATTAATCGTAACGCCCGGCCGCACGGCGTTCGTGCGCGCCAGATTGAGCGACAGTTCAACTTTACCGCGTTCTAACTGCCCGGTCAGCAACGCTCGCAGTTCAATCTCCTTATCGGAAAACTGCCGAGGCAGGCGGCAGTAAATATCTAAAAACTTAGAATTGAGCGTTTTGACTTCCGCCGTCACGGATAGGCTACCGCCCTCCACCGTCGCGTTGCCGAAGCCGGTCATTGATTTGAGCATCAGTTATACAGTTGTAGAGTCGTGAAGTTGTCGAGTTATACCGTTGTAACGTGCGCAGTCGCCGGATGCTGGTGGAACCACCTTTGCAACGGTATAATCGCAACGGCGAACCGTTTATTTGAGTGCATTCGCTTCCAGTTCCAGGTACTCTTTCCGCTGCCGGGCCACGTCGACGGCGGTGTAAATCGCTTGCAGCATGGACGTTTCGTCGGCGATGCCTTTACCGGCAATGTCATAAGCCGTACCGTGATCGGGCGAGGTGCGGACAACGGGCATCCCGGCCGTGAAATTGACGCCTTCCTCGAACGCGATGGCTTTGAACGGAATCAGGCCCTGATCGTGGTACATGGCCAGCACAGCGTCGAACTTGGTGTAGCCGCGCGTGCCGAAAAAACCGTCGGCTGGGTAAGGGCCAAACACCAACTGGCCTTTGTTGCGCCATTCGGCCAGCAGGGGTTTGATAATGTCCTGCTCTTCGTTGCCCAGCAGCCCTTCTTCGCCCGCGTGCGGATTCAACCCCAGCACCGCAATCTTTGGTTTTTCGAGACCAAAATCCTGCTTCAGCGACTGCATCATCAGGGTCAGCTTCTGCGCAATGCGCTCGCGGGTAACGTTCTGCCGAACGCGGCCCAGCGGCACGTGGCCCGTTACGACGCCCACGCGCAGGGTCTCACTGACCATGAACATCAGGTTGTCCGGCACGCCGAACTCCTCAGCCAAGTATTCCGTATGGCCCGGAAACTTAAATTCTTCCGACTGAATGTTGTACTTGTTGATCGGTGCCGTCACAAGGGCGTCCAGCTTACCCGCCTTCATATCGTCGACGGCCCGCTGCAAACAAGCCAGCGCGGCTTGCCCGGCTTCGGGCGTGACCTGCCCCGGCTGTATATCCTGGTTCTGATCGGGCCAGCACGTAATGACGTTGGTCATTTTGTGGCTGATTTGCCCAATGGTTGGCACGCCGTTGAGGTTCCAGTCTTTCAGGTTTAGCAGGTTCCGGTAACGATTCAGCACGCGCATGGAACCGTAGATGACGGGCGTACAGATTTTCTGCAAGCGGTTGTACTGCAACGCTTTCAGGATAACCTCCGGTCCGATGCCGTTGTAGTCGCCGAGTGAAATGCCAATCACCAGCCGGTCTTCGCGACCTTGGTACTCGCCCGGTGGCACGTCTTGCTGGCGGCTTGCTCCGTCGCCCAGCCCCGTGTCCCGCGAAGTATCGTTCCGGGCGGGCGCGCCGGCACCCCGGTCATTGCGGTCGTTCCGGTTGTCAGTCTCGCGCCGATTGTTGGGGCGGTTAGACCGTTCCGACCGGTCGGTGGGTAGGCGGTCCGGTGCGCCCCGGTCGGGCCGGTCCGGTCGGTTGTTACGTTGCCCGTTGTTCGTCCGTCCGTTGGGCGGGTTGGCTTGGCGGTTATCGCGCTGGAATTCCCGTTGCGCAGGCTCCGGCTGGGTAGCGGGTTCCGGTACATTGGGTTCGGCCGGTTCCTGTTCGATTATCTCTAATTGAGCGGTTCCGTCGTGCTGCTCGTTTGTGGGCTGATTCGTCGACCGCTGCTCCTCCGGAAACGTTTCCTCGGTTGGTTGGGTAGACGTTTTGTTATCATTAGACGGTTGCTCCGGCAACGGGGCCGGATGTAAGTCGTTTGGTTCGTCGGATTGGCGTTGTTCCATCTACTTTGCTTAGTTTCGCCACGGTTAATCGGTCGTCAATTGTTGCGCGTCGTTTGCGTATTCCCATCGGATGCCTGACAACGGTTAACGATTCACTGCCGACTGTATAGCCTGCAAGTTACGAAAACACCCCGGATGTCCCAGACCCCACGTTCCATTCTCATTGCCGACGAGATGCACCCGTCGCTGTTCGCCATGCTCAACCAAGCAGGTTTTACCTATGACTATCAACCGAAAATTACCCGTCCGGCGTTGATCGAGCAACTCGCGCCGTTTACTGGCTTGATGATTCGCAGTAAGACCACCGTCGATGCCGAACTGCTCGGTCAAGCCCCCAACCTGCAATTCGTTGCCCGCGCCGGGGCGGGTCTGGACTTAATCGACATGGACGTGATCGAGCAGCGGAACATCCGGGTGTTTCACGCCGGAGCGGGCAACCGCGACGCCGTTGCCGAGCATACCGTGGGCCTGTTATTGGCTTTACTGGCGAACATTGTCAAAGCTGATGCCGAAGTGCGTGGGGGCGTCTGGGACCGCGAAGGCAACCGGGGTTATGAACTGGGCAGTATGACGGTAGGCCTGCTTGGCTATGGCAACAATGGGCGGGCAACGGCCCGGCGACTGAGCGGCTTCGGGTGTCGGGTGCTGGCCTACGACAAATTCCTGAATCACTACGGCGACGCCTACGCTCAGGAAGCCACGCTGGAGCAGATTAAGGCCGAAGCCGACGTACTTAGCTTGCACATTCCCCTTACGGACGAAACGCGGATGCTCATTGACGACGACTTCATCGAACGTTTTGCCAAACCGTTTTACTTGCTCAACATCGCGCGGGGCGAAATTGTGAGCTTGTCGGCCGTGGTGCGCGGCTTAGAAACGGGCAAAATACGCGGGGCGGGTTTGGACGTACTGGAAAACGAAAAATTAGCGAAGCTCACGCCCGACCAACAGGACGCGTTTGACTACCTCCGTCAATCAAACCGGGTCGTGCTGACCCCCCACGTCGCCGGCTGGACCCACGAAAGCTACGTCCGAATCAACGAGGTGTTAGTAGAACAGATAAAAAGGGGGTAGAGGGGTGTAAGAAGTAGGACGTAAAGGGGTGTAGGGTGTAAGTGCTTCACTGTTATACTTACACCCTACTCCTTTTATTTTACCACCGTCAAACTCGTACTTGTGCAGTAGGTGCCCAGGTCGTTGGTCAGGCAAATCTGGCCGGTCGTGGCGTTGGCGGGTATAAAGACCCGGAGCCGGTTCTGATCGCCCTCGGCGGCAAACTGGGCGGGCGATGAGGTATTGTTGCCGAAGCGAATTTCCGTGACGGATGCCATGTTCTGGCCCGTTATCACAACGCTCTCACCAACCTTGGCAGTTCTGGGCGTAAACTCAAGGTTGGTCACTGGACGCAGGACGTTAAACACTTGCGTCGTGAACACCTCACCGGCAATGTTAACCACTTTTACCGGACCCGTTTGCGCGTCGGTCGGCACAATGACCGAGCGTTCGGTTTCCGTATTGGTTCCGCCATCGGCCGCGGCTGCTGGCGAGTTAATAAAAAATACCTGGGCGTTAAGCAAGTACTCACCCCGTAAGGTGATGCGTTCGCCCGGCCGGGCTTTGGGGGGAACAAAGGCCGTAACGACGGGTTTGAGAACAATCGACAGCGGCCGGATGGTGGTGGATGAACCCGCGCGGTTGGTAACGGTAACGGGACCGCTGACGGCGTCGGGGGGCGTTTGAACGGTTAGACTGACGCCCTCAGTGCGGTCCGTGATTGGAACGATTTGTCCGCTGACGCGCACTTCCGTGATGCGGAACAGGTTTTGCCCCGTGATTGTAATGGGACTGCTGCGGGCCTGCCGGGTTGGGTTGACCAGAATACCCGACGGCGGCAGGAGAAAAAAGAACGACTGCGACGCCGTGCCCGTGCCGCCCACGCTGCTGACCGAAACGGTGACCGGTCCCGAGTTGGGCAAGGCCGGCACGGTGGTTTCCAATTGGGTGTCGCTTAGTACCCGGAACGGCACGGATGTCGTGCCGAACGATACCGTTTGCACGTCGCGCAGGTTTACACCGTTCAAAAGCAGCTTTTCGCCGGCCGCGCCGTCGAGCGCCCCCAAACTGGCAATGGCGGGTGGGCGCACAATCTTGAGGCTGTCGGTGCTGGTGGCGATTAACCGCTCGAAGACCGTGACGGTAACAAGACCCGACTGCGCATTTTCAGGGATAATTGTCCGAATTTCCGTGTCTTTAATGGATGTCTGGTTGCGGTCGGTGCCCAAGCCGTTGATACGCACGACGCCGTCGCTCAGGTTAGTACCTTGGATGATTAGTTCCGAACCGGGCTTGGCCGCTTTGGGCGTGATCGCGGTGATGGTGGGGGTGCCAGCCACAATAAACTCCTGGGCAACCTGACCTCCTTTCGTTTCGATTACCACCTGAACCGGGCCGCGCGGCACGTTGTTGGGCACGATTACCGTTACTCGCTCGGCGGTGCTGTCTTGGATAGGCGCATCGGCGGAATGAAAGCGAATGCGTTGAATCTGATTCAGGTAATTGCCCGTCAGTACGACCACCGTACCGGGCAGGCCGTTGGTTGGCGAGAGCGCGCTCAGCGTCGGTCCCGGCTGCACCACCACAATGGGCAGCGGATCGGAGGTGCCCTCGTCGGTTTGCACGCGCACCAGCGTTCGGCCGGGGTTGAGGATCGGAATTCTGGCCCGGATGCGGCTGTCGTCTTGGCTAATGATCGTTGCCGGAACCGCTGCGCCGTCGGATTGCAACAAAACCACCGGGGCTGCGCCGAACTGGTAGCCGGCCAGCGTAATTTCTTGGCCTACCTGAACTTCGTTGGGAGCGACAGACGTGAGTTCAGGCGGATTGTTTTGAACGCGGCAAGCTAACGGACCAACGAGCAGGCCGGCAAAAAGCAATGCGTAAAAAATAGACTTCATAAAAAAACGGCAAACGGCGTTGTTGCGTGGGACCGTCGGCGACAAAGCAGGTAAAATTACGGTTTTTACGGCACCAAAAACCATTTTTGCGCAAAGCCTGTTATCCAAACGCTACCCGTTGGCGCGTTCCCGGTCCGTTCAGACTGGGTCTATCCACACGGACGAGCCGACGCACCGGGCGTAAACGACAAATTGGCCCCGCTGCAACCGATTCGGTGCTCCGCGTCGGGCACCCCGTAAACAACCGCTCATTTTTAACGTCTCCAATGAACTACCGCAGCCTAAAGGCAAACCAGTTAACGAACATTACTACGCTCGGTCAATTAAAGGCGGCTGGCTACCAATCCCGATCCATTAAGCAAGAGTTACGCGATAATTTGATCGAACGCATTCGGGATAAAGAAGTGGTTTTCCCCGGCATCTGGGGCTACGAAGATACCGTGATTCCCGATGTGGAACGGGCTATTCTATCCATGCACCACATCAACCTGCTGGGTCTGCGGGGGCAGGCCAAAACCCGGATCGCCCGACTGATGGTTAACCTGCTCGACGAATACATTCCGGTAGTGGCCGGGTCCGAACTGAACGACGACCCGATGCAGCCACTTTCCCGATTTGCCCTCGATCTGATTGCCGAAAAAGGCGATCAAACGCCCATTGACTGGCTGCACCGCGATGACCGGTACACCGAGAAATTGGCTACGCCCGACGTATCGGTTGCTGACCTAATCGGCGACGTAGACCCCATCAAAGCCGCCACGCTTAAACTACCCTACTCCGACGAGCGGACAATTCACTTCGGGTTGATTCCGCGTTCGCACCGGTGCATTTTCGTCATCAACGAATTGCCCGACTTGCAGGCCCGCATTCAGGTATCCTTGTTCAACATTTTGCAGGAAGGCGACATTCAGATTCGGGGCTTTAAACTGCGCTTGCCCTTGGATATTCAGTTCGTGTTTACGGCCAACCCCGAGGATTATACCAACCGCGGTAGCATCGTGACCCCTCTGAAGGACCGGATTGATAGTCAGATTGTGACGCACTACCCGAAATCCATCGAAATTGGTAAGAAAATCACAATGCAGGAAGCCGTTATCAAGACCGAGCAGAAAGGCATGGTCAAGACCAACGACCTCGTGGCGGATTTGATTGAGCAGATTGCGCTCGAAGCCCGCGAAAGCGAGTACGTCGACGCCAAGTCGGGCGTGTCGGCCCGGATGACGATTTCGGCTTACGAAAACCTGCTTTCCTCAGCCGAACGCCGGTCACTGCTCAACGGCGAGAAAGAAACGTACGTGCGCATCGCTGACCTTTACGGCGTGGTGCCGGCCATCTGCGGTAAAGTCGAACTGGTCTACGAAGGCGAGGTTGAAGGCCCGGTCATTGTAGCGCAGAATTTAATCGGCAAAGCCATTCGGAATCAGTTTTTGCAGTATTTCCCGAATCCGGAAAAAGCCAAGAAAGACAAGCGCGGCAACCCCTACAAGAAAATCACGGATTGGTTCGGCGACGGCAACACGATGGACATTCTGAACGACCTGACCAACCGCGACTACGAAGCCCGGCTCCGCACCATCGACGGTCTCGACGACGTGGTCGATCAGTTCCAACCGCGGCTGGGCAAGCAAGAAAAGATGTTCATGATGGAATTTGCCTTGCACGGCCTCGCTGAGCACTCATTAGTGGGCAAAAAAGCAATGGATACGGGTCAGACGTTCAAAGACCTACTCGGCTCGATGTTCAACCCCGGCAGCAAGTTCGGGCAGGACGACGATGACGACGAGGAGAAGTACTAAACCTACTACGTGCTGAGCGTATTGAAACGGGCAGAAATTGGTTTCTGCCCGTTTTGATTTCTATTATTCAGTTACCACCGCTGTGCCGTTGCAGCTCACCATCAGCATGGAGCCGTTGCCGCCGATGGTTTCGTAGTCTAAATCGACACCGATGATGGCGTTGGCACCCAAGCGGGTGGCTTGGTCAATCATTTCTTTGATGGCGATGCTTTTGGCTTCGCGCAGGCCCTGTTCGTAAGCCCCGGAGCGACCCCCGACTACGTCACGAATACCCGCGAAAAAATCCTTGACAATATTGGCTCCGATGATGGCCTCGCCGTTCACCAGACCGACGTACTGTTTAATGCGTTGCCCTTCGATGTTGGGCGTAGTTGTGATGAGCATGAACCGGCGTTGTCGAGTGATAGAATCGTAAAGTTAGAAAGTTGCGGGTTTAAGCCGCCACTCGGCTCGGCCTTCCGATTAGTTTCTCGTTTAAGCGTGCTCCACGCATTCCTGCAAGGTGGCAAGGTAGCGTTCTGCATACAGCGCCATGTCTTTGCTCTTGTATTGCAGAATGTAACGCGGATGGTCGAGCGTAACAATACGGTTGAAAAAGCCCCGCTGTTCGTTCAGCCGACGCAGGTACGTCTCGTTCTTGCGGCCCAAACAAACCGCCACGCGCTGGTCGGCTCCAAAACCAATTTGGGTGCGGACGGCCTCGGTGATGGCGGGCCAAAGGGCATCGGTCGTTAGGCGGTCGTCGTAGAAGTTGTAGTTGATTGGCCCAGCCGGACCTCCGCCGTTACGGCGCTGACCGTCCTTGGTCAAGGCCAGTGGAAAGAGCGACGTCAGAAAGAATCGACCGTAGAATTCGCGTGCCCCACCGAACGCTTCAACAATCTGGTAGATGAACCGGCTCGATAGTTCGGGCGTGTCGCGCAGGTCGTTGTCAATGCCGCAGTACCGGCGCAAATTTTGGGCCGTTGTGAACGAAATCCCCGTTACGCCCGCCCCGAACCGACCGGGATTGATGCCCAGCACAAACACGCGCGGATTGGTGTCCTGGTAAAATTTGGTGTAAAACTCGCGGACGATCGGCTGCACTTCCGGCTTCTGATACGGATTCATCACGCCGACGCCGGGTGGCAGGTTCGCGGGAGCGGTCAGGGCGTTGTAATAGGCAATGGCCTTTTGGGCGAAGGTTGACATACGGAAAGGAGTAAATCCCGAACGGCCGGCGGACAAGTGGTTCTGACCCGCCTTCGGATCAACCGGCCGGGGTTTCGGCT
>CAXUEB010000025.1:22031-26972 GCA_964249775.1 uncultured Spirosoma sp.
CTCCGAACAATTGTTAGCTTAGAATCGAACGGCAATAGTTTACGCACTTTTTTACTTCCGCGACGGCGTTGGAACCGGCCGGTACCTGATATTCGAGTTCGACGGTAGCCGGGAACGTATATTTTTGTTCGCGCATCAGCTTCAGCACCTCCGTCAGGGGCGTGTCGCCCTGTCCCCAGGGCAGATTGCCTTTCCCGTGCGTGGGTGCCTGACGGTCTTTGATGTGCATACTGGCAATGCGCGCGTGCTTCTGGCGAATCAGACCCAGCGGATCGGGCTGACCGGCGGCTACGTAATGACCTAAGTCAAAGTTCAAAGCATTGGCCGGCGATTGCGCCAGGGCCGAGTCCCAGAAGGTTGGCGTTTGCTGCTCGTGGCCGTGGTAGCCCACCCGTAAACCATGTTTCTGAGCCATCTGCCCCAGCTTAAGCGTATGCGCATCGTTCGCCGGATGTTCCAGCGTGACCTGGTTAGCGCCCAGGAGTTTGGCCACCCGCATCCCGTAGTCAATTTCGGCGTCGGACTGCTGCATTCCAAACGCGTCGGGCTTGAACCCGTAAATTTGAACGCCCGCCTGATTGTACAGCTTCCGCACCTGCTCAAACTTAGTCATGGGAGCCGACAATCGCCATTTGGCCAGTTCCTGCCGGTACGCTTTCGTCTGCGCTTCCCCGTCCGCCAATTCTTTCTGCTCGTCTTCGGTCAGGGTTTGCCCTTCGCGTCGCTTTCGCATGAGCGGAAACAGGGTCCGCCCATTCACCGGATTTTTTGGGGCACCGGCGGCCGATTCGACCGGGCCGCCCATCAGTTCAATCGCGCTCACTCCGCTATCGAGAACGTATTGTAGCGTGGCTTCGGCGCTCTGATCAGGCATGTCCCGGAACGAATATGTGATGACCCCGATCTGTACGCCGTTGAATTGCGAATTTGGTTTGTCGCCCAAACGACGGAGTAAAGCGGGTGCCCCAAACAACTTCGGGCTGCCCACAACCGCCCCCGAAACCAGAGCGGCCGTTGCGCCTAAAAACTGACGGCGGGTTGGCTGATTCTTCATGCTTATCTAAAACGTTCGTTTAAAGTGCCTGCCATTTGAGTGGTTTATACCGGACGCTGCTCTAACCCCATAAACGAGGTCGTTCGGTAACGAATGGAAAGAGGGGTTGAAGCGCTAAAGGCAAGCCTCGCCTAAACTCCCTATAACGCAAAGGCATTCCAAACGCGGAGCTACCGTACTGGGGGCAAGTAATTGGCTGAGGGCTACGATTGACCTAACCCAAGATAACACAGCAGGGCCAATTCGCCAATAATTCGCTCGGCGTCCGGCGTCGGAACACCTTCGACAAACACCGACAGCAGAAACGGTTTGGCCGCGTAAACAATGCCCGCGTCGCCCCGGACGTAAGCTAACTCGCCGGTTTTGTGGGCCACGACAGTCCCCTTCGGTAGCAGCCGGGGGATAGTTTTGGTATCTTCGTTCTGCTTCAGGATGGCGAGCATCTGCTCGCACAGGGCGGTCGTCGCGACCTGCCTGTGGTAAATTTTTTTGAGTACGGTGTTCATCTCCCCGGCCGTGACGTAGTTCTCGCGGCCCTGCCGGGCGGATAGTGTGTCCATCATCACCCGGTTCAACTGGCTTTTGGTTAGACCAATCGTCCGCATTCGGGCGTTGATGGCGTCCATGCCCAGTTCGCGGATGAAAATATTGGTGGCCGTGTTATCGCTGTACACCATCATCAGCCGAAGCAGATCGCCGTAGCTAATGCGGCTGCGGTGCGAATACGTCGTCAAAACGCCCGAACCGCCCGTTTTTTCGGAGTCCACTAAGATGTGAATTTCGTCCAGGTCAAGCGCCCCAGTCTTCGCCCGTTCCATCGCTTCGAGCAGAATCGGCAACTTAATGACGCTCGCCGACGGCACCCGCTCGTCGGCGCGGTGGCGAAATTGAACGCTGCTGTCGGTCAGCGATTCCACGGCGAGACTAACCCGCGCGGTCAAAGGCAGTCGGCGTAGGTAGGCCGTTAGAGAGTCGGTCAGGGCGGTTCGACGGGTCGATTGCGCAGAGACGTTCGTCATCAGGTTTAGGACAAAAAATAAAGTCGGGACGATGGCCCCGACTTTACGCATCCGTTGCATGCGGTTCATCCCTTAATGTTTTTGCGTCGGTTGCGCTGAAAATCTTCGAACATCATGTTACCCAAACCTTGCAAACCGCTGTAGTACGCCCGGCCGTTGTTGACCTTCGTAAACTCCTGCACGAACTGCTTTAGATAAGGGTCCGAGGCAATCATAAACGTCGTGACGGGAATCTCCAGCCGGCGCGCCTGCGCAGCCAAGGTCAGTGTTTTGCTGACCACCTTGCGGTCCAGCCCGAACGAATTTTTGTAGTACTTAATGCCTTCTTTCAAACACGTCGGTTTCCCGTCCGTAATCATGAAAATCTGCTTGTTCTTGTTCTTCCGCCGACGTAACAAATCCATCGCCAGTTCCAGCCCGGCGACCGTGTTGGTGTGGTACGGCCCGACTTCCAAATATGGCAAATCTTTGGCCTGAATCTGCCAGGCGTCGTTCCCAAACACGACAATGTCGAGCGTGTCTTTCGGGTATTTCTGTTTGACCAGTTCCACCAGCGCGAGGGCCACTTTCTTGGCGGGCGTGATGCGGTCTTCGCCGTACAGAATCATCGAGTGGCTGATGTCGATCATCAGGACCGTAGAAGTCTGCGTTTTCTGCTCTTTCTGCGTTACTTCCAGGTCCCGCTCCATCAGCGTAAAATCGTCAACGCCACTATTAATCTGCGCGTTACGAATGGATTCGGTCATCGAAATCTGCTCCAGCGTATCGCCGAACTGGTACGTCCGCATGTCGCTGCTCAGCTCGTCGCCGGTGCCGGTATAGGGCGTCTGATGGTTACCACCCGACTTGGAGCGTTCGAGCTTGCCGAAAATTTCTTCGAGCGCCGACCGCCGAATCGTTTGCTCGCTCTTGGGCGTCATCACGATCTTGCCTTCCTGATTCTCTTCGGTCAGGTAACCCTTTTCTTTTAAATCGTCGAAGAAGTTACCGATGCCGTATTTGTCGTCGGTAAGGCCGTACTGCCGGTCAAGCTGACTCATCCAGGCCATCGCCTGTTCGACGTCACCGGAGGTCAGGAGAAGCAGTTGCTGAAAAATATTGAGCAACTTGTCGAAGTCGCTGCCTTCTTTCTGTTCGGGAGGTATAAAATCGGAAAACTGAAAGCCTTTCATAAAAATGGGGTACAAGGTGTAAGTCGTAAGGGGTCAGGTGGATGGTTGGAGAACAGCGCGGTTGGCGGATTTGTTCGCCTAACGTAAGCCCATAAACCGAGCTTGGGTTAAGCTTACGAAGCTACGCATTTTTGCCGTTTCTGTCAAGCTCATAACTGCGTCGGCAGATACAACACCGCCACGCCGTTTTCAACCTGGTCAAGAATGCTGCTGTGGGCCGAATCGGCCGCGTTGGGAGTCAGTTCAACGCCCCGGTTGACAGGGCCGGGGTGCATCAGTACGATGACGATATCAGGATTCTAATTCGGGGGAACATACTTTTCTTTTCGCTACTTCAGTTTTTTACGCAACCAGGCTCTTACCGGTTCATCGTACAACTTTAGACTTGCGTAAGCCAACACGATAGCTCCTGAAAAGGTAAGCAGTGCGTATGGCCAGGCTTGCCATAAGGTAACGCCTTTATGATTGCTTACCCATGCCACGTAAAAATAGACAAGCACATAATGGGTCATGTATAAGGGATAAGAAAGATTGCCGAGAAACTGACAAATTTTCTCTTCCGTTTGACTACGCACCACACCACTGGCACCGATGTAGATAATGAGTGGAAAAACAAGGATGATGCAAAATGCTTCGTACAAACCATTCATCCAAAGCTGTTTTGCCCCGCCTATTCTGGGCATAAGCAAAACAACCGCAACCAGTAGGCTACACCAGAAGAAAGCATTTTTGATGTAGATAGGCCGCGCTACCCGCGATAAAAGCAAACCGGCAAAAAATGGAAATAAGGTGCGCGTTATCCCAATGCGCATGTGTTCAGCATTTAGTGTCCAGCCTCCCGTAACGTCTCCGTTCGGGTTAGTAACCGCAAAATGCAAAAGCACGGCACCGGCCAGTACGACAAAAAGGGCCAGGGCTTTATTAGATAACTTCCATAGACCCAGCGCGTAAAGAATGTTAACTACATACTCGAAAAATAAGGACCAGCCAACACTATTAAGAGGGTGCATTTCTTGCCAGCCGCGTATATCCATCGAAAGGGGTATGGGTATGAGCGTACAGCCGATCAGCCAAACGACGATCAGCTTCCGGACGGGAACGGTATCAATACGCGGCCATATAGTTGAGTCGGTAAAGTAAAAGCCTATCGCGCCGAGCGTCATGCCCAGGATAACGAGTGGGTGTAGCCGCTCGAACCGACGCCGAAGAAAGCCGCCGATGGTTAATTTGTCCCATCTGTCGTCGTACGCATAACCAATGACAAAGCCGGATAGGAGAAAGAAAAAATCAACTGCCAGGTAACCGTGATTTACAACATTGTCAAGGTGGCTGCTGGCAAGCGGCTCGGTAAGGTGAAAGAATACTACGATAATAGCGGCTACCCCCCGAAGCCCATCTAATAGTTGATAATGCGGCTTTGTGCCCAATTGGTTATTGTTCATTAGAGCGGATTAAAGCGCTGCTGGAAGAGTTAGGTCAGGACGTAAACGCCTTTATTAATTTGGGTTGTTCTCCTTACGTTCAAAATGCGACTTCATGATTCTGAATTCGTATTTCGTCAACCTCACAACTGCGCCAGCAGATACAGCACCGCCATGCGGACGGCCACGCCGTTTTCCACCTGATCGAGGATGATGCTATGCGAGGAGTCGGCCGCGTCGGAGGTCAGTTCGACGCCCCGGTTGATGGGGCCGGG
>CAXUEB010000026.1:0-4556 GCA_964249775.1 uncultured Spirosoma sp.
CGCCATCGGTACTTACGAACACGCCGAAATTGTTCAGTTGGTCACTGCGCTCAGCCAAAAAACCCAGACGCCGGTGCCGGAACTGCTGCGGGCTTACGGCCGGTACATGTTTGGTACGTTTACCCGGAGTTACCGGCCTTTCGTTGAGCGTTCCCATTCGGCCTTCGGCTTGTTGCAGTCTATTCAGCACTACATCCACGTGGAAGTCAGAAAACTGTACCCGGATGCCGAACTGCCTACTTTCGCGGTAGAGCAACCGGCCGAAAACTGGCTCGTGATGTACTACGAATCCGAGCGCAAACTGGCTGATTTTGCGCGGGGCTTAATCGAAGGGTGCTTACTCCACTACGGCGAGCAGGCCACCATCGAGCAGGCCAACTTAACGGCCGACGGCAGTCGGGTGCGGTTTGACATTGTGAAAGCCGAGCGACATGAGCGAGCTTGATCTACTCAAACGGCGGCTGGAGCGCGAGAAAGCCGCTCGCCGACAGGCCGAAGCGATTCTGGAAAAAAAAGCGCTTGAACTCTACGACGCCAACGAACAACTCCAGCACCTAAACGAAAACTTAGAAAGCCAAATCCGCGAGAAGCTGGCGGAACTCCGCGACACGGATCACCGCTACCGCCAGCTCATCGAATCCGTTCAGGATATTATCTACAAAACCTCGCTGGAAGGGTATTTCACGTTCGTAAGTCCGGTGGTCGAAAAAATGCTGGGCTACACCCAAGCCGAATTTTTGGGTGAGCACTTCACCCGGTTCATTGCGCCCGACTACCGGAGTTGGCTCGTGGACTTTTACTTGGTCATGCTCGAAGAGCGGCCCGAAAGTACATATCTGGAGTTTCCGGTGGTGGCCAAAGACGGACGCCACGTTTGGATTGGCCAAACCCTACGGCTAATCAGTGGAAAAGACCTGACGTTTGAGTTGGTGGCCGTCGCGCGCGACATCTCCGATCGCAAACAGGCGGAAGAAGCCCTGAAAACAACCCAACAGCGACTCTCAACGCTGATTACTAACCTTCAGTCGGGCGTGTTGGTCGAAGATGAGCACGGCCGGGTTTTGTTGACGAATCAGTTGTTCTGCGACATTTTCAAGATTCCGGGTAGCCCCTGCGACTTAATCGGGGCCGATTGCGCCGAAGCTCGTCAGCGACTGAAAGGGTTGTTTGCGCAGCCCGACGCGTTTGTTAACCGGATGAATACGTTGCTCCAAAACCGCCAGGCCAGCGTTGGCGAAGAAATCAGCATGGCCGACGGGCGGCTGATGGAACTGGATTACATTCCAGTTTTTCTCGGCGATCGGTACATGGGTCACCTATGGCGATTTAGCGACGTAACCGAGAAAAACAAAGCCCGCGAGGTCATTCGCCGGAGCGAGGAAAAGTACCGGGGCATCATGAACAACATGGAACTGGGCCTGCTCGAAGTCGACAACGACCAAACCATTCTGCGGGCGTATGAGCGCTTTTGCAATATGCTGGGCTACTCGGAAGACGAACTCGTTGGGCAGAACGCCTTGGAGTTGTTTGCTCCGGCCGAGTTCGTGGACATCGTGCAGCGCCAGCAGCAGCAGCGGCAGCAGGGCAGCGCCAGTTCCTATGAATTGCAGATGATCCGCAAAGACGGAAGCCGAATCTGGGTGTTGGTCAGTGGCGTTCCCATCATCGACGAGAAGAGTGCGATGGTGGGTTCGATGGGTCTGCACTACGACCTGACCGAGCGCAAACAGCTCGAAGAAGAACTGGCCTTGGCCAAACAAATTGCCGACGACGCCCGGCAGGCCGAAAAACAGTTTCTGGCCAACATGAGCCACGAAATCCGAACGCCCCTCAACGCCATCATTGGCATGTCGCACCTGCTGTTCGACACCCGACCCACGCGCCAGCAACTGGAATACATCGACATTCTGAAAACGTCCGCCGATTTTCTGCACAGCCTGATCTCTAACTTGTTAGACATGACGAAAATCGAAGCCGGCCGCGTTGAAATGCACCCGCGCGCGTTTGACCTAACGGGTTTGCTGCGGGCCACGCAAAAGGTATTCGAGATGAAACTCGAAGGGCGGCCCATTGCGGTTGACGTGATGATCGACGCCCGCATCACGGGCGATTACATCGGCGACGACGTGATGCTGAACCAGATTCTAATGAATTTGGTAGGTAACGCCGAAAAGTTTACCGAAGAAGGAAGCATCCAACTCAGTGCCCGTGTTCAGCGAAAAGTCGAAGACTACGTTTGGATTGAATTCGTCGTCACCGATACCGGCATTGGCATTCCCGAAGAAAAATTAGATTTAGTATTTCAAAAATTCAAGCAGGTTAACTCCCACGGCCATAAGCATAAAGGAACGGGCTTGGGTTTGGCCATTGCCAAAGAGTTGGTTGAACTTCAAGGCGGAACCATTTCCGTTAAGAGACGGATCCGGCAAGGCAGTCAGTTCACGTTTTCGCTGCCTTTCGAGAGCGCTTCGGCGACCACCAATCTTCAGCATCCCACCGACGACCGCCCCGCGCCAACCCAGAAACTACCACTGTGTCACGTGTTGGTGGTAGAAGATAACCTGATGAATCAGAAATACATCGGTAACCTCCTGACGAAGTGGGACACGACCTACACCCTGGCGTCGGATGGTATGCAGGCCGTTGAGCAGGCCAAACGGCAACGGTTTGACGTCATCCTGATGGATCTGCAAATGCCGGTGATGGACGGTTACGAAGCAACCGTTGCCATTCGGAAGACGCACAACCCCAATCAGGGCGTTCCCTTCATTGCGCTAACCGCGTCGGCCATGCTCGATTACAAAAACACGGCCTTAGAAGCGGGCATGAACGATTTTATCACGAAGCCGTTCGAGCCGGGTCAGTTGTTTGCCTTGCTTCGGCAGTACGTGCCCAGCGAGGTAAACGGTAAACGTCAATACGTTTTTGACAACGCGTTGGATCAGAACCGGTTGGACGAACTTTACGGCAACGACACGGCCTACGCAGCGGAAATGTTTGATTTGTTTCTGACCAATGTCGTGCCCGAACTGTTGACGCTGCCGGCCTTGTGCCAGCAGCAGGACTGGCCCGCTTTGGCCCGGCTGGCCCACAAGCTCAAACCCACGTTGGGCATGGTTGGCCTGCCAGAACTACAGGAGAAAGTGGAACAAATAGAAAAGAGTGCCGATTTGTCGCCGGATTTAAGTTTGTTGGAAATATATTGTAACGAACTTGCCGTAAGCACAAACAAACTAATCCCGATCTTAGAGAAAGAATCGCAAAAACTTCACCAAGGATAAGCTATGCGCTTAAAATGCATCATCGTTGAGGATGAACTGATGGCCCGCAAGTCGTTGCAGCGGCTTTGCGAACAGCACAGCTCGCTGGATGTCCTGGCCGTTTTTGACAATGCTCTCGATGCGCTGACGTTTTTGACCGGGCAGGCGGTCGACCTGATCTGGCTCGACGTTGAGATGCCGGGCTTGTCGGGTTTTGAACTGCTGGAGAAACTGCCGTTGATGCCGTACGTCGTGCTGACCAGTAGTAAGACTGAATACGCCTTCAATGCGTTTGAGTACCAGGTAACGGACTACCTAAAGAAACCGGTTACGCTGCCCCGCTTCAAAATGGCGGTCGAGAAAGTTTTGGAGTTAAACGCCCGTACCAAGACCGATTTGACCAGCGAACGTCAGGAGATCTATATCAAGACCGAAGGGCGCTACATTCGGCTGCCGTTTGAAAGCATCTCGTACGTCGAGAACATGGGCGACTACGTCAAAATAGTTACGAACACCCAAACGCACGTTGTCCATACGACGATGAAGTATCTGGAAGAAAAACTGGGTGCTCAGTTCCTGCGCGTACACCGCTCCTACATCGTTCACCTCGACAAGATTGTCGACATTGAGGAAAATACCTTAGTCGTAACCAACAAGGTTGTTCCCATCAGCCGGGCCAACAAACCCGAGTTAATGAACCGACTCAATCTGCTTTGAAAATTTACTCGTCGGGCGCACGCCGTTTCAGGGTTTGAACGACTTTGCCGTTTTCGACCAGCCGCGTTCTCAAAACGGTTTGTTTAGGAATGGCTAAGAGTAACGTCGGCCGCGTGATGGATGATAGGGGCCTGGCGACCAACGCCGTGTCGGTCATGCGAATGTACCGCACCGTTAAGGTTGAATCCTGCACGAATACTTTACTAATGGATAGCTTAGGGGGCGTAGGAGTCGGTGATAAGGCAACGCCGATGACCATCTCCCGGTCGAAGTTGGGCTGGTCGGAGCGCTTACCCCGAACGCTGCTGGCGCTAAACACTTGCCCGAAGGTGTCGGCTTGCTCAAACACAAACAACGTTGGCTTGCCCTTGGTAACGGGGGCGTCGTCGCTGAGTAAATACCCACTGAGCGGTCGGAACGTGAGGGTAACTTGGGCGAGGGCAAACAAGCTCAGTGGCAGGCAAACGGCACAAATAGCAGAGAAGCGAACGATACAGCTTGGGGCAAAAAAAGGCATACAAACTCTGAAAATAGGAATTGGACTACCTCTCTAACGGCTCCAAGCCGGTTTCCGGTGTA
>CAXUEB010000026.1:4566-7637 GCA_964249775.1 uncultured Spirosoma sp.
CGCAAAAAACGAGTTGTTAGTGGATTCGTCGGCAGCGTTGAATCGCGTTAAAGCCATAAAAAGCCCAACAAACGGACGGGTCGGCGTCGAAACGACGTAAGGCGAAATTGCTGTTTGCGCGGGTTGTAGCGGTAGTACTGGTCACCGACGCGGAGTACGGTTCGGCGCGAGATCGTGTTGGGTGTAACGTCGTCTTCAAGGGTGTGCAAACTGCCGTTGGTCCGGCTCGCAATTGCGTAATGATCGGGTTGGAAGGGCTGCGACAAATCACCGCCGGTGGTGCCGCAAAGCACGACATGAACCGGCATTTTGACGGCACCGAGCCGGTTCATGTCTTTGACCCGGCTCAGATTATCGGCCAGCAAAATAAGATGCTTAGCCAGGGGAAACGTCTGTTGCGCAAACAGCAGTGCTTCTACGTCATTTTCTTCATCGTCGTAATTGCGAACCGTGTTGCGGGCCGCCCGTAGTAGGACGGGCAAGACGTTGGCCACGTCGCGCTCGCGGCTGACAAACATCTGACCCGCCGGACCACCCGGCCGGGTTTGCTGCCCTAAACTATCGCAGTCCGTGAAAAACACAATTCCCTTAACTGCCGGGTTGCGGGCATTCTGTCGGAACCACGCGAACAACTGCGTGCTGTACGGGTACATGCTGCTGGTCAGGTCACACACGACGACGGCATCCGGCCATTGGCGCAGGTTGCGGGTGAAGGTTTGGTAGGAAGTGGAATCAGAACCAAAATCACCCGTTAGCATTTGTTGCCGAATGGCGATTTCTTCGGGGCTAAACGCGACGGGATCGTTCGACCGAATGGTTGCGGTCAAGTTAGTTGACAATAAACCTAACTGCGTTTGGGTTGGTAGTGATGAAATTGATTCCGCGACCGGGCGATTCTGGGGCGTTGGTACTGCGCTCATCCGACGAATGCGTGGCCGTAGCGGACGGCTTATCTGCGCCGGTTGGGGTAGGGTGGGAGCAGGTTTGTCCGTGATGCGGTTAGCCGTCGGGTGCGGTACAGCCGGGAGCAGTTTAGGTTTAAATGGTACCGGCGATGTGAGCAACCAGCCGACCACAACAACGATCAATAACCCTATGCCGCCAAGGGCTCCACGTCGCCACCAGCGCCGACGGCGGAGCGTGCGCTGTAAAGCTGCCCAATCGTGGGCATCGTAATCGGGCCGGTACCCATGCAGCGTCTGACGCACCCAGTCGTGGAAGGGTTTATCGTTTGGTTCGTTCATGCGGACCGGTGGTTTGGATAGATAGGGCATAGCGAAGCCTCCGGTTGGCTTCGGTCAAGTGCGCCCGCGAAGTGCTTTCGGCAAGGCCAAGCCGCTCGGCGATTTCGCGGTGGGAATAGCCTTCCAGCACATGTAAGCCAAACACCAGCCGGTAAGCAGTCGGTAGTTGATGTAAGGCACTCAGGATGTCTTCGGCCGAAAATTGAGCAAAAATGGCTTCGTCGTTCAGATACGGCTCTTCGAGTGTATACTGAACGGACTCCGTCGAGACTTCAATGGCTCGCTTTCGGTGCTTGCGGTAGTAGTCAATGGCGGTATTGACCATAATGCGCCGGAGCCACGGCAGCAGGGCCTCTTCGTTGACAAGCGTATCGAGACCGCGAAACGCCTTCAGGAAGCCATCATTGAGTATCTCACGGGCATCCTCTTGGTGGTTGGCATACGCTAAACAGACCGACAGGGCGTAGCTGTAGAAGCGTTCGTAAAACGCCCGCGTGGCGGCCGGCTGCCCCCGGCGGCAACCGTCGATCAGTTCGGCTAACGGGCGGTCAGACAAGTCGTTGGGCACGTTTTGTTATTGGCAACCCGCGTAGGTAAACGTTTCGGTGACTGTTTCCGATGGTGCCCCGTTCGGATTGGCATACGTAACAACCGTCGCGACGTTCGTTACGTAGCCCTGGGCGTTGGTTTGTACCGTGGATGTGCTTTGGTTGAACGGTTGTATGGTTTTACTCACCGCATTCCAATAGAACGTTGCCCGGCTCGCCAATACGCCTACCCGCCCGGAATACGGTGAAGCCGGATCAATCGTCGGAAAGCCTTTGAACTTAGGCACTGCTTCGTCCGAAGGCTTCGCATCGGCCCAGGTTTGCGTTTCGTACCGATCGAGTTGACCATCTTTGTATTCTTCGCGCTTGGTCATCCGCTGTTGACTGTCAAATTGGGCTGTTAGGAAAAGTTCATTGGAGCCGGAAAGCGTCATCCTTGTCACAAGCCCGTTCTCAATGGTGACCGGCCGCCGTTCGGCCGTACCCAGCTTCTCGACGTAATCAACCAGTCGGTTGTTTCGATACACCCAGATTGAGGAGAGCCCGCCTGGGTTCGCCGGGTTACTATTGACGATCTGCGTCAGTTCGCCGGCGTTGTCATACGTGTAGGTATACGCGGCCGTCGTTGTGGCTCCCTGCCCGTTCGTGTAGGTCATGGTATAACCGGCTAACCGGCCACCGGTGTACGAGTAGCTATTGGTGTTCGACGTGACTTCTTCCGTGGTTTTACCGTTGATGGTAGATGAGGTTTGAATTCGCTTAGTCGACGTTGCCAGATACCCGTCTGCGTCGTAGGCATACGTATCAGTCGTTGTGCCGCGGCTGTTAATAACCCCGCCGTTCGCCGGCTGCCCCGTCGTCGTCGTTACCGTTTTCAGTAAGTTTCCCTGCGCATCGTACTCATACGTGGTCTGTCGATTGCCGATGGATGACGCTGACCTCGACGTGCCGACGTACTGCTGAATGCGGCATTGCGCGTTAGGCATTGCCTCGTTTGACCCGTTGTTGGCGCAACCTGTACTTAGCCAGCCTACAAAGCCGCTGAGAATTAATGCATTAATATGCTTAAGAATTGCTTTCATCCGGCGATATAAGCGGTTACGTTGGCAAAAAAGGTCGGCTTTCGGCCTATAAACGCATAGACGAATAAACCGCACAAAACGCTGGGGGGTAACGCTTTTTTTTGCAGTGATGGGTAAAACCAGTGAAGGGGTGACTAGACCCGAAATTCGGGTACTGACCCCCTCACATGTTTATGCCCTATAACCCATTATTTTGG
>CAXUEB010000026.1:7647-25318 GCA_964249775.1 uncultured Spirosoma sp.
GGGGTAACCGTTTTTTTTTCCTTTTTGGTTAAAACCCGGTCAGGGGGCCTTTAGCCTAAAATGGTTTATAGTCACCCCTTCACTGGTTACTGCCTTCTACCGAATTATTTGGGTGATTGGGCCGTTGCGTCGATGGCGTTCTGAACCCGGATGCCCGCAATATTGAAGCAGGAACTTTGATTGTCGCTCTTGCACTCGAATAAGTCAAATTGCTCAACGTCCTGGTCTAAGCGCTCAAAATACAGCGTGAACGAGACGCGTTCGTCGTTTCGAATCTCGCGGGTGGCCGGCGACATTGGAATGCCGTCCGTTTTGAGCAAGGCGTAGGTACGCTTACCGTCGGGCGTAGCCAACACCGCTTTGGGGTTGAATGAGATGCTACTGGAGCCGTAAAAATTGCTGTTGCGGTCGTTTCGGTCTTTGGCGAACGTCAGGTACAGCACCGTATAACTGGCCGTTAACCGGATATCCGTTAGCCGAATGTCGGGATCTTGCGAGTGGCCCAGGCCCCCTTGTGGATCGGGGTACAGCCGCTGCTGACCCGCGTAGGTCGGCCGGCCCGGTTGGTAGTATTCGGCCCCGTCGGCCGGCGCATCGACGGCGGGGGGGCGGTTCGTCGTGCAGGCCGCGACGAGCAGAAAAAGAGCGACGAAGGCTTTCATGACGTTAATTTACCGGCTTTCGCCAGAATAACCAACAACTTATTGAGTCTGTTTTACGAATGTTTCTGCCGAAAGCGTTTCCCAGATTCGATCATAAACCGCCGTTGCTGGCATAGACGGTGTAGCACTTCCGTTGCGGCTGCTGATAAAGACCGGGTGGTGCTCGCGGGCGGTGCCGACGCGACCGTGGGAACCTTTCACGAGGGTGGCGTCGAGCGAAATTACGTTCATCAGGTAGCGGAAGCCGAGCAGTTTGCGGGCCAGTTTATAGCCCGCTTTGGCTTTGATAAACGGATTTGTTTGGTCCATAAACAGCTCAACGGGGTCGTAACCGGGTTTTTGGTGGATGGCGACCAACCGGGCGAAATCCGGGGCACGGACGTCGTCGAGCCAGTAATAGTACGTAAACCAACTGTCGGCGTCGGCCATCACGACCAAATCGCCGGCGCGTTCGTGGTTGATGTGATAGGCTTTTTGTGCTTCTTTGTCGAGAACCAATTCAATACCCGGCGTTTTTTCGAGCAATGTCCGAACCTTGCCAAACACGGATGGGTCGTTAATGTAGACGTGGGCAATCTGGTGGTCGGGCGTGGCGAACGCGGGCGAGGCCCCGGCGTCGAAGAGTTCCAGACCACGCTCTTCGCGGTAGCGAATTAAACCGGCTTCGCGCAGGATTCGATTGATGTGAATCGGCCGGCTGACGTTCGTAATCCCATATTCCGACAAGACAATCACTTCGGCTCCCCGCTTCTCGTAAAACGTAATCAAATCGCGGCACACATCGTCAATTTCGCGCAGGTCGGTGCTGATTTTGGAAAAATCCTGCCCGGACTTCTGTAGACCGTAATCTAAGTGCGGCAGGTAGACCAGCGTGAGCGTTGGATTATGCCAGCCGTCTACCAGCATCGACGCGTCGGCGATCCAGCGTGTACTGTTAATGGTCGTCGACGGTCCCCAAAACTGAAACAGGGGAAACGTTCCCAATTCGCGTTGGAGTTTGTCGCGCAGGTCGCCGGGGTAGGTGTAGCAGTCGGGAAACTTCCGGCCGTCGGACGGATACTGCGGCCGGGGCGTGGCCGAAAAGTCGGCGGTGGAATACATATTGTACCACCAGAACATACTGGAAACCGTAAAATTCGGGTCGACCTTCCCGGCGAATTCACGCCGAGCCCGCTCCCAAATTTTCTCGCCCGCGACGAGCTTGTTAGACTGCTTCCAAAACTTAACCTCCGAATCGGTGCGGTCGTACCAGCCGTTGCCAACGATACCGGTTTCGCTCGGCCACTTACCCGTTACGTAGGTCGACTGCACCGAGGTCGTCACGGCCGGCAGCATCGGGTCGATGGTGGCCGGGTGTTTGTTGGCCATCCACTGTGTCAAGAACGGCGTGTGTTCGCCCATCAACGAATACGACAGGCCGACTACGTTGAGGACTACGGTCTTTTGCATAGTTGAGTTGTGACCGCCGAGAGGCAAAGATTACGCAGAGGCTGGCGAGTTCATTGCGTCCCTTGCGTGATCTCTGCCCCTCGGCGGTTAAGAAAATTGTTGAACCCAATTGACTTCCCGCTCAATCGAATCGACTACGCCCAGTTTCAGATCGGCCGGCAGTACATCCCAGGTGTACGTCTCAACTTCAAGTTGATTCGTGAAGGGCCAATCTGCCAGCAGGCTCAGTACCGCTTGAATGTCGTCCTGCGTGGATTGCAACACGCCATAGTCTTCCACAAAAATAGGGACGTGAAAATGCGCCCGCCACTCGGCGTGAGTCTCGTCAAAGGCGGCCAGCGCGTCGGGCAAATCCGGGAAACGTAGCAATTCGCCCGACAGGGTGCGCGCAACGACTTGGTGCAGATACGTCGGCTCGTTAAAGCGTTCAAAGGCCTGTCGCACGGCTGCACGCCCTTCTGGGTCGGCGGGGAACTCGGCTTTCAGGGCCGCGCTGATCTGAATTTTACCGACCCGCAGGTCGTAGTTTTTTAGCTTCTCCAGCACGTCGGCCGGGCGTTCGTAACCCACCGCGAAGTGGCACACGTCGTAGCACAGCCGAACGTGTTCGCAGATGGCGGCTTCGGCTTCTTCGTCGGTTAAGTCAAACGCTTCGCCAAGTTGCTCCAGCCCCATCGGAATCAGGTAATCCGTGAACCAGGCAATGAACTCGTCGGCGGTTTCAATGATACCGTCGGGTTCAGGTTCCAAATCGAGGTGCATGAGCCGGTCGGTTTGCCGACGCAGCCGGATCAGTTCACTTACGACTTCGAGGACGTTCTGGGTCGTCTGCGAGAAGATGTAGTCGCGGGCGGCTGGTTGCTCCCACTCAAACCAGTGGCGGTAGGAAAGGGGTGAGGTCGAAACCCCGCCGGGAATGGCGTTGCCCAATTCATCAACCGGCAAGAGGACCGACAGAATGCGGAACAGCCGTTTGGTGTACTCAACCCGCGCTTCGGTCGTCCAGTCGGGCGCGTGCACCTGATCTTTGACGATTGTTTGGTGAAAGCCGCCGAACGGAAAGCCGTTCATGGTAAAGACGTAACAGCCGGTTTCCGCCAGCCAATGCTGAAACGCCACCAAGTTTTCGGGTTGCTCCAACTCCTCACTCGCCTGATTCGCCAGGCGCAGTCCCAAGCCGAACGGCGCACCGGGCGATAGGCGCTGCTTCAGTTCGGGCACCGCTTGCTGCAAAGCCGCAAAGTGGTCAGCCCAGCGTTCGCCGGAGTGAATGTTCGTACAATAGCCGAGGTGACCGAGGGGTGTTTTCATACGATTCCGTTACAACCTATAAGCCGGGCCGCCGTCGGACCGCACGGGCGGCCCCGGCCGAAGCGGAGCGGTTTCCAAAACCTTGTAGGTTTGTCGTCCCGCAGAATTCAATTCTTTGAGCGTAGCAATAGCCTGCCGAACGCCGTCGGCGTCTATTTCATGCACTTCCACGCCCCGGCCAATGCCTTGCAGAAGCATGATGGTCAGTTGGCCACCGAGGTGTTCGCGAAACTCCGTTAAGCCTTTTAAGATGCCCGCGCTACCGTTGGCGTCGAGCATCGGGTGATGAAGTGCGAAACCAAGCGTCCGCAGCGTCCGCAGGACGCGGTTCGTATCGGCGTCGGTCAGCCAGCCAAGTTGGTTGGAATACACCGTATCGAGGGCAATGCCAACGGCAACCGCTTCGCCGTGTCGCAGTTTAAAATCAGTCAATTGTTCGAGTTTATGGGCGCTCCAATGGCCGAAATCCAACGGTCGCGACGATCCCATCTCGAACGGATCGCCACCGGCAATGTGCCCAAGGTGCAACTCGGCGCAACGGTGCACGAGGTACTCCATGGCGGTCAGGTCGCGGGCGGCCAAGGCTTCGGCGTTGGTTTCGAGCCAATCAAAAAACGGCCCATCTTTGATGAGCGCTACTTTTACAGCTTCCGAAATGCCCGCCCGCCAATCACGGTCGTCGAGCGAGGTCAGAAACGTGCTGTCGTTGAAAACCGCCACCGGGGGCGCGAACGTACCCAGAAAATTCTTCTTACCCCGGTAATTCACGCCGTTCTTGACGCCCACGCCCGAATCGTTCTGCGACAGGACGGTCGTCGGAATGCGCACGTGCCGGATGCCCCGGTGCGAAATGGCAGCCGCGTAGCCAACCAAATCCAATACCGAACCACCGCCTACGGCCACCACGTACGAATGCCGGTCGATACCGTAGCGATCCACGGCGTCCACAATTTTCTCGACCAGAGCCGGATCATTCTTGGCTCCTTCGCCACCCGGAATTAAGAGCAATTCGGGCACCAGGTCCACGGCCGACTGCTCGGCGAAGTACGTTTTTAAGTTCGTTGGTAAGTCGGGATGTACCTCAACGACGCCCGAGTCCAGCACAAAAAGAAGTTTTCGGCGTGTGTCGTTGACGGTCTGTTGGGCAAAGAAATCGGAAAGAAGCGGATTGGTCAGGTCAAAGAGCCGTTCCGTGAAAAAGACATTGTAGGTAAACTGAACGCGAAACGATTGCTGAAGATGATTCATCCCTGATGAGAGAGCCGTTGAATAAAACAGCCTATGTCCCCCAAAAATACAATCTAATCCTGAATGGTTCCTTGCCCCATGCCGACTAAGCTGAAAATAAGGACGTATCCGTCAGTAACTGGCCAACGTCAGCCATGACCCGTTCGGTAGTAGCCTCCCATTCCAGCACTACCCGGTGCCGCGTCCGGTCGAGCGGTGCCCACTCAGCGGGATCGGCAGAGGTGAAGATGACCACGCTCGGGACGTGACAGGCCGCGGCCAGATGCGATACGCCGGTGTCGTTGCTGACTAATACAGCCGCACCGGCGAGCACGGCCGCCAACGTGCCCAAATCGGTTTGGCCGGCCAAGCTAACGGTTGGGTGTTGCATCCTGACCTGAACGGCTTCGATGATCGACGTTTCGGCGGCCGTACCGGTCAGCACAACCGTAAAGCCCCGTTCAGTCAAGGCGTTACCAACTTCTGCAAAGCGACCTTCCGGCCAGCGCCGGCCCGAAATGCCCCCCGCGTGCAGGACAACGTATTTATCTGAATCCGTAAGGTGCTGGCCGAGAACCTGCCGGGCTTTCATGCGGTCGTCGTCCGTAAGGAAAAACTCCAGGTCGTAACCCGCCGTTGAAATACCCGCGAACGCCATCAACTGAACCCACCGCTTGACTTCGTGTTCGGATTCGGGGTAAGGCATAAAAAATTCCGGGTTGGGAACGTGCTGTTCGGGGTGTTGCGTTGGATGATACCCCACCACGGCCTTCGCCCCGAACAGCGTCAGCATGGCGTTAACGAGTGTCCCGTTGCCCTGCATCTGAAAAACCAGGTCCCACTGCCGGGTCTGCATCTGTTGCAGGAAGGCCACCGAGTGGGCCACGTTCAGGGGTTGCTCAGGCAGGCCGGGCCAACCCGGAAACTGGATGAACTCATCAAAATACGCCGAAAAGCGCGTCACAAACTCGGCCGCCCACGGCAAACTAATGAGGGCGATGTGCGCGTCGGGATAGGCCCGGCGCAACGCCCGAAACGCGGGTACCGCGCACAGCAAATCGCCGAGCTTGATGGCCCGAAACACCGCAATGCGTCGGGGCGGTTGGGGGAACAGGTCGGTGAGGATCATTGGGATGGGTCAACGTCGCGGTGCCAGAGCTACGTAAAATTACCAGTACAACACTTTGTGCTTGAACGCGCCGTAGAGCCGCCAGTACACGGACAAAAACGGTGTGGCCAAGCCCGTCGCAACGGCGTGTTTAGTGCCGGTCCAGGTGACGCGCTCGTCGGGTAGGTGACGCAGGACCAGATCGCCCGAAAGCACGGCCCAAGTGCCGAAGCCAGCCACCGCCACCGCCGGTTTCCCCGCCAGCAAGCCCACAACGCCCGTGCCCAGACCCAGCACCGACGCGTAATACTGCAATACTAACCCTCGGTAGGTCGGAATGCGCTCGCGGAACAGGTCGGGGTGACGTTTATAGAGCAGGGCGTCGTAGCTGTTTTTCCGTTCGTCGCGCAGAGGGGCGTACCACGGCGCTTCGCGCATCGGGTGCACGATCACCGCTTCGGGGCAGCGCCCGATGGGAATACCGGCCCGAATCAGTTTGAACTGCAAATCGCTGTCTTCCCGCCAGGCAATGTCGAACGCTTCTTCAAAGCCGCCTACCCGCTCCAGCGCCGACTTTCGACAAAAGCAGTTGGCCGTAATGAACTCGGCCGTTTCCAGAAAGGCCGTTGTGCGATCGTGCGCCGTTGGGTTGTCTGGTAGGGGCATTCGCAGTTGGCCCGTCACGACCTGCGCCCCGCGTTGAAAGGTTGTTAGGGCGGCCGATAACCACTCGGGCTGGGGCAGGCAATCGTCGTCGGTAAATGCAATCACGCGCCCACGGGCGGCTCGCCAGCCTCGGTTGCGGGCGGCTGCGGGGCCGCGTCGTTGGGGCTGACCGAGGTAACGAATTTCGAGCGGCCCACCCACCCGCGTAACCTGCCGGGTGAACTCGGTAACGGCGGCCTCGGTCTCGGGTGAATTGCCGTCATCCACGACGATGATTTCGTACTGGTCGCGGGGCAATCGCTGTTTACCGAGTGCGTCGAGACAGTTGAGCAGCAAAGCTGGCCGCTCATACGTCGGTATCACGACCGTAAATTCGGGTATCATCGGGTGTGCAGGCGGTTAAGGTACATGCCACAGCAAAATTCTACCCAAACAAGGGCTGAAACTCCTTTGATTCGGCTTCGCTGCTGCGCGACCAAGCAACGCCGGTTTTCTCCAGCATAAACGAGCCAATAATTAAGGCATCTAAGGGCGAAGTCCAGAACGATTCGACGGCGTCGCGCGGGGAACAAACGACCGGTTCGCCCTGGGTGTTAAACGACGTATTAACCAGAATCGGTACGCCCGTCAGTTTGTGAAACGCCTTCAGCAGGTTGTAGTACGGCGCGTTCTGTGCTGCGTTGACGGTCTGAATTCGGGCCGTACCGTCGGTATGCGTGACGGCCGGAATTTCGTGTTTCTTCTCGTCCTTTACGTCGTTGACGAACAGCATAAACGGCGATTTGCGGGCGTTGATGAAGTAATCAGCCGCGTATTCTTCCATCACAACCGGCGCAACGGGCCGGAAATCTTCCCGGTCTTTAAGATCGTTCAGCTTGCCCTGCATCTCGGCCGGAAACGGCGGGGCCAGAATCGAGCGCGCACCCAGCGCCCGCGGACCAAACTCCATGCCCTGCTGCATCCAGCCGATGATGTGCCCTTCGGCCAAATACTCGGCTACTTCCTCGGCGACGTTGTCGAGTTTGCGGTAAGGCAGCTTCGACCATTGCAGGAACCGCTCGATGTCGGCGTCGGAATACGCCGGGCCGAGGTAAGCGTGTTCCATCTCGTAAGCCCGCTCATCGCGCCCCAGCGTGTCGCCCTGACGATGCTGGGCGTCAATCCACATGGCCGCGCCGAGGGCCGTGCCCGAATCGCCCGCGGCTGGTTGTACCCAGATGTTTTCGAACGGTCCGCGGTCGCGCAGGCGGGCGTTCATGACGCAGTTGAGCGCCACGCCCCCGGCCATGCACAGGTTTTTCGCACCCGTTCGCTTGTGCAGGTCGTTCAATAGTTGCAGAACGGTTTCTTCGAGTACGGTTTGTACCGAGTGCGCAATGTCGAAGTGCAAGGCTTCGAGCGGCCCACCTTTGGTGCGGGCCGGGCCAAACTGGTCGGCCAGCCGAAGCGGAGCAATCGTGTATTGTCCGTCCTTCCCAAGCTGAATCAAACTGCGGAAGTAATCGACGTACTTGGGTTTGCCGAACGACGCCAGCGCCATGACTTTGTACTCGTCGGACGAGTGCAGAAAGCCGAGGTACGTCGTCATCTGCTCGTACATGAGTCCCAGCGAGTGCGGCAGGGCTACCTCGCCGAGCAGTTCCATCCGGTTGCCCGTACCGTACCAGTAGCTCGTCGATACCTGTTCGCCCCGACCGTCCAGCACCAGCACGGCCGCGTCGGTGTAGGGACTGGGCAAAAACGCACTGCCCGCGTGGGCGAGGTGGTGATTAACAAAGTGCCACTTCTGTATCACCGCGTCGACGGTCGTGCCGCCGAAACGCTTGGAGAGGTGCAACGGAACGCCGTCGACTAAATGGCCCGGTGCGTTCAGGATGGCCGATAAAAACAAGCCTTCGTATGGGTTTTCAAAACCGGGTACGCCCGCCCGAACGCCCGCGGGCCGTAGGGGAATCTCAACCGTCAGGGCGTCCTTTCGTTCGCCCAAGAGCGGCTGCGGATCGAAGGAGTAGGCAATGTGGTCCACGTCGGCGAGCGTAATGCCCGCCGTTTTCAGGCAAAAATCAATGGCGTTGTAAGGCAGTTCCCAGGTTGAGAACGGCACGGGTCGCTTGCCGTGTTTGACGTGCGTGAAGCGTTCTTCTTCGGCGGCTGCCAGCACCACGCCGTCGTTGACGATGGCCGCGGCCGGGTCGTGGAAAGCTGCGTTAATTCCGAGGGTTATCATGCGTTGCGTGTGTTTAGAGAATTGTTTTCAAGGCGTCACCGGGTTACCAAGGCGACATTGGCCAGCTCGTTTACCGCCTGCACGATCGCGTCGGGCGAGGCCGTTGGTTCGGCGGGTTCGGGAAATTGTTGCAGCAGTACGTTGCGCGAACGAAGCGCGGGCGGTACGTCGAAATACAACACCCGGCTCGGCACCCGCCAGGGCGTATGCTGCGGATTGGTTTTGGCGTAGGTAACCACCACCGGCGTACCAACGGCCGCCGATAGGTGCACCGGTCCTGTGTTGTTGGCAATCAGCACCGGCGCTTCGGCCAACAAGCCAGCCAGCGCCGGCAGGTTCATGGTTCCGGCCAAGTTAAAGGTGTCCGGCCCAATTTGCTGGCGAATCGTATCGACGTAAGCCCACTCCGACGCGCTGCCCGTCAGGACGATCTGGTAATCGTGCACGTCGGTCAGGCGGTGGGCCGCTTTCACGAAACAATCGGCCGGGTAGCGTCGCTTTTCTTCGCTAACGCCCGGATGCAGCACCAGCCACGGCCGCGCCGGATTGACGCCCGCCTGCCGCAGCCGTTGCCGGACCCAGTCGCGCGCGCCGTCGGGCAGGCGCACGCTGAGCCGGGAATCGTCGGTTTGGCATCCCACCGTAGCCACTAAGGCCAACTGCCGGTCGACTTCGTGGCGCGTGGCGACCAATACTTCGGCGTCGGGCACCCAGTCGGTCAGCAGGTGGTACGGGTTTTCGCGGCAGTAACCCAGCACGCGCGGAATGCCGGCTAAGTAGCACAGCATGGCCGCCGGCAACGGGTTCTGACTTTGCACGGTAAAGACAATGGCCGCGTCGAAGGCCCGCTGCCGAAGCGTTTCGGCCATCTGAAGAACGGCGGCTGGATTCTGCGCCTTGTCCGAACTAACCCACGGCACGTCAAAGGAAATCACGTCATCGACCTCCGGGATCAGCGGAATCACGGCCGCACCCGCCGACGAGGTCAGCAGGGTCAGGCGGCTGTTGGCCCAGGTTTGCTTCAGAGCGCGCAGGGCCGGCGTCGTCATCAACACGTCGCCGAAGTTGTCCAGCCGGACGCACAAAATTCGTAAACCATCGTTCCAGTACGTATCGTTCATAAAGTTTTACGACTTGCCGGTTTTAAGCTGGGGTTATCGATACCCGTGCAGCAGCCGTAACAACCGTCACCGCTTCGGTCAGGTTGCCTACCACCGCCGTTGGGGTGCGAAACGGCCCGTCCTGCCATTCGGTTTCATTACCCCGATCCACCAGAATTGTGCGGCAGCCGGCCCGGTTGCCCGCTTCGACGTCGTTGAGAATATCGCCAACCATCCACGACGCCGATAAATCAATCTGGTGTTCGAGGGCCGATTCAAGCAGCATACCCGGCTTGGGTTTGCGCCGGTCGCAGTCGATGGCGTAGCGTTCGACGGTACCTTTGGGGTGGTTGGCGCAGTAGTTAAACCCGTCGATGCGCACGTCAAACGGCACCAGCAACTCATTAATCCGGTCAAAAACGGCCGTTAAGGCGTCTTCCGCAAAGTAGCCCCGCGCGACACCCGATTGGTTCGAGACAATAATCAGTCGGTAACCAGCCTGCTTCAGGCGTTGCAGGGCTGCGCCCGTTTCGGGGTACAGTGTAATCTGAGCCGGATCGACGTTGTACGGAATGTCGGGAATGAGCGTACCGTCTTTATCTAAAAAAACTGCGGGATGCATGCCTTAATTTTTGGGTAAGAGCAAACCCGATGTGTCGCGCTGCGCGGCCGACTGGGCGATGGTCCGGCGTTGCAATTTGGCGGGCGTTAACTGCCCCGACCAGATGGTTTCGTACAGGTTCGCCGTTTGCTGCGCAATTTCTAACCACGTGTAGTTGTCGCGCACGTGCCGAACGGCTTCTTCGCCCATGACGGTGCGGAGTTTTTTGCTGTACAGCAGGGCCGCCAGTTTAGCCGCCAGCGCGGGTGGGTCGTTGGGCGGCACCAGAAAGCCCGTTTCACCGTCGAGCACGGTTTGCTTGATGCCCCCAACCGCCGAGCCAACCACGGGCGTGCCGCAGGCCATCGCTTCGAGGGGCGTAATGCCGAAGGGTTCGTACCAGGGTGTCGTCACGAATACGTCGGCCGCGCTGTAATAGTACCGCAGGGTTTCGCGCTGCCGCCGACCGGTGAAGGTAACCCACTCCGCCACGCCTTCGTCCGCAGCCAGCTTCGTCAGACGGCCAAGTTCGGGGGTCAGCAGCAGATCGGGCTGGTCCGACTCGCCCCCGACGATTAGCAGCCGGGCCACCGTGCCGTAGGTTCGGCGCAGTTGCCCCAAGGCGCGCACGACGTTGTCGACGCCTTTACGCGGCACCATCCGGCCCAGTTGCAGAATGACCGGTTCGGCGGGGTCAAGGCCCAGCATGATGCGGGCCAGCGCCTTATCGACCGGGTAAAATTCGGCCGGGTTGTAGCCGTTGGCAATCGTGAACAGTTTGGCCGGGTCGGCAGCGTACAGGTTTACTAAATCAGCCTGATCCTGGGGGCAAAGGGCCACTACGGCGTCGGCCTCGCGGATAACGCGCTGTTCGATGGCGCAGCGTTCGGCCGGAAACGCGTCGCAACTACCTTGAAGCTGCTTGCGTACTTCGCCCAAGGCGTGAAACGTAATGACGAACGGAATGCGCAACGCCTGCTTGAGATTGGCCGCCACCAGCCCCGACATAAAGAAATGGGCGTGCACCAGTCGGTACGGGTTGCCTTCGCGCTTGATGAACTGGACGGTGTTTTGGGTAAACTCGTCCATGTAGTCCAGCAAGGCTTCTTTGGCCACGAACGCTTTGGGGCCCGCCAGCACAAGAACAATCCGGACGCCTGGTTTACAGGACACCGTTTCGGGCTGTTCGCGATAGTCCCAGAGGGTAAATACGTCAACGCCGTACCCTAACTTGGCTAAGTGCTGAGCTAACTCGGCTACGGCGATGTTCTGCCCGCCCGAATCAACTCCGCCAACTAAAGCCAGCGGTGAAGCATGTTCACTAATCAGGGCCATTCTTGATTCCATCGAGTAAGTCGCTCCGACGAGTGGTGTTCAGCCCGGAGTAGCTTCCTAACCGGCTGCTCAAAGAATAGTTAGTCCAATTCAGCATGAAGAACCGTTTATGTTCAAATATTGAGGTAACGGCCCTACTCCGCTATAGCGTAGTGTATGGTTCGCAGAATTTGTTAACCGTGGAAACAAATTAAGGTTGATTAATAGATAGTTAGCTTAAAATGAGCTTACACGGTTGTTATGGCAGACGATAAATACGGTTTACCTTTGTCGAATCAGTTCGCTTGTTTACCTGCTTATGAATCGCCTTGCTTTAATCACGGGGGCTACTTCCGGCATTGGCCGCGCAACCGCCGAAGCCTTCGCTAAACTGGGTTATCGCCTGATTCTTTGTGGCCGCCGGGAAGAGCGGCTAACCGAGTTGATCGGGCAATTGGGTGATCAAACACCCGTGACTACCTTGGCCTTCGACGTGCGCGACCGGGTCGCCGTCGAGGCCGCCATCGGTTCGTTACCCGCCGACTGGCAAGCCATCGACATCCTGGTCAATAACGCCGGCAATGCCTACGGCCTGAGTCCGATTCAAGACGGCGATCCGGCCGATTGGGATCAGATGATCGACGGTAACGTGCAAGGGTTGCTGTACGTCTCGAAAGCCGTCATTCCCGGTATGGTCGAGCGTCGGACGGGGCACATCGTCAACCTCAGTTCGATTGCGGGCAAGCAAACGTACGCCAACGGGGCGGTGTATTGCGCCAGCAAAGCCGCCGTCGAAGCCCTGAGTATGGGAATGCGTTTAGACCTGACTGGGCATGGCATCAAGGTCACGAACATTGCGCCGGGCGCGGTCGAAACCGAGTTTTCGGTGGTGCGTTTCGGGGGCGACGCCGAGCGGGCGGCCAAAGTGTACGAAGGCTTCGAGCCGCTCACGGCCGGCGACATTGCCGACACGATTGTGTACGCCGTCACGGCTCCCGCCCACGTGACCATCGCCGACCTGACGATTCTGGCCAGCGCACAAGCGGCTGCGACGACGATTGTGCGGAAGTGACGAACGGGTACTTGTAAACCTTGACTAAACATGAAAACCGCACTCGTCGCCAACCCCACAAGCCCGGTTCGTGTTGGGAACGGCCGATTGATGCGGTATTCGCGCGGGCCTGTCTACCGCCGAATCCAAAAACAAGTCTTGACCGACTATGGGCCACAACGCCAACGGGCGACGGGCTGGCACCGACGTTGGCTGAAGTGGAAACTTACCTTCCTGATCGCATTACAACGCCTTGGTTTGAGCCAGAACATCCGCCTGTGCGTTCGTTTAACCGATTGTCAAGGCCCGTTCCGTAGGTGATCAGCTACGAGCGTTACGGTTGTTTGTCTGTTTGTGTACAGACCGGTTGCCCTTGTTTGTCTTGATTCTGCCGTTCACGAGGGCAACTTGCTGACGTTTCTTTAATCAAAGAGCCGTCAACGAAAGGAATTCCACAAACTACCTAAATCTTTCCGCGTAAGTACGATTACAAAATCCGCTTCGCTTTGACTATTAGTTAACCGAATGTATGCTAACGACCAAAAGTTACACGGATGATGAACTGATCGCGGCCATTGCAAACCAGGCGGACGTGAACGGCGCAATCACCTACCTGTACAAAACGTATTACCGCTTGCTGGAACGGTACGTACTGGCCAACAGCGGCAGCGAAATGGACGCCGAAGATGTGATTCAGGACGTGCTTGTGGCGTTTGTTGATTTGGTTAAACAAGGCAAATACCGCGGTGAAGCAAGTATAAAATCATTTTTGCACACGCTGGCTCGTAATCTTTGGATTACTGAACTGCGGAAACGGGGTAGTACCGCCAAGCGCAATGAGTTATTCGAGATGGAACGTGGTCAGCTAACCGACGACGTATCGGAATACGTTACCTACAGCGAAGCGCAGCAGACGGTTGCCGAACTGTTTGGGCGAATGGGCGAAACGTGCCGAAAAATCCTAACCTTGTTTTACTACGACGATCTGCCCATGAAGGAAATTCTGAAGCAGACCAACTACGAAAACGAGCAGGTACTTCGCAATCGAAAATACAAGTGTTTAAAAGAAATCGCCGAATTGATTCGACGGACGCCCAGCATCTTCGAGAATGTGAGAACTGCCCTTCAGCGCACCCGATGATATGACACGCATTGAACGAATTGATCAGTATTTGGGCAACCAGCTTTCGGCCGACGAGGTTGCCGCCTTAGAACGTGACCTGCAACACGATTCGGAGTTGCGGGCCGTTCTGGCCAGTGTTGATCTGGCCCGCCGGAGCATCCGCACCCAGGCCATCCGGGCCGAAGTTCAGCGGGTTCATCAAGAATTCATAACCGATTACCGGCAATCGGCCCCGGCCGACCAGCCCGCCGACGCGGGCGCACCCGTATTGCCGCTATCCAACCGCCCGGCCCGCGCGAACCAGCCGTTTGGTTGGGTGCTACGAATTGCCGCTACGGTGCTGCTCGGCGTTGTTGGCTACGGCGGTTACCAACTCGCCACGCTGGGTGGGCAAACGGTTTACGACGAAAATTTTGTGGCGTATCATTTACCAACCCCCCGCGACATGAGCACGGGGCAGTCGGTGCTGGACTCGCTTTACCGGGCCGGTGATTACCAGACCGTCGTGGAGCGCATGGCGGTGATGTCTCCGCAACAGCGGCAACCTCAGTCGTACTTCCTGACGGCAATGGCCTACCTGCAACTTAGGCAGTATGACGCAGCCCTGGGACAGTTCCGAACGTTGCGGGCAACAAACCAGAAGAGCGCTGTGCCTTTTTTTGAACAAGAGACCGATTACTACGAGGCACTGGCCCACTTAAGAATCGGTACGTTCAGACAGGCTTACGCGGGATTTAAGCGCATCTACGACGACCCGCGGCACATGTTTCACGACAACGTATCAAGCATTGATTTGTGGAAAGTAAGGTTCCTATCGTTCCGTTAAACGCTATTCCGAACGGTAGACGAACAGATAGTTTGTAGTTAGGTGAGGGTGTGAATTAAGCCGTTCCCAGCTTGGGAACGGCTTTTCTGTTGGGTTTATCCGCGGACAATTCAACCCGTCAGCCAAGCGCTGCCCCGGCCGGCCGCGTTGTTTTTCGGTGGGTGGTGTACCACCAAGCTAAGCCAATCAAACCCGCCGTGAGCACCCCCCCAAACAGGTACGTTAGCCAGGACGGTTCGCTGCGGCCGGGCGTACCAATGAAAACAAGGTGCGACCAGTACTGGGGCGAATGAAACTGGGCGTACTGCGGGTTGTGCAGCAGGTCGAGCTTAGCCCGTTGCAAGGCTTTGGCAAAGGAATGCCCCGCGCGCAGGTGTCTGTAGAAGCGGGTACTGATGTAAGCGGTCGCGTTGTCTTCGGCTTTCCAAAGCGACGTAACCAGGTTGGGGCAACCCGCGAACGAAAACGCCCGCGACAGGCTCATGATGCCCTCGCCCCGAATCAGCTTGCCGCTCGCCGTCTCGCAAGCGCTCAAGAAAACCAACTGCGCGCGGGGCAGTAGGCCGTAGGTCAACTCGTGGGCGTACAGGCGATGACTCGGACCCGCGGCCGGATGAAACGCCACGTATGAGCGCTGAGGATCGGCGTTGTTCACGACGGCGTGCGTGGCTAAGTGAATGATTGAATACTCGTTGGCCTGGGCCAGGAAATGGGCTTTCGTTGCTGCCGCTCCCAGCAACTTCGTACCCTTCAGCGATTCTATTTCCTGGCGGGAAGCCGTTAGCTGGACGTAGCCGTCCCCCGGATTAATTCCGTCGAAGGGAGCCACCGCCAGGGCGTTGTTTACCTGCATTGACCCGGTCGGATGATTTTGCAGAAACGTGGCCGAGTATTGGTACGTAATGTCGTACGATTCGAGCAGGTACTGCCGGTTCGGATGCTGCAAGACTTCAAAGGGTAGCAGCCTCAGCTCATCGTGCGGAACGATGATGAGCGAACGAATCCCGGACAGGTAAGGCCGGGCCGGACCAATCAAGCGGTCGTACAAACGTTGGGCGTCGTCGTTTCCCGCGAAAGGCCGCCCCGGCACGATGGTTTGTAAACTCGTCAGTAGCCGACTCAACTGATGTTCATACGCCTGGTCTTTACTGAATCGAAACTGACGAATCTGTTCCTGCGTAACAACAAAGCCGAAAACCGCGTCGGGCGTGGCGAAGTACGATAGGAGGGCCGTTCGCGAGCCGAGCAGGTTCCGGCGCAACTGACCGACGTTGAGGCTGTCGAAGCTAAACTTCTGGCGGTAATAATTGGGGTAGTCGTGAAGGTTGTCGATCAACCGCGACAAGTTTACTTCCGTGTCGCGGATCTGCTCCGAAAGCCGTTCGGTTTCGTCAACACTGACGGCGCTTTGGGACCGGAGCAGCAACCGCGACAGGTTATACCGCAGATCGCGTTCCCGCGAAAGTAGCGAGTCGGGAATGCCCGAAATTGTTTTTACCCGGTTTTCTTTAAGCGTAATGGCCAGCACGGCCGCCTTGCTTTTCTCGCTCCACTGGAACGCTTCCGTCAAAAACGCTTCGTTCCGGGTTGCCTCGTACGTGTTTACCAGGAAGTTGACGGCTTGCTGGGATACCGGATACACTTTCTGCACGACAAACAATCGGGCTTCTTCGTTGTCGAACGATTTCTCGATGTGTTCGGCCAGCCGCAGCGCCGATCGGTAGGTGTCGAGAACGGCACCTTGGCGTTGTTTATCCGGTTGCCGGTGGTAAAGCGCCAGCCAACAGTCGGCCTTGGCCGCTAAACAGTCAAAGAGCAGGTAGCCGCCAAAATTCTGGGTAAAATTGGCAGGATTTTTCCGAACGTCGGTAGTCCCAAAATTATAATCCAATTCAATAATCGACCGTTGGTAGAAGGTCAGCGCTTGGCCGAGTTGTCCCCGCTGCCGGGCCAGGTCGCCGAGTAACTTATACGTTAGGCCAACGCGGTCGTTTTTCGTTCGGCGGGCGGTTACTGACCCGTGGGCGGCCAACGACCGACGCAGGTGAGTCTCGGCGTTCGCGTATTGGCCGAGTTGCAAATACGCCGTTCCAATGACGTTTTCCAGCAGGACCTTGGACGCGCCGTTTGCATCCGCTTTGGCCAAATACAGCAACGCCCGTGCCGGCTCACGTTTGTCGAGGTAGGTCCTACCTAAATTGATGTACAACAGATCATTCTCGTGCGCAAACGGAATCAGACTTCGGTAGATAACCGCGGCCGAATCATACTGCTCCAAGTGCCGCAGCGACGAGGCAATGTTGCTTTTGTAGATAAAAACGACGGCGCTGTCCTGTTTCGGATTGCGCTGGTAGAGTTGCAGGGCTTTCTGGAAATAATTAATGCTTTGCCGGTAGTTGCCCACTTCAAAATACAGCGCACCCAACGAATTGAAGAGCCGCTGCGCTTCGGCTACGCCGGGGTAGCGGGCGTAGATTTTTTCGGCCTGCTCGAAGTAATGCGACGAGGAATCAAACGAATGCAGAAAATAGTGGGCAGAACCGCTGTAGAGGTACGGAATAAACAGCAGCGAATCCGATAAGCCAAACCGACGGTTGGTCGCAATGGCTTTGTCGTAGTTGTCCAGCGCGGCCGTTTGATTGCCAAACGTTTGGTTGAGAATGCCAATCTTCTCGAACGAATCAAACCGCAGGGGAGCCGTTGCCCGATTGGGTTTGAGCAGCCGAGCCGCCTGCGTGTAAAAGGTAAGCGCCAGACTGTCCGTTTGGTCGGTCTGTTGGGGATACTGAAAATAGCGTTTGGCCCGCAGGTACGCTGCCCGACCAACCTCTTCGGAACCGCCCACCTGCGCCCACAAGGCAACGCTTAGCGCGCAAATTCCACTCAACAGCACAGCCCGTAACATACTCGTAGCTTTGTCACTCACCCAAAAGTAGGGAAACTGACAAAGCTACGAAACTTAATGCCCAGACATTTTAGGCAAATGGGGGGGCCAACAGCAGATTC
>CAXUEB010000026.1:25328-26867 GCA_964249775.1 uncultured Spirosoma sp.
GTGAATGGTGGAATCAAATTGAAATGGGTGCATCAACCAATCTAAACGCACAGAATCTGCTGTCGGCCCGAATGACGTTAACTTATTCGATGCTGACGATGATGTCAGGTGGACGAGGCCGCCTAATGTCCAGGGTCGGCTTGGCGGGTGCGGTCGGCGCGGCTCGCCGAAGCGTAGCACCCTGCTTATCACTAACTTGGCTGAGTAAGGACGCCGGAATGCTGCTCATATTTTTATAATAATGCAAGGTAACGTCGATGTAATTAAGGGCCTTGTGACTGGCATCGTTGAGTCGGTAATAAATGCGCAGGCTTTTGGTCGCACCATTAACGGGCGTCGCCCCGAATGCCCCATCAGCCACGGTTTTTTTGAGGTTGATGTTACCAAGCAGTTTGTCGATGTTAATACCCTGAGCCGTAACTTGATGCCCACTCGGCGGTTCATCACCTAAGCCATCGCCGTCGTCGTCGTCGCGGTCATCATCATACTCGCAGTCGTCATCATCATCGTCGTCGTCATCATCATCATCATCGTCGTCGTCATCACCGTCGCTACACGGTGATCCTAAGGCGCGCACGGCGTTGTAGAATGGGGCTGCCAGCGTGTCGTTCAGGCCTAAGCGGTACACCTTGCTGGAGTAATTGATGCCGGAGATCGTTACGTAGCGGGTGCAGGTGTCTGTCGTACCGGATTTGACAAACCAAACGCGGTATTTCAGGCCCGTTTCGCTTTTGGTGACGTTAATTTTTCCGTTTAAGGAGTTAATGGTCATGCCACCCGGATAAGCACCATACGTACCCGACTGAGCCGTCGTCGGCGAAACGACGTAATCGGTGGACTGTTCCCGAAGGTAAAAAATCGTATCGGCGTATTTGAATCGGTTGCACGCGACCGAAGCGCTGGCCCGCAAACCACTAAAATCGTCTACCGGTCCAACTGAGTCGCTGACTTCCTTTTCGCAGCTAAATAAGACCACAATCAGCAGAAGCAGAGCGGGCACGAAAACGAACCGAGGTAGTTGCATAGTTTGTGAGGTTTGAACTGTGTCGAAGCTGAATGGAAAATGTAACCAACGTTTTCAAAAAAATTTTACCAGCATGTGTTTCGCTCGGCAAATACGCATAAACGATTTAGCCAAACTGCTACCTTTGATTAACTGACCTGACCAAGGTTTAACGCTGGCCTATATTTTTGATTGACGTATTTAACAGCCCGTTGGTAGAAACCGCCGACGCGCCCAGCGCCAGACGGATTAACCGATAAATTAGTTGTTTACCAGGTTTTCACGGGCTTGTTCGGCAACCAAAAGGCGACGAAAACGACGCGGGTAAGTTCAACACCATTACGGCCTAAGCGCTGTAAGAACTCAAAAAGCCGCGTGTCACGCCTGTTTGGTACACGAGCGTGATTGAATACGCGACCATCACCGATTACTCGGCGGTTGGCATCCAGCAGGACAACCCGTTGGTGGGCAAAGGCGCGACGCAAACCTTAATATTGCCGTAACAGCCGCTCCGGGCTCTTTTTAGACCTTTAGCC
>CAXUEB010000027.1:0-3889 GCA_964249775.1 uncultured Spirosoma sp.
TTCAGGGCCTGGGCGTTGGCGCGGGCGTCGGCGTCCTGGTCGAAGCCGACCAGCCGACCGCCATCAAGCTGGCGCAGAATTTCGCGGCTGTGGCCACCCCCGCCGAACGTTACGTCGACGTAGGTGCCGCCGGGTTGCAGGTTTAAGCCGTCGATGCAGGCTTGCAGTAGAACGGGTTCGTGGTATTGCGTCATCCAGAAACTAACCGGGTTGAGCGGTCGTTACAATCGTGTTTATAACTTAATTATGAAAAATTTTTTGCGCCTTGTGGCCATCGCGCTGCTGGTCCTACCGACGGTCGGATCTGGCCAATCGTCGCCAACTTTGGTAAAAACGGGTCAGTACCGGGCCGTGTTGAAAACCCGCGGTGGCGAATTACCGTTCGGTCTGGACATCCAGCCCAGCGCCGACAAAAAGACGTACACCGTTTTTGCTCTGAACGGCGACGAGCGGCTGCCGATGGACCCCGCAACCGTGGAAGGCGATTCGCTACGCATTCCAATGGCCTTGTTCGATTCGGAATTAAAGGCAAAGATAGAAGGTAATAGACTCCGGGGCGTCTGGCGTCGGCGTCGGCGTCGGGCGGTGGGGCAGTACCAGACGCTGCCGTTTGACGCACAGTTAGGGTATACGCGCCGGTTTGTGGCCGATGATAAAAGCGCCGGCGCGTCGCTCACCGGTAAGTGGGCCACCGACTTTGGCAACAAAGCTGGTGGCGTCGATACCGTCAACGCCGTTGGGGTGTTTGGGCAGCGGGGCAACCGCGTAACCGGTACGTTCCTGACGCCGACCGGCGATTACCGCTACTTAGACGGCAACGTCGTCGGCGATAGTCTGTTTTTGTCGTGCTTCGACGGCTCGCACTTGTTTCTGTTCAAAGCCAAACACAATCCGGCCACCAAAACGCTGACGGGTGGTTTTTGGTCGGGCGTGGCGGGTTACGAGCCGTGGGCGGCCCGCTTTGACCCCAATGCTAAACTGCCCGATCCGGCCAAGCTAACGTACCTCAAGCCGGGTGCTAAAACGCTCACCTTCCAGTTTCCCGAACCCAACGGCAAGCCCGTTTCGCTGGCCGATCCGCGATTTAAGAACAAAGTAACGATCGTTCAAATTTTGGGTTCGTGGTGCCCCAACTGCATGGACGAAACCAACTTTCTCAGCCCGTGGTATAAACGCAATCGGCAGCGGGGCGTTGAGGTCGTTGGGCTGGCGTTCGAGCGGTCGGCGGACATGACCGAGTCAGGACCTAAAATCGAGCGGATGAAACAACGCTTCCAGATAGATTACCCCGTCGTTTTGGCTGGCACCAACGACAAGGCGCAGGCGGGCAAAGCCCTGCCCGACCTAAACGCCGTTGTTGCCTTTCCGACGACGTTGTTCATAGATAAGAAAGGACAAGTTCGCCATATTCACACGGGTTTCTCTGGTCCTGGCACGGGTGCGTACTACGATCAGTATGTGGATGAGTTTAACCGACTAATTGATAAGTTATTGACGGAATGATCCGAACCAGGATTTTCGCAAGATTTAGAGGATCGAGCGGATTTTTAGCGACCATGTCAATCTTGGTATTCCGTTCGATCTCGTGGAAATCCTGGTTTAAACAGTATGCATGCATACCATTAGCGAAAAAAATAGTAGATTTACACGGCCAACCGGGACGGGGCGACACCCATCATGAAGAAAGAAAAAACCATTGATTTCCATATAAAATGGGGTTGGCACGCCATTTCGCGCATGTACAACGCCTACGCGGCCCGCTTCGACATTACGATGGCGATTGGCTACGTGTTGTTGAACATTGACCTCGAAGAAGGCACGCCCGCTACCAAAATTGGACCGCTGCTGGGCATGGAGCCGCGTTCGTTGGTCAGAATGCTGAAGAGTTTGGAAGAGCGTCGGCTAATCCGGCGGGAAGTGGACGGCAACGACAAGCGGTTTGTACGTATCTACCTCACCGACGAAGGCCGGGCCAAGCGCGAACTCGCCCGCGACGGCGTCATTCAGTTCAATAACCTGATTCGGGAGAAGATTCCGCTCGATAAATTAGTTACGTTTTTTGATGTGATAAAAGAGATTAACCGGCTGGTCGAAGAAGAAAACACCAAAATCAAAGCGACTGAGCCGGAAGAACTGTCATTGGATTAATGGCTCGTATCATGGCCGTCATCCCGGAGAATCCGGCCCAGAATCGTTTGGAAGTGTTTACCCGGCTGATGACGCTGGTGTCTATACTCTACCATGCTAATCCGCTGAACGCGCCCAAGCGAATAAACATCTCTGACGATGACGTGCTGCATCTGTTTCAAAGTCTGAACCGCTACAACGTTCGGTTCTTGCTGGTCGGAGGCATGGCTGGAGTCGTTCACGGGCACGTCCGGACAACCCAGGCCATGGATTTGTGGATTCAAGCGGACGAGCAGAATCAAGTAAACCTGATTCTGGCGCTAAAAGAGAATGAGGTTGCTGGAGCCGACCACTTAAAGAATGTGCCATTGATCTTCGGCTGGTCGTCTGTATTCGTAGGTAAGTATGGGTTCACCCTTGACATGGGTCACACCCTGAAAGCCTTTTCCGATGCCGACTTTGACGCTTGCTACGGCCGTGCGGTTGAGGTATCGTTCGACGGGGTGCCGTTTAAGGTGATTCGACTGGATGACCTAATCACTGAAAAACTGGCCACCGGACGTGATAAGGACTTGTTAGACGTACGGGAATTAATGAAAATAAAAAATAGGAACACGGATTAGACGACCCGGTCGTCTAATCCGTGTTCGATCCTCCGCTCATGGAAGCTACCTTAGAAAAACCCAAAACGCAAACGAAAAACCGGACCATTCGGCGCGTCGCCGTGCTGGGATCGGGCATCATGGGATCGCGCATCGCGGCCCACTTCGCCAACATTGGCGTGGATGTGCTCCTGCTGGATATCGTCCCGAACGAGCCAAACGCGGCCGAGCAAGCGAAGGGGCTCACCACCGATAGTCCGGCCGTGCGCAACCGGATTGTCAACGACGCCTTCCAAACGATGCTTAAGGCCACGCCCGCGTCGTTGTACAGCCCAAAATTCGCGGACCGGGTTAAACTCGGCAACTTTGATGATAACCTCAAAGACATTGGCGGCTACGACTGGGTCATTGAGGTGGTGGTGGAGCGGTTAGATATCAAACGCTCGCTCTACGAGCGCGTCGAGCAGTTCCGTAAACCCGGTACGCTGATTACGTCGAACACGTCGGGTTTGCCGATGCACCTGCTGACCGAAGGCCGGAGCGACGATTTTCGCCGTCACTTCGCCGGAACGCACTTCTTCAACCCGCCCCGCTACCTGCGTCTGCTCGAAATCATCCCCGGTCCCGATACCGACCCGGCCGTCGTGGACTTCCTGATGAACTACGGTGATCTGTACTTAGGCAAAACAACCGTCCTCTGCAAAGACACGCCCGGTTTCATTGCCAACCGGCTCGGTATTCAGTCGTTGATTCAAACCATTCGCGTCGCCGAAGAACTGGGCCTGACGGTGGAAGAGGTCGACAAACTAACCGGCCCGGTGGTCGGTCGACCGAAGTCGGGTACGTTCCGGCTGTCGGACGTGGTGGGCTTAGACACAACCGTCAACGTGGCCGGTAATCTCGTCAACATGGAGCACGACGAATCGCGGGCGAGCTTCGAGTTGCCCGAGTCGGTCAAGAAGTTGATGGAAGCTAAGTGGCTCGGCGACAAAACCGGGCAGGGGTATTACAAAAAGACCAAAGACGACAAAGGGCAAACGCAGATTCTGGCGCTGGACCTGAAAACGTTCGAGTACAAGCCGTCGCAGAAAGTCCGCTTCGCGACGCTCGAAAGCACGAAAGCGATTGACAACCTGCGCAAACGCTTTCCGGTGCTGCTG
>CAXUEB010000027.1:3899-5236 GCA_964249775.1 uncultured Spirosoma sp.
TTCGGACGAACTGTACCGCATCGACGCGGCTATCACAACCGGCTTTGGCTGGCAATCAGGGTTGTTTGAAACGTGGGATGCGATTGGTGTCCGCAAAGGCGTTGAGCTGATCGAAGCGCAGGGCAAGAAACCCGCGCAGTGGGTCTACGACATGCTTGATGCGGGTTTCGATCAATTCTATCAGGTCGAAGGTGGCAAGCGGCAGTACTACGACATTCCGACGAAGCGCTACAAAGCGATTCCCGGCGTTGAGGAGTTTACAATCCTCGAAAACCTCAGCAAAAACATCGTCTGGAAAAACGCCGGTGCGAACATTGTTGACCTCGGCGACGGTATTCTAAACGTGGAGTTCCGTTCCAAGATGAACACCTTTGGGCAGGAAGTGTCCGAAGCCTTGATGAAAGGCGTTGCGCTGGCCGAGAAAGACTTCCGGGGCTTGGTCGTCGGCAACGATTCGGCCGAAGCGTTTTCGGCGGGTGCTAACCTGGGGACGCTGTTCATGTTTGCCGTCGAGCAGGAGTTTGACGAGGTAAACCTGATGATTGCGCAGTTCCAGAAGCTCATTACGCGCCTGCGGTACTCGTCTATTCCGGTTATTGTCGCGCCCCACACGCTTACGCTGGGAGGGGGTTGCGAGGCCGTCTTGCACGCCGACCGCGCCGTGGCCCACGCCGAAAGTTACATCGGTTTAGTGGAAGTGGGCGTCGGCCTGATTCCGGCCGGGGGCGGTACCAAGGAAATGGCGGCCCGCGCGTCGGACCTGTACCAGACCGGCGACCCGGAGCTGAACATTCTGCAAAACATCTTTATGAACATTGCGACGGCGAAGGTGTCGACTTCGGCGCACGAAGCCCGCGAGATGAACTACCTCCGTTCGACCGATCAGATCGTGCTGAACCGGAGCCGCCTGCTGGCCGAAGCTAAGCAAGCCGCCATCGAACTGGCCGAGAACGGCTATACGCAGCCCAAGCCGCGGACGGACATCAAGGTGCAGGGCAAAACGGGCATTGCCTTGTTTAAAGCCGGCATCACGGCCATGCGGATGGGTAACTACATCTCGGACCACGACGTAAAAATCGCCGACAAACTGGCTTACGTTATCTGCGGGGGCGATTTAAGTGCTCCGCAGCACGTATCGGAGCAGTACCTGCTCGACCTGGAGCGCGAAGCGTTCCTGTCGCTAACCGGCGAAAAGAAAACCCTGGAGCGGATTCAAAGCCTCTTGACGGGCGGTAAACCATTGCGGAATTAGTTCGTCGTTGACACCATGCAAAAAGCAGCCAGTTGGCTGCTTTTTGCGTTCTAATGAGGTGCGTTAATATTTTTTATCCTTCCCG
>CAXUEB010000027.1:5246-25355 GCA_964249775.1 uncultured Spirosoma sp.
GTACGCTACTTTCACCCTTCCCGCCGGGCGTTGATGTAGCCGCGAATGACGGTAAACGTCGTAACGGCCAGAAAGAATATGATAATCCAGTGGACGTAATTAATGATCCACGGGAATTGTTCGCCGAAGTAATAGCCACCGCCCACTAACGTCAGCGTCCAAATGGCCCCGCCGACCAGGTTGTAGAGCATGAAGAACTGGAAATTCATGTGGATTAATCCGGCCAGAATTGGCGCGAACGTGCGCACGATAGGCAAAAAACGGGCTACGATCAAGGCACTCGTGCCGTACCGTTCAAACGCCTTCCGGGTACTCTCAATGTAACGTTGCTTAAAAAACAAGGAATCGGGGCGTTCTTGAATGCGTGCGCCAAAGTAGTAGCCCGTAACGTAACCCAGCAGCGCGCCCAGCACGGCGGCCGTGAAGATGCAGGTCAGCAGGAGCCACAGCGGCACGTTGAGCAGCTTTGTACCCGCAAATACGCCCGACAAAAACAGCAGGTAATCGCCCGGCAGAAAGAAGCCGAAGAAAATGCCATTCTCGACAAAAATAATGAGCGTTATCAAAACCAGACCACCCGTGCGGATGATTTCTTCGGAATTGAGCAGGTACTGAAAAAATTCAACAATCTGATCCATAGTTCAAAGAGCAGTAGCGCGAGAGCGCGAAGGCGTGGCTTGCCGTCAGCAACGGGCACCGCACAACAGCGGTCCGCAACCATTAGCGGCCTGATCTTTCGCTTTTCCGACTATCGGCTCTTTACATGTGTTCCGCTAACTCCAGCCAGCGGTCGGATTTTTGGGCAATCGTTTGGTCGAGTTGGTCGATCTCCCGCGCCCAAGCCGTTAGTTGTTCGTGATGACCGCCCACGTTGAGCAGACTCACCACCTCGGCTTTTCGTTGCTCCAAGGCTTCAATTTCGCCTTCGAGTGTTTCGTACTCCCGGATTTCCTTGAACGACAGTTTCTTTTTGGTACCGTTGGCACTGCCGTTCATCGTCGGCTGAGAAACCACCGGCGCGGGCGTTTGGTTCTGAGACTCAATGGCGGGCGCTTTTCCGTTTTGCGAAACTGCCGTTGGTTTCGGTTGGCTATCCCGCCACTCACGGTAATCGGTGTAGTTGCCGGGGAAGTCGCGCACGTTGCCCCCTCCTTCCATAACAAAAACGTGTTCAACGAGCCGGTCCATGAAGTAGCGGGCGTGGGTGACGATCAGCACGCAGCCGGGGAAGTTGAGCAAAAAGTCTTCCAGCACGTTCAGCGTCGTGATGTCGAGGTCGTTGGTCGGCTCGTCCAGAATCAGAAAGTTTGGGTTCTGCACCAGCACGAGGAGCAGTTGCAGCCGCCGTTTTTCGCCCCCGCTCAGTTTGGCCACGTAATCGTACTGCTTGGGCCGGTCGAACAGAAACCGGCTCAGCAACTGCGTCGCCGTGATGGTGTCGCCGTTGGCCAGTTTCATCACCTCGGCTACGTCTTGCACTACATCAATCACGCGCTGGTTTTCGGGCAAATCCAGTTCGGTTTGGGTGTAATACCCAAATTTGACGGTGCCGCCGGTCACAACCTTACCCGAATCGGGCCGTAACTGGCCGGTCAGCATGTTCATGAGCGTGGTTTTGCCCATGCCGTTCTTGCCAATCAGCCCCACGCGGTCGGGCCGCTTGAAGGTGTAGTTGAAGTGGTCGAGCAAAACCTTATCGCCGAAACGTTTGCTCAGGTTTTCAACTTCGAGAATTTTGCTGCCTAAGCGCGTCATCCGCAGGTTCAGGTCCAGTTCGCCGTCGTTGCGCTTGCCACTGGTTTTTTCTTTCAGTTCTTCAAAGGCGTCGATGCGGTACTGCGCCTTGGTGCCCCGCGCTTTGGGTTGCCGACGCATCCATTCCAGTTCGCGACGGAAGGTGTTGCGGTCCTTGGTCAGCTCAGAAGCCGCGGCCGTTTCGCGCTCGTCTTTCTTCTCTAAGAAGTAGGCGTAGTTGCCTTTGTACGTATACAACTGCCCGCCGTCCATCTCGGCCACCTGATTACAAACCCGGTCCAGAAAATACCGGTCGTGCGAGACCATCAGCAATGTGCCGTTGTTGGTATTCAGGTAGTTTTCGAGGTACTCAATGGCTTCCAGGTCGAGGTGGTTGGTCGGCTCGTCCAAGATCAGCAGGTCGGGGTTTTGAATCAGCACCCGCGCCAGAGCCACCCGTTTACGCTGCCCACCCGACAGCGAACTGATTGGCTGGTTGACATCCTGTACGCCCAGTTCGCCGAGCATCTGCCGAATTTGCGACTCGTAATCCCAGGCTTCGAGCGTTTCCATCGCGCTCATGGCTCGTTCGAGGGCCGCGGAGTCGTCGTTGGCGAGGGCGCGTTCGTAGGCCCGCACGGCGTCGAGTTGGGCGCTCTCGCCCGCCAGGACGACCTGCATCACGGTAAGGGCATTGTCGAGGTCGGGCTGCTGATCGAGGTAGCCGACCGTAATATCTTTGCGCAGGCTGACCACGCCCGCGTCGGGCGGCACGGTTCCGGCCAGAATGGATAGCAGCGTCGTTTTGCCGGAGCCGTTGGCCCCGACGATGGCGACCTTATCGCCCCGGTTCAACCCGAATGTCAGGTTGCGGAACAGGATGCGGTCGCCGTATGATTTCGTTAAATTTTCGGCTGAAAGGTAATTCATTGCTAAACGTGCCTTCCCGAACGAGTTACCGGGTTGGCAAAAGAAGTAAGTCTAATTGCGGCACTCGCTCAAAAGCGTTGTCGCCGGTAACGAGTGGTAAATCGACTACGCGAGCCGAAGCGGCAACAATTGAATCCATTAATTTCATTCGTGTAGACCGACGAATCCGAATGGCTTCCGTCTTTACCTGGGGGCTGAGTTCAATGATGATGCAGTCATTTAAAAAGCCTTTATTAATTTACGCTCTTCTGAGGGCTGATCTGGTTTGCACTGCATTTCTATCTCCGTAACGACAGATACGTAAACCAATTGGTCAGCCAGCAGGGTAACAACCAGCTCATCACCTTCCAATAAACGAATTAGCGCGTTGGTATCGGCAAATAAACCGGCGGGGCTACTCATCTCTCAATCGGCGTTGGTAGTCGAGCGGGTCCTGCCCCCACTTCAGCTTACCAGCATACTTATCAACATTTAATTTTTTAGCTTGTTTCAGTTGTTTAAGCTGGTCAGCTATCTCGCTCTTGGTTGCTGTTTGACTAAGTTTTATTGTCATGATCGTCAATACCACCTGTTTAAACTCTTTCGTAAATTCGATACTGATTTGACAAAGGTACAACAAAGGAGAACGATCGTACTTTTACCTTTTAGTACAGGTTATTCCTTTTCTTACATAACCAAGAATGCGACTGAAACATCTCCTCAATACAATCCTGTTGACCGTCGGCACGGGCGTCGGTACGTGGGCGCAGACCACGCCCGACTTCAAATCGGACACGCAGGTTATTTTCGGCAGTAATCAAATTTACGCGATGGTGGCCATTCCGGGCGGTAAGTTTCTGATGGGGAGTACACCCGATCAGAAGGGCCACAAACCCGACGAAAGCCCGATGCATGGCGTAACGGTTGAGCCGTTCTGGATGGGCAAGTACGAAGTGACGTGGGACCTCTACGACCTGTTTACGACCAAGAATATCGAGAAAGAGATGGCCGTCCGCTACCCCGAAGGCGCGGACCTGTCGAAGACCGACGCCACCACGCGCCCCAGCCCGTCGTACGTCGATATGTCGTTCGGCATGGGGCGGTCGGGTTTTCCGGCGATCAACATGACGCAGTACGCGGCCATCAAGTTCTGCGCCTGGCTCTACAACAAAACGGGCGTGTTTTACCGTTTGCCCACCGAAGCCGAGTGGGAATACGCCTGCCGGGGTACCGGCCCGAACGCAACGCTGGCGTATTCGTTTGGCAACGACGTAAAGAAGTTGGGCGAATACGCCGTCTTTACCGCTAACAGCGGGGGCGGCTACAAGAAAGTTGGTACCAAAAAGCCCAATTCGTTCGGTCTGCACGACATGCACGGCAACGTCATGGAATGGACGCAGGACCAATACATCGAGGATTACTATAAACAAAAAGCCGCCGGTAAAGTCAAACAACCTTACGCACCGACGACTGCGCTGTACCCAAATTCGGTGCGGGGCGGCTCGTGGGACGACGACCCGACCGTGCTCCGCTCAGCCGCCCGGACGCCCTCGGCCCCGGCCTGGAAAGTCCTTGACCCGCAAAGCCCCAAATCGGACTGGTGGCTAACGTCGGCCTCGTTTGTCGGCTTCCGCATTGTCCGCCCCGCTAAGACGCCGAGCGAGGAAGAAATCAAGGTGTACTACGGCATCAAGCCGATTAAAGATTACTAAAGTATGTATGGTGTATGATATACGACGTATTTGCAGTCTATCATACATCATACATCATACATCATACATGACCTTTCTCCTCCTCGGAGCCAACCTCGGCGACCGCGTGGCCACGCTGCACCGGGCCGCTGAGTTAATTGCGGAGCGCATCGGGCCGGTGATGCAACGTTCGGCGTTGTACGAAACCGCAGCTTGGGGCGTTACGAATCAACCGGCGTTTTTGAATCAAGTACTGATGGTTGAGACAGCACTGAAGCCTGAAGCCGTGTTGACGCAGACGCAGGCGATTGAAGAGGAGTTAGGACGGGTACGCGACGTAAAATGGGGGGCGCGGGTGATTGACGTGGACATTTTGTATTACGACCAACTCGTTCTACATGCCGATACGCTGACGATCCCGCACCCCTTTCTGCATCAGCGACGCTTCACGTTGGTACCACTGGCCGAGATAGCGCCTAATTTCGTACACCCAATATTAGAAAAGACGACTCAGCAGCTACTCCAGGAAGTAAGCGATGAGAGCGCCGTTACTCGTTCTAAAGGAGGGCAAACCGGCCTAACCGGTTCTTACATCGCTTTTTAATACCCCAACGTCTTTATTCACCGGCTTAAAACGTCGTACCTTTGCGGCCGGTTTGTTGTCAACTTCATAAAAACATCACCAGTATGTCTGCCACGCTTGACACCGTACGTTTGTTAGCCGACCGCATCAACGCGCTGGAAGAATCGTCCACGCTGGCGATGACCAAAAAAGCCCGTGAATTGGCCGCGCAGGGTCATAAAGTCATTAGCCTGAGCGTTGGGGAGCCGGATTTCAAAACGCCCGCCCACATTTGCGAAGCGGCTAAGAAGGCCATCGACGACGGCTTCCACGGTTATTCGCCCGTTGCGGGTTACCCCGACCTGCGCAAAGCCATCGCCGATAAGTTCAAGCGTGACAACAACATCGACTGGAGACCCGAGAACATCGTCGTTTCGACCGGCGCGAAGCATTCGCTGGCCAACGTCATTCAAACACTCGTTAATCCCGGTGACGAAGTCATCATCTTCTCGCCGTACTGGGTTAGCTACTCTGAGATGGTGAAGCTGGCCGAGGGCAAAGCCGTCGTGCTGGACGGGGCGTTCGAGAACAATTTTAAAGTAACGCCGGAGCAGTTTGAAGACGCCATCACCGACCGCACCCGCATCGTGATGTACGCGTCGCCGAATAATCCCACTGGCTCGATTTATACCGAAGCGGACCTGCGCGCCATCGCCGAGATCGTCGCTCGCCACGAAAACGTTTTTGTGCTGGCCGACGAAATTTACGAATACATCAACTTCACGCCCGAAGGTCACTTCAGCATCGGTTCAATCCCCGAAATTGCTGAGCGCGTCATTACGGTCAACGGCGTGGCTAAGGGCTACGCCATGACGGGCTGGCGCATCGGCTACATCGGTGCGGCCAAGTGGATTGCCGAGGGCGTTGAGAAATTACAGGGGCAGGTTACGTCGGGCACGAATTCGATTGCCCAGAAAGCCGCCGTGGCCGCCCTGAACGGCCCGCTCGAACCGTCGCTGGAGATGACCAAAGCCTACCAGCGTCGGCGCGATTTGGTCGTAAAGCTGCTCCGCGAAGTGCCCGGCTTCCGCACCAACGTGCCCGAAGGTGCGTTCTACGCGTTTCCCGACATCAGCTATTACTACGGCAAGTCAGACGGCACGATAACCATCAACGACTCCGACGATTTTGCGGGTTGGCTGCTCAATACCCAATACGTGTCGACCGTCGCCGGCTCCGGTTTCGGCGCACCGAACTGTCTGCGCATCTCCACGGCCGCGTCCGATGAAAGCTTGGTCGAAGCTGTGCAGCGCATTAAGGACGCGGTGGCGACGTTAAACTAAGAGATAGGCGTAAGGAGTAAACGGTGTAGGGTGTAAGTAGTCTCGCTGGAGGTACTTACACCCTACACCGTTTACTCCTTACGCCTATTTTCCAAACGGCACGACCAACTTCACACTCACGTTCCGGCCCATGTTGAACACCCCTAACCGACCGGTGGCTTCGTTGACGCCGAAGTACTTCAATCGGTTTTGGTGGCTTTGGTAGGCGATGTCAAAGACGTTTTGTACCGTTAGGTAAAGCGAAAATAGGGTTTGGCTCGTGCCGCTGACTACGTCGCAGCCTGCGCCGAGATTAATCAGCGTGTAGGCGGGCGTTTCGGTTTCGGTGCCGTAGGCCAGCAGCGCCTGGTTTTGCCGCCAGTTGTGTTCCATTTCCAACAAGGCATACAGGTTTCGCCAGCGGTTGCCCGCTTCGGCTTTGGTAAACTTTACCTGACTAATCAGGCGGGGTGGGGGCAGGAACGGCAAGTACCGCGCCGAATCGTTCGTAGCCGACAAGTTCCGCGATCGCACCAATGAGTAGGACGTGCTGAAGTTGAACCAGCGCGCCGACTGCGGATTAAGGGTTAGTTGCGCTTCGGCTCCGTACAACACGGCGTTGCCTTGGGTGTAGCGGTAGGTAAGGATCGGCCGGGCGGGGTTCACAATGGAATCGCGGCCGAAGCGGTCGAGCACCTTCTCCGAATACGTGTAATTGTTGATCTGATTGCGGAACAGGCTAACGATCATTGACACGCCCGGCGCTTCGTAACTGACGCCCAAATCGGTTTGCCACGAGGTTTCGGAAAGCAAATTCGGGCTGCCGATCTCGTAGCGGAACGTACCGGCGTGTTCGCCGTTGGCCGACAGTTCGGGCGTCGATGGCGCGCGGAACCCTCGGCCCAGATTGACTTTAACCGTCCAGCGGTCCGATACGGAATAAGTCGCGCCGAAACTGGCCGTTGGGTTAGAATACGTCTTGTTCAGACCCGCAAATCGAACCTGACTTTCTGCCGTGCGTCGTTCGCTGAACGTACCGCTGCTGTCGGCGTAGAGCTGGTTGATGCGCATCTTTCGGACATCCATCCGCAGGCCACCGTTGACCGTCAGCCGGTCAGTTTTCTTTTGCCCAAACACGAACACGCCGTTGTCCCACGACCGGTAGCCGGGGTACAGAATGGCCAGACCTAAGTTCTGATTAAACTGCCGCAGCCCGTTTCCACCGATGGTAAAGTCCCAGCCGTTGCGCCCGCCGAAATAGTATTTTAGGTCGTAAAACACGTTTTGCAGAAAAAAGTATAAGTCGGGCTGACCGGGCGTCAGCGTACTGGCAAACTCCTGCCGCCGGTTCTGGGTGTAGCTGATAATGGCCGACAGGTTGCCGCTGCCGATTTTGGCGAACGTATTCCAGGACGTTTTGAAGTTGTTCAAGCTCTGGTAATTCGCCGGAATAATGGCCCGACTCCGTAAAATTTCATCCGAAACGGGCTGTAACCCTTCCGAGTCCGCCGACACCCGCACGAGTTCCTGGAAGCGGCCGGTGCGATCGCGTTCACCCGTCACGACGTTGATGTTCTGGTGCCAGTTCGACAGGTACACCTGCGAATAGCCCCACTTGCGGTTCAGGCCGACGGTCGTGTTGATGTCAAATTCGCGGTACGCCGAGCCGTAGACCCGCCCGTCGTAGCGATTCCGGTAGTTACCCGCGTTTTTGGAACTGATGCGTAGCCGCCCAAATACCCCGCCCTGACTCGTGCCTTCGACCATGCCCGAAACGCCAATCAAGCCATTGTTACTCTGGTAGTTGGTCAGCAGTTGACCCCGTAAAACGCCTGCTTCGGGCGGGCGGGCCGAAATCAGGCTCATCACGCCCCCCAGCCCGTCGGAGCCGTAAAGCAAACTACCCGAGCCTTTGATGATTTCGTAGCGGTCGATGCTGTATTCGTCAATTTGCAGCGCGTGTTCTTCGCCCCACTGATTGTCTTCCTGCCGCACGCCGTCGTTGACGGTAATGACCCGGTTAAAGCCCAACCCGCGAATCACCGGCTTCGACAGACCCACGCCGGTCGTAATCTGAGACATGCCGGGTAACTTCTGCACCGCGTCGACCAGATTCGTGGACGACGTTTGGAGCCACTGAATCTTATTGTACGTCATAATCGGTACGGGGCTGTCTTTTACCGTCGAGCCGGTCGTCAGGCCCGTCACGACCACTTCCTGGAGTTGAGCCGCGTCGGGCGCGAGAACAAAGTCGGCGGTCGTCTCGCCGTTGAGCAATCGAATGGTACGCGTCTGCGTTTTGTAGCCCAGCAAACGCACTTCTACCTTGTGCAAACCCGCTGGAACATCCGGCACGCGGTAGCGGCCGAGGGTATCGGCCAAGCCACCTTTTTGTAGATTGGGTAGGTAAACCGTTACGCCAACAAGTGGGCTGCGGTTGGTTTTGTCGGTAATTTGACCGCTGAGAATGGCCTGCGCGGATGCCAGCCCCGGTATCAGGAGAAGTAGAAGAAATCGAAGCATGAATACGTGGTTAGCTTGTGGAGAAAGGACCAACCGTACGCAGCCGTAACTGTATACCAACCCAGCGAGGGAGCTGGGTGCAGGTTGAGCGAAACAGACGCGTACGGGTTAGCGATTACACCAAAAGCACCGGCGGGCCACGAAGCCAAAACGCAATCTGTGAGAAAGACCAGAAAGAGACTGTAGGAATTAAACGACCAGTTATCAGCAACGCCACAAGGGCAACGAGTGCTGTCCAAACAACTAAGCCGGGGTTTGCGTAAAGCGCGTTCGTAAAGGCGTCGAGCCAAATTAATTCATCGCGGCTGTGGGCGTGATTGGGCGACTGCGTACCGGGCGCTGACTTATACGGGTGTGCGTGGCAGATAACGGTTCCGTCCGCCAAGCGGTGCGCGTGGCGAAACACCACCCCGTTGACCAGTACGGCGAGGTACAAACCAAAGAAAAGGCGGGCCACGTTAAACCGGTACGGATAAAGGCAGGACACGTTGGTACTGAGTCTTTAGGGAAGCACAGACAAAAGTATTAAAACAAACCCATTGTTTAACTACTTAATCGTGAGTCAGTCGACGTAGGGCCGCGCCCGTCAAACCAGGGCAATTTGCGAAGCTTGGGGTGACAACTACTATACAGAATCAACACTTAAATAAGAATGGATTATGGACAACTTTTTCAATATGCGTTTGCTTTTGCATTAAGCAAAGGTTAATTTTGAATATGAATAGATAGTTCGTTAACGGTATTCACGGTACGTTTAACGAAGCGTATATTCCAGTAAACTTAACCAACAAAACTACTTTTGAGCCGATGAAAAACGTTCGTCTATATATGGTTTTTCAATGGGTGTTTTTTTTGCCCATTATTTTGCCCCTATGTCTGATTTACGGCGCACTGCGCGGGGCCGCTCAGATGGCCGAGCGCGTGTTTGAGCAGATCATAACGGATGTAGCTCCCCAGCACGAATCCCGAACGACGCTGGATTAGGTGGGCAACCGATAAGTCGATAAACTTCAAAACCAAACGAGCCGTCAGTTGATGACGGCTCGTTTGGTTTATTCAAACGTGTAATCCAAGTTCTTGTCTTTGTAGGGATCGTCGTCTAACTCCAGAAATTCTTCCCAGAAGCGGTCGTTTGGTAGGCCAGCTTTGCAAATCAGTGGTTCTTTCTTGACCGGATGAACGAAGTAAAGCCGCCGGGCGTGCAGGTAGATTTTTTTGTCGGGCACGGCGCGATCGTAGCCGTACTTCGCATCGCCCCGGATCGGGCAGCCCATGTGGGCCAACTGCGACCGAATTTGGTGCGGCCGGCCCGTAATTGGGTTTACTTCGAGCAGGTAGTGCTCATTAATTTTTCCAAGCACCCGGTAGCTCAGTTCAGCCTTCTGCGAACCGGGCGTTTCGTAGTCATAAACGGCAACCTGATTCTTTAGCTCGTCTTTCACTAACCAGTTCACCAACTTATCGGTGTTTTTTGGGGGTTTATGCCGGACAACGGCCCAGTACGTTTTCTGCACCTGCCGTTTGCGAAAAAGTTCGTTCATCCGCTCCAGCGCCTTCGACGTGCGGGCAAACACCACTAAGCCACTCACGGGCCGGTCGAGCCGGTGCACCAAACCCAGAAACACCTCGCCGGGTTTGCCGTACTTGTCTTTGATGTACTCTTTGAGCACATCCAACAGCGTAACGTCGCCCGTGCGGTCGCCCTGCACCAGAATGCCCGGCTCTTTATTGACAATCAAAAGGTGATTGTCTTCGTAGATAACCTGAAAGGGTTGTTTTTTCATAACTATAAGCCGGAACCGTACCGACGGACCACGCCTTACGTAACTCAATACGCTTCTTTCTCGTTCGGAAAGTCGTTGGCCTTTACGTCGTCGACATAGTGCGCAATGGCTTCCCGCATAACGGTATGCAAATCGGCGTACCGGCGTAGGAAGCGCGGCTTGAACTCGTTGGTAATGCCCAACAGGTCATGCACGACCAAGATTTGCCCGTCCGCGTCCGGGCCGGCCCCAATGCCAACGGTCGGGATGGTCAGGCTTTCGGACACGCGCTTGGTCAAGGCAGCCGGAATCTTTTCGAGCACCATGCTGAAACACCCGATTTCCTGAAGCATATGGGCGTCGTCCATGAGCTTTTGCGCTTCGGCTTCTACTTTAGCGCGCACGGCGTAGGTGCCAAATTTGTAAATCGATTGGGGGGTCAGACCCAGGTGTCCCATGACCGGAACGCCCGCGCTTAGAATGCGCGTGATGGATTCCCGGATTTCCAACCCACCTTCCATTTTGACGGCGTGCGCCCCGGATTCTTTCATGATCCGAATCGCCGACCGAAGCGCTTCCGACGAGTTGCCCTGGTACGATCCAAACGGCAGGTCCACCACAACCAGCGCGCGTTCGACGCCCCGCACGACCGAACCGGCGTGGTAGATCATTTGGTCGAGCGTAATGGGCAGCGTTGTTTCGTGCCCCGCCATGACGTTCGAGGCCGAATCACCCACCAGAATCAACTCCACGCCGGCCTTGTCGACTACCCGCGCCATCGAGTAATCATATGCCGTTAGGGCCGAAATCTTTTCGCCTTTGTTTTTCAGCTCCTGAATGGTGTGCGTGGTAACGCGCTTGATGTTGGGGTTGTGGACAGACATGGCAGGTAGTTGTAACGTCGTAAAGGTATAGCGTTGTAAAGTTACGCTGCGCCTGCGCAGTTGCCTATCCCTTAACTTTATAACTCGTTGACTCCGTAACTCGATTACCGCGGGGTGAGCCACGATTCAGGATTGAGCTTGTTAATGTCGCGCCAAATCTGAAACTGAAGCTCGGATACGCCGTTTTTGTCGGTGGCGACGACGCCGATGGGTTCGCGGGCTTTCACACGCTGCCCTACCCGCACCGATACGCTACGCAGTTTGGCGTAGACGGTGAAGTAATTGCCGTGCTGGATGGCCACGACGTTGTTCATGCCCGGCATGTTCGCTACGTCCTGCACAACGCCGTCGTAGACCGACCGAACCCCTTCGCCGGCATTGGTTTGAATATCAACGCCCTGGTTGTCAACGTAGATGCCCTTTAGAACCGGATGGGCACGGCGGCCAAAGCGGTCGGAGATAAAGCCTTTGGTCACGGGCCAGGGCAGGCGCGCCCGCGACGCCGAGAACGAAGAAGCCAAGGCGGTTTCGGCGTCGTTGAGGTTGTTATTCCGGCGTTCGTCGGGCTTGGGTGGCGCGGGTTCGTCGGCTTCAACGGGCCGCTCCACCCGCGCAACGTCGGCCGGCGCGGGTTTTTCGCCGGCTTTCTCAGCGGCTGCAATGGCTTCTTCGGCGCGCTTGCGTTCGGCGGCCCGGCGGGCAGCTTCGGCGCGGGCTACGCGTTCGCGTTCCGTTCGCTCCGCCCGTTCGCGGGCTTCCCGCGCGGCCCGTTCCCGCGCTTCGCGCAGCACGATCCGGGTAATGAGGGCTTCGAGTCGTCCAACCGCCCGGCGGCTTTCGGCCAGTTCGGCCCGGAGTTCTTCTTCTTTCTGGCTCAGGGCGCTAACCACCTGGTTCTTTTCGACTTTCAGCGTTTCGAGCTTTTCGGATTCCTTTACCTTCGCCGTCAACGTACCCTGTTGCTGCTGGCGTTTGCGCTGGGTGGTTTGTTCCTTGTCCTGCAACTGCGTCTGCACCTTGTTCATCTGCCGCACCTGACTCTGGCGGGCGTCGGAGTACTGGCGCAGGTAGCGATACCGGGCCACCAACTGGTTAAAATTATCGGAAGCAAACAAAAAACTAAGCGAGTTGACCTGCTGCCGGCGTTTGTCGGCCAGAAAGATCATGGAGCCGTACTCGGCTTTGAGCTTGTCCAGATCGCGGGCGAGGGCCTTGCTGGCCTGCCGAAGTTCGGCAATCTCGGCTTCGGTCAGCCGGATGTCTTTGTTGAGTAAGCCAATCTGCTGCGTCTGCGCCTGAATCTGCTGGTTAAGCGCCTGCAACTGACCTAAGCCAACCCGTTTCTCCGACGCCGTTTGTTTAAGAATCACCCGAATCTGGTTTATCTTTTCCAGATTCTGCTTTTTTTCTTTCTCCAGAACCTGCCGGTTGCGCTGGGTTTGCTGCGCCTGAACGGAACCAAGGAGCACCAACCAACCAACCAAGAGTAAGCCAGCGCGCAATCGTTGAAGGAAAGGATGAAAAGGTTGTACTTGGGTGTGCATAGAACCACGAAAAACGTGCTTACGGCCGGCGTTGGTAGCTGGCCGGAATGGTGAACGGAAAGCCGGGATTTTTGTCGACCAGTTCTACCTTGTTGTGCTTGATACGGAGTAGCGTCTGGTAAAATTGCCCGTCCGCCTTCGATCGATAATCAAGCGTAACTAAGCTGGTGTAAGGAAAAACAAAGTTATTCAGGGCCGCAAAGTCTTCGTAGTCCAAGCGAAGCGTGTTTTTCGTTGGTTGCTCGGTCACCATCAGTTTCTTAAGCTTGCGGTCCTGTTCGCCGATGTAGTTTTCGACTAAGACTTTGCCTTCGCTCTGGCGCAGGAGCAAGTAATCCCGCTCGTTCTTGATCTTCTGGGCCGGACGTTTCGGTAGCGGTAGGTTGCCGACAATGAGCGCCTGCAACAAGTCAAAATTCATGGCGAAGTTAAACTGACGACTCAAGGTAGGGAAATCGTACACTGAATACTCCCGGTGTACTTTGTCAACGACGAAGATGGAGTCGCGCGTAATTAAGCCGCGCACGGCCTCAATGCCTACTTTGGACACCGACAACCAAATCAAACTGTCTTTGCGGACGCGGATGTTAATGTTCGCATTGTCTATGTCTTGTTCGGGACTCTTAAAGGAAATCTTTGACTTGGCCGTCAGGTACAAAAAATCAATTTCGGCAACGTTGGTGCGGGCCTCTTCGATGCCCGGTCTGGATGGACCCGGTCTGGACTGAGTAACCGCTGTCGAATCAGATCGTTGGTTAGGTAACGACCGCCCCGCCGTCGCTGAATCCGGGGCGGTTTGAGTTTGGGCCCCCGCCGTCGCGGATGGTGGGGAGCCGCCCGAACGGGGCCGGTTTTGACGCCGACACCCGTTGGTAGAGAAGACGATGCTCAGCAACAAGGCGTAGAGCAGAACTTTATTCATACAATTTTCCGGTGGCAATTTTCTTGTCAATGTCCGGGCCGGCTCCGCCTTTGGCTTTAGCCCGTTTCCACTGCTCAACGGCTTTGTCGGCTTGCCCCAGTTTTGATAGCACGTCGCCGTAGTGTTCGAGGATAGTGCCGCTCACGCCCGCGGGGTCGACCACGGCTTTTTCTAAATACTGCCGGGCTTTGCTGTAATCTTTTGCAACAAACAGCACCCAGGCGTAGGTATCTAAGTACGTCGCGTTGGTCGGGTGCCGCTCGACGAGCTTCTGCGCCAACTGAGCCGCTCGCGAAAGGTTTTCTTTCCGCAACGATAGAAAGTAGCTGTAGTTATTGAGCACGTGGTCATTAAGTGGGTCCGTTTTCAGGACCGCTTCGTAGGCTTCGTCGGATTTGGCGTGCTCGCCAAGCCCGTTATAAGCGTCGCCCAACTGCGCCTGAAGCGCTGTTTTTAAGGCTGGATTCGGATTCGCAGCCAACAGTTTCTGACTTTCTTCGAGCGCGTCAACGGCTTGCTGATACTTCCGCTTGTAAAGATTAGCCCGTCCGTTGGAATACCAGAACAGGCCCTGCGTCGGAAACACTTCAAGGGCTTTTTCCGAGTGCACCAGCAAACTATCCGCTTGATTCAACTCCTCGTCCAATTGCAGCAGCGCGCCCCAGACTTCGTACACTGAGCCATCTAAACGGGCGGCTTTAGCGTAGGCATCGCGCGCTTCGGCTTTCTTACCTTGCTGCGTCAGCAAATCCGCCACCATCGCCTGCGATTTGGCGTCGTTGGGGTGCGCTTTGGTTAAGTCCTGCGCCATTTTAAGGGCGTCTTGCTGGGCGTTCGGGTTCTCGCCGGTCAGGCCCACATAGCTCGACAGAATGCGGGCTTTCAAACCCGCTTCGAGGTTGGGATTGGCAAACACCTGGTTCAGTTCTTTCGTAACGCGGGCCATGTCGCCCTTTTTCCGGTAGATGTCGGCCAGTAGCACGTGGGCCTGCGGTAAGTCCGTGTTGAGTTTGAGGGCGCGGTCAATCCACGTAATGGCTTGGTCAGCGCGGTCGTTGGCGATGAGTAGTTCGGCCCCTTCGAGCAGGTAATCGGGATCGCCCGGTTCGGAAGCAACCAGTCTTTCTGCTTCTTCAATGGCTTTGTCGACCTTATTCTGCTTGAGATAAATACGCTGCTTTTGCCGCGTAATTTCTTCGTTCAAGCCCAGTTCGCGCTCAACCCGGTTGTAAGCGTCTAAGGCTTTGTCGGGTTTGTCGTCGAACAAATAAATGGCCGCCAGTTCAACGCCGTACTCGGCGTTTTCAGGACCTTTTTTGAGCAGGGCTTCGTACAATTCCTCGGCTTCGCCGTAGCGTTTCTGCTTGACGTACAGTTCACCCAGCAGCAGGGCGTAGAACTTGTTTTTCGGGTCGAGGCTATACGCCTTAGCCGCGTACGGAATGGCTTCGGCCGTTTTGCCTGATTTGAGCAGGGCGTTGGCCGTGGCGTACTGCGCAGCCGCGTTGTTGGGGTCTTTTTGCAGAACCTTACTGAACTGGGTAATGGCCTTCGTCGGCTCGTCGGTCATCAGGTAACGCATGCCTTCGGCAAACAGCGTTTCTTCTTCCATCCGAACCGTGGTGGTCGAACTGGCTTTGGCCAGCGTGGTGTCTGCCGTTTCGCGCCGACGTTGCGCCGACGCCGGCGTAACGCTCAGCCAAAATAGCAACCCAAGGCTTCCCAGCCAGCCCAGCAGGCGTCGGTTCGGGCAAAATAAATCAGACGTAATCATGGTGCTCAGCGGGTTGCAATGCGTCTATACCAAAACGCGGCCGGTTAGGTTCTATTGCGGCTCCGGTTCAAGTAAGCCCCTTAGACAAAGGTAGTTTAAAATCTCAAGCCGCGCGCTGTCTCCGCGCCGTCGGGGCGAATCCGGTCGCTTACTGAGCCGGTAGATCGGTCAGGTATTTTTCGACTAACTGCTCCAGCGGCTGATCCGACTCGCGTTCGTACAAGTGGACGTGAAACTCGTGCAACGCCGAAAGGTGGCGCAACAATTGGTCCAAATCCGTTTCCGATAAACGCCCTACCAGCAGCCGAGCCGTGTGCGTCATGCGTTCAATGGCTTGCAGCCGCACCGCTTCGCCCGCTTTCGTGATTCGGAGTCGCTTGAGCCGTCGGTCGCTGGCGTCCGCAACCTCGCCAACAAGGTTCATTTGAATTAGTCGGCGGATGATTTCCGACCCCGACGTAATTTCCATGAAGTGGCTGTTAATCAGCTCGCTCTTCGACGGTTGGTACGTAGGCGTTAGCCCCACTAAGTACGTAAACTCGTCCTGCGACGAAATAGGCAAACCAGCCAGTGCCCGTTTCGTGTATAGCTTCGAGAAGCGGCTCAGCCAGTACATCAGCACCGAGATTTTACGCTCGGCTGGAAACTGACGATACACCGGATCAAACTCCGGCGTTGAGCCGGTCGGCACGTCGGGCAAGGGTTCAGGTGGCGCAGCGGATTGCCCGGCTAAGTACTGGCCAAACGCCTGCAAATCGGCCTCCGGGCGCACCTGTTTAAAGGCGTCGAACTGCGCCAGCAACGCTTGAATTTCATTAAAGAGTGATTGGGGGTAGCTTGTCATGATTTAAACGGAAACAGGGCGGGCTACCAATTTATTACTTTTATTACTTGGCGTAAAACAACGAATGGGTTATATAGTTTTGTAGTAAATCTTTACGAACTCGTAACGAATGATTGCCCGCGTCGACCAAGCGTCTAAATCGTACAAAACTGGCGATACCACGGTGACGGCTTTACAACCGACGGATTTAGTCGTCAACGAAAGCGAGTTCTTGCTCATTATTGGTCCATCTGGCTCCGGCAAAACCACGTTACTATCCCTCTTAGGCTGCGTAATTTATCCATCAACGGGCCGGGTGGTTATCAACAACACAGACACGAACAGTTTAAACGCCAACCAAATGGCCGAGCTACGGTTGCGGACGATTGGCTTTATTTTTCAGAACTTCAATTTAGTGGCCCCTTTGTCGGTGGAGGAAAATGTCTTGGTGCCCCTGCGGTTGCAGGGCGTAGCGGAGCGCGAGGCCGAGCAGCGGATGGTGCAGGCGCTCGAAACGATGGGCATGAGCCACCGCCGGAAATCTTTGCCCAAAATGCTGTCGGGCGGGGAGCAGCAGCGGGTAGCCATCGCGCGGGCGTTGGTGACTAATCCGCCCCTGCTGCTGTGCGACGAGCCGACGGCTTCGCTCGATGCCAAGTCGGCCGACGTGGTGATGCACCAACTGCGTAAACTTGCCGACGCGGGCAAGGCCGTTGCCGTCGTTACGCACGATATGCGGCTGCGGCCCTTTGCCGACCGGATCGTTGAAGTCAGCGAAGGGCAGGCGCGTGAGGTAGCGAAAACGATGGACTAACGAAGCAGGCATGAACGCGAGATTGGGTTGGGTTTTGTGGCTCAGTTTAGGAATAATCGGTTGCGGTGATTCGGACAAGAAGGCAGCCGGAGGCAGCAAGTCCGCCGATTCAACGGGAACTCAGGCCGATTCCAGTGGTTTCCGGCCCAATCAGGTTGTGGCGATTGGTCGGGTTGAGCCGGAAGCGCGCATCGTTACGCTCGGCACCGATGTAAGCGGTATCATCTAGCGCATCGCGGGCGATGCGGGCGATACGGTCCGCAAAGGGGCGGTTATCTTGGAACTCGACCGTTCGCAGCAGGCCGCCCAACTCGCCGTCAACCGCGCGCAGTTGCAAACCCAAATTCGCAACATCGCCACGGCCGAAGCCGCCTTAAAATCGGCGCGCATCACGGCCCAAAGCAACCAGGTAAAGCTTGAACGCACGCGCAACGTGGTGCAACGCGGGGCCGATACGCAACAGGCGCTCGACGACGCCCAGACGCAGTACCAAACCTCCGTCGAGGCCGTGCAGCAGCAACAGGCATCGCTGGCGGCAGCCCGCAGTCAGGTTCAGGAAGCCCGCAGTCAGATTAGTTTAAACGAGGTGCAGTTGACGAAACGCTACGTCCGGGCACCGGCCGACGGGGTGTTGCTCACGATGGACGTTCGCGAGGGCGCGCAGCTCAGCCCCGGAACGGGCATTGGCGAATTTGCGCCTAAAAGCCCTACGACGGCCCTGTGCGAAGTCGACTAATTGTTTGCCAACGACGTAAGGGTGGGGCAGTTGGCCATCATCCGGCAGCCGGGTAGTGACCGCGAACTGGCGCGGGGCGTCGTTTTTTACGCAGCTCCTTCGCTCAAAAAGAAATCGCTTTTTTCCGACGACGCGGGCAATCTCGAAGACCGGCGCGTGCGCGAAGTCCGCATCCGCGTTACGAGCGGTCAGCCGCTGCTCTACAACAGCCGGGTGGAGTGCGTGATTGATACGAAATGACGCGCAGCTACTGACAACTATGCTCAAAACCGCTTTTCAATTCATCCGCTACGACAAGCCCAAGTCGCTGGGTGCGTTGTTCGGCGTTATTATTTCGATTTTTCTAATCGGGCAGCAGACGGGCATCTTTACGTTTCTGACCGGAGCCATGTCGCGCTTGGTCGACATTACGCCGACGGGTTTATGGGTCGTTGATAACAAAACGACCGACGTCAACGCGCTGGGGCAGTTGGACACGCGGCTCGGCTACGAAATCGAGTCTGTTCCGGGCGTGGCGCGGGTTTATCCGCTCGTCATCGGGGGCGGCTCAGCGCGGTTTGCGAACGGCACGACGGCGGGCGTGCAGGTTATTGGCGCGCAGATGCCGGACTTTCGGGGTGGTCCACCGCAATTTTTGCGGGGTCGCAAAGCCGACCTGATTACCGAAGGGGGCGTGTCGGTCGATGCGTTTGACCAGAAGGGACTCGGCGGAGCCACGCTGGGTACCGACTTTGAGATCAGCGGCAAGCGCGTCCGGGTGCGGGCCGTGACAAAGGGCGTCCGCGGATTTGGGGCTTACTACGTGTTTACGACGCTCGAACGGGCGCGGCTGTTGAGCAACGTGCCGGTCAACAAGGCCAGCGCGTTTCTGATTGACCTACGGCCGGGAGCCGATACGCTGCAAGTGCGTGAGGCTATTAACCGGCACATCTACGGCGTCCGGGCTTGGAAACCCGCAGATTTTTCACGCGCCACCGTCCGAACGGTGCTGGGCCAAAGCGGCATTGCCATCTCGTTCGGTACACTGGTGGTGTTTGCCGTCATTACGGGTTTGATTATCATTGGCTTGACGCTGTACTCCGCCACCGTCGACCGCATCCGCGATTATGCCACGCTTAAAGCCATCGGCGCGACCAACGGCTACATCACCCGGCTGATTCTGATGCAGGCGCTCATCTTCGCCATCGTCGGCTTTCTGCTCAGTTACGGACTGCTGGAAGGATTTCGATTCGGCATCGGCAAGACGGGCGCGATCTTTAGTTACACCTGGGTATTCCGGCTGGCGTTTCTCTTGATTACGCTGTTTATCTCGCTGGTCGGGGCCATTTTTGCCATCCGGCGCATTACCAGCGTTGAGCCGGCAACGGTGTTCAGGGGATAGAAATCGCCCGCTCACCAAAGCAAGAATAAACATGATAGCAGGCACTTACCGAGTCAGGTATGAAAACGTATTTTCTGTTGATTAACCTTCTTTGGGCTTCGTGGCCAACCTTCGCCCAACGCAATTTGAGCTTGCAGGACGCGCTGAGTCTGGCGCAGCAAAACCAGCCGACGTACCGCAATTTTTTAGTGGACGAACAGCTTGCGGTAAAACAGTCGCAGCAGACGCGCACCCGCCGGAAGCCGCAGGTAAACGGCACCGTCGACGCCCGCGGTTACCTGCAACGGCAGACGCTGGTGTTGCCCGTCGTCCTGACGAGTATTCCGGGGCAAACCCCCAACGGCGAGTTTACGGCCATTCCGCAGGGAACGGTTTACCAAATCGGCGCAACGGCCGAGCTGACCCAGAACCTGTTCGATCCAACCTACCGCGTCGACCGGCAGACGGACGAATTGACTGAGCAACTGGCCCAAACCAACACGCAGAACAACCGCCTGACGCTGAACCTGAACGTGGCGCGGGCCTATTACACGGCCCTGCTCAATGCCGAACGCACCCGCCAAACTGCCCGGACGCTTGCCCGCCGGCAGGGGAATCTGCGCGACGCGCAGGTGCGGTTTGAAAACCAGCGCGCTCTGCAAACCGACGTACAGCGCGCCCGGATTGAGTACACCAACGCCTTGCTGGAGGATGAACGCGCCCGGCGCAACGTCGATTTAGCCTTGGT
>CAXUEB010000027.1:25365-26667 GCA_964249775.1 uncultured Spirosoma sp.
TGGTGGACCTGCGCCGTCAAGTTGGCTTTTCCGACACAAGCCGGCTGACGCTCACCGACCGGCTTGACTTGCTGGCCGACACGACCGTTGCCATCCCAGCCTCTGCCGACCCGACGCAACGGCCCGACTACCAGGCCGAAGACCTTCAGCGCGCCCTGAGCGCCAAAGCCATCGAAAAGACCCGTCGGCAGTATTTGCCAACCGTTTCGGCCAACGCAGTGCTGGCCGCGCAGGGTTTCAACGATCAGTTCGTTGACCTGTTTAAGGGCACAAGCTGGTTTCCGTATTCGTACATTGGTTTGCGGGCCAGCGTGCCTATCTACGACGGCGGGCAGAAGCGCAACCTACAGCAGCAACAGCAATTGCAGGTTATCAAAAACGAGACGAATCTGCAAACCATCCAGGCCAACTACCGCTACGAGGCCGCATCGGCCGCCAAAGCCTTTGCCGATGCCCGACGCACGGTGAGCCTGCAAGCCGACAATCTGCGCATCGCCGAAGCCCTGCTGGAACAAGCGCAGGTGCGCTTAGCCAATCAGCTTGGCACGACACAGGCCGTTACCGACGCCGAAACGACCTTGCAGGACAGTCAGTTCAATTACCTGCAAGCGCTCTACGACCTGGCTAACGCCCGACTCGATTGGCTCCGGGCGAACGGAAGGTTATAGCAACAGTTTGGTTGTTCGGCCGTTTGTGTGTTTGACGGTCTGCCGTTGCCTAATTTGCCGACGACAAACAAACGACCGAACAACCAAACCAATCTTGCATGGAAACCCTGTATACAGCCACCGTCAGCAACGTCGGCGGGCGCGACGGCGACGTAAAATCGCTCGATGGCATCTTGGAATTAGACGTGAAACGGCCGGTTGAAATGCACGGCGAAGGCGGAGCCGCCAATCCCGAAATGCTGTTCGCGGCTGCTTACAGCGCCTGTTACAACGGCGCACTGATGGCCGTCGCCGAACGCCGGAAGGTGATTCTGCCGCAACACGCGGTAGAGGTTGCCATCTCGCTTAACAAAGACGGCAACAACATGGCCTTGTCCGGTAAAATTACGGTTAAAGCGCCCGGCATGGACAAAGAGCAGCTTCAGCAACTGGCCGAAACGGCGCACGTGGTGTGTCCGTACTCCAAGGCCGTGAAAGGCAACATGGAGATGAACATTGAGGTGATGGTATAGAATTGAGAAGACAGGAGTGAGAATGCCACCACCAAACCTACGCGGAGCATTCCCACTCCTGTCTTCTCACTCCTCAATTCCTACGGCATCGTACACCTGCACCCGCTCCCAGAGGTGCTGAC
>CAXUEB010000028.1:0-11916 GCA_964249775.1 uncultured Spirosoma sp.
GGCTACGATACCCACCAAGGCAGCCCGTTCCGGGCTATTCCGATCGGCAACAAGACCGTGCTCGAAACGCAGGCCGACTGGACGCTCCGAACGGCGCTGATGCACGTGCGGTTGGGCATCGACCGGCTGTTTTTCTACCAGATGTACGACGACAATCCCAGCAGCCCGATTCAGTTCAGTTCGATGGGCTTAATCGACAGCGATACCCGAACCCGCAAACCGGCGGCTGATTACCTCTACCAGGTCAATAAACTGCTGGGCGCGTACGTCTACAAAGAAACCTTGCACAAAGACCCGATCGTGGACCGGTACGACCTGACGGGTTCTGACGGCAAGACAAAATCAGCGTACATGCTGGTCGTGCCAGACGAGCGCGGCCGAACGGCGACCTACCGGCTCAACGTGGGCACGGCGCAGGCGCTGCTGTACACGCCCAAGATTGGCGGCAACGACATGACTAAAACCACGCTGACCGTTACCAACGGTGTCGTCACGGTGAACGTGAGTGAAACGCCGGTGTTTGTCTTGCCCGCGTCAGGAGCGGGCGCGCGGGTGAGTGCCGAACGCGTCGAGGAGATGCGTGAGGGCTTAGCTGCGTTGCAAGTGTATCCGAACCCAACGGCCGATTACGTTGAACTGGCTTTCGAAAACAATAATCTCGCGCCGGTGGACGTAACGATTTACGACGCCGGTTTGGGTCGGGCGCATCGGCAGCTAAGTCTGCCCAAACCCGAACGCCGGTTTAACGAACGCATCAACGTCAGTACACTGCCTTACGGCTTATACGTGGTAGAGGTGCGGCAGGGCTCAGAGCGGACGCTGCGGAAGGTTATCAAAGTGCAGTAAGCAATAAGGTTGGGACGACAGCCCCAACCTTATTCCATTACCACACAGCTATACGCCGGCACGCTGACTCGCCCGTCGGCGAACGTCGCCCCGTCGGCCGTTGCAAACGCGACGCACCGACACCAGGCTTCGTCGGGTGAGCATACAACTTGAATGGGCTTCTGCGTAAGGTTGTGCACAACCAGTACACGCTCGCCGTTCGCGGATTGGCGGACGAACGATACGGTGCCCAACTGCCGAATGCCGGTGGATTGCAGGCGGCTGAGGTTATCGTTCAGCACGGAGTGGCTGTTGCGGTAGTGAATTAGGCGTCGGTAATGGTTGAACAGCGAATTCGGGTCGGTTCGTTGCAGGGCCAACGGCCGGACGGTTTGGCTGGTTGAGTAGCGACCCCGTCGCCAGGATGTGCGTTGGCGATCAGTCGCGCGAATGTTCCACAGGAACGGCTCGCGCAGGTTTTCGTCAGGTTTCAAGCCCAGCATTCCGATTTCTTCGCCGTAGTACAAATAGGGCAGACCGGGCAGAGTTAGGAGTAGATTGGCGGCTACTTTCAGGTGGTCTAAGTTGCCTTTCAACAAACTGCCGATGCGGTCCTGGTCGTGGTTCGACAGGATAAGCGCGTCGATGAACTGCGGATTTACGTCGGCAAACGCCTTGTGAACGTAATCCAAAAACGCAATCAGGTCTTCGGTGTCGTCTTCTCGCCGAATAACTTCTTTTAGCATCAGCCGAAAGTCCATGTTAAAATTTGCCTTTAAACCGCGGAAGTAAGGCGCGATGCGGTCGGGCCGGGTCCAAACTTCACCAACGGTATAGGCACCTGGCTTAGCGGCTTCGACCACTTCGCCGAACTCTACCCAGAACTGGTGATTTTTTGGTTCGTCAAACTCGCGGTACAGGTGCCGGGCCGCGTCTAAGCGGAAACCGTCGACGCCCACGTCGGTGAGCCAATACCGGGCAATCTTGAACACTTCTTCGCGCAGCGGTTGGTGGTCGAAGTTGAGGTCGGGCATTCCCTTCCAGAACATGCCGTAATACTGCTCCTGGTAAGTGGTTCCTCGGACGGCGTGCCAGGGGCTACGTTCGGCGGAATCGGCCGTAATGTCGCGGGTGGCTACGTTACGTGCCCGAATTTCGTCGGGGTGCATCCATTTGTAGTAAGGCCAATACGGGTTATCGGGGCCTTTCTGCGCTTCTCGAAACCACGGGTGTTGAACGCTCGTGTGGTGCAGCACGAGGTCTATGATAACGGCGATACCGCGTCGGTGCGCTTCGGCGATCAAACGCCGGAAGTCGTCGAGCGTACCATAGTCGGAGTCAATCGCGTAATAATCCGTGACGTCGTACTTGTGGTACGTGGGCGACGGGCTGATCGGCATTAGCCATATAGCTGACACGCCGAGGTCTCGCAGATAATCTAAATTGGCCGTTACGCCGTTGAGATCGCCGATGCCGTCGCCGTTGGAATCAGCGAAGGAGCGAACGAAGATTTCGTAATGAACGCCCGACCAACCGGTCGGTGATTTTCGTGCTTGACGACCGGCGGCTGCCGACGCGCCGGTTTGATTGGGCAATGGGTAAGCCGGTACTACATTCATTGAAAGCAACTGAATCGGTCTGAACGAACGTAACCCCCCAACGCCGGTTTTGGTTGCCCGACCGACCAAACTAAGCCATTACAGCGCCACCGGCTGCGGCTGAACCTGACGTTTGCGCAGGGCAGCCCCCACGTAGGCGCGAAGCGGACGCTCGACGTACCGGTAGGCCAGGGCCGACACACCAACCAGAACGACGACAAACAGAAGCAGGAGAAACTTGTATTGCCAATCGACCCACTGATCCAGGAACCGGAGCATGACGATTGAGACCGGTATTTGTAGGATATAAATGCCGTAGCTAAGCTCGCCGAGGTATTGAATAGGCCGGGCAGTGGCCAACCGGGTCAGCCAACCCGCCCGCAGGCAATTGTTGATTACAATCAGCAGGTAGGTCGGCGCGAGCAGAAGGGTATTTTTGTGCAGCAGGGGAACGGACAAGGCCATCATACCAATCATCAACGCAATGCTCCCGAGCGTTACCCAGCGCCACCGGCTTGCCCGTTGCTGGAGAACGGCCCGGTGCCGCACCATGACAAAACCGCCCATCATCCCCAGCATGAACTCCGGAATGTGAACCGGCGGCCAAATGAACCCCCAGGTAGAAGGCATGCCGCTCTGGATACACACGGCGTGAATCAGTAAACTGCCTATCCAGACCAGCGCCACCTTAACCACTAACGTTGGGGTGTTTTGGGTAAACATCCAGCGGTACAACAGCGGAGCCAGCCCCGTTAGCAACAACTCGACGCAGAGCGTCCAACTAACGGGGTTATACACTAAAGCAAATTCGTAGACGGGATACCAGGCTTGAACCAACAGCACGTAAGCTAAGAATTTACCGGGTTCGAAAGCCGCGATGTAAGGTTCTGGAGCCGGCACGTGGTAAGCGACCATTACCTGTTGTAAACCGACCGTTAAGACCAACGCCAGCAGGTGTAGCGGGTAAATACGAATTAATCGTTTAATCCAGAACGTTCTGGCCAGGATGGTGGGCGGGGCTACGCCGTCCCGGACCATCGAAACCACCAAGACGAAGCCCGCCAGGACAAAAAAATAACCCAGCAGGGATTGTCCGTGGTAAAGTACCCGCCCCAGAATGGGAATTTCCAGGAGCGTGGTCATGTAGGCGAAATGAAAAATTAAGACGCCTATTGACGCCAGAAGGCGCGAAAAGACTAACTGAGGGAAATACATAGTCTGGAAACGGTAGTTTACAAGACTATCAAATAACTTTGTTCAACGCAACCAAATTGATTAAAAGGTAATTTGATGGCAACAAAAAGACCCGACCTAATCAGGCCGGGTCCGGGTACACAGCAGTGAATCGTTCCCTACTGCTTCGTCAGCGTGTAGGTGTAATTGCCGGCGTTGCTCAAGTTTAAGGTAACCAGATACCGGCCCGCGGCCGGTACGCGGATGTTGTCCCCGCCGTAGTCAAGCAAATTATCCGCTGCTTTGCTATTCTTACTGTCGCCATCGCCAAAATTAATATCCCAGGCGTTGTTGGCCCGGAATTTAAATTCGTCGGCTTTTAGATCCAGCGTGATGCGCCACGTGTTCGTGGCCGCGTCAAACGTCATCGGCGTTTCGGTGCCCCAGCCGTTGGGCGTGGCGGCTCCAATAATCGCCCAATCAGTTTTTGTCGCGCTGTAGGTTAGGGCGTTGGCGTCGACTTTGAGCAGGTAATAACCCGGTGCGGCTACGCTGAGGTTTCCCGCCCCGCCATCGGTATTCAGCGTTCCCGTTGCGCCTGCGCCGTAATTAGTACCACTGAAACTTTGGGCCGAGGTGAACTTGAATTCCGATGCGGTATTGAAGTACACGTAGCCTTCATAAACGTTATTGCTCCCGACGGAGGCAATGGCCGGGGCCGTTGGGGGCGACCAACCCTGGTAAGCACCCGGCACGTAAAGCGACGGATAGCTGATCACGACCAGATAAGGCGTTGCCGTCAGCGTCGTTGCGGTTGAAGTCACCAAATTATTGGCTGCGTTGCCCGGCCGGTTGATTGCCGCCACCACGCGCACGTCATACTGTCCAGCGTTACCAGGAGCCAGGCCCAGCTTAACCAAATTCTGGTTCAGCGTTTCGCCCGAAAGGCTCAGCGACGTACTCGATCCGGTCGAAATCGTTGCCGGCGCTTCAAACGTTCCACCCCGTTTGTCGAACTGAACCGTGTACTGCGCGGGCGCGTTGAAGCCGTACTGGGCGGGCGTCCAGGTCAGCCGCAGGGCTTCGTTGCTGGCCGTAGCGCTCGTCAGTGATACGCTCGTCGCGTTCGCTGTCAGCGTCGGAGGAGTAGCCGTCGACGCGATCGTCAGCCGGTCTTCGTCTTGTTCGCAGGCCACCAGCGTCGTCAGGGCCAGGCCGGCGATGAGTAAGTTGTTAAACCAGGTTTTCATTCTACTTGCTATTGATGTGTTTTCGTAAGCCGGGCCGGATGTATCCGAGCGGGTCGTTGCCGTCTTTACCCGGTACATCCGGCCTGGTTTTAATAGCCCGGATTCTGATCCAGATTTGGATTAGCGACTAAATCAGACGCCGGAATTGGGTACAGGTTTCGAAAATCTTCCACCGCGCGGCCTTCTTTAACGCCCCCTTTCCACGGCCACAGGTAAGCGGCCGTAGTAAAGCGGCCGTAGCGAACCAGGTCGGTTCGGCGCGACCCTTCCCAGTACAACTCACGAGCGCGCTCCGACAGGATAAAGTCCAGCGTTAGGGCCGAAGTCGCTACGGTAGCCGCCCCGGCCCGTGTCCGCAGGGCATTGACGTACGTTAGCGCCGTAGCGGCATCCCCGCCCGTGCCCCCGCGCAGAACGGCTTCGGCGTACGTCAGGTAGACGTCGGCCAGCCGAAAGAACGGAAAGTCCGTATCGGGATAGACCGGATTTGAACCGGGCTGGCCCGTCGATTATACGTTTCGCCACTTGGTGATGGCGTACCCATCGGCGAAAGAAGTTTGGTTGTTGATCTCTAAGTTTTGCCCCTGCGTATAAAACAACGCCCGTTTATCGGCCGTGCCCGTTACGTCGGGAAACTGCCCAACGAAGGCCTTGGTTGTCCGCAGCCCAAACCAACCCCCGTCAACGCCGAACTCGCTGGGCGACATCGAACCGCCGATGGATGCGCGGACTAAAAACGTCGTGCCTCCGTAACTCAGCGTTCGTATGCCATCAAACGTCACCGGAAAGATAATTTCGCGCGAGTTGTTATTATCGGTACGGAACAGGTTCGGGTAACTCGGTTCCAGCGTATACGCGTTAGCCTGAATGACCCGGCCGGCGTAGGTAACGGCGTCGGTGTACCGAGCGGTGCCCGTATATACCAAGGCGTTGAGGTACAGTTTCGCCAGCAAGGTCTGAGCCGCGGCCCGGTCCGCCCGGCCGTATTCAGCCGCGCGGGGAGCCGCCAGTTCGTTCTCGATAGCCTTTAGTTCGCTCTCGACGTAGGTAAACAGCTCGGCCCGCGAGGCCTGCCGGGGCAGAAACGAACCCGGCGCATCGGCTTCTGTCACGAACGGTACGCTGCCGAACAGGTCGATGGCGTGGTAGTACGCCAGTGCCCGCAGAAAGCGCGCTTCGGCCCGGTAGGTGCGGGCATCGGTAGCCGCTTGCCCGGTGATGTTGCGGCTGGCTAACCGCTCGTCCGTCGTTTCGCGGATGAACTCATTACTGGCCGCCACCAAGTAAAAAATCCGGTTGTACATGCCCCCGATAAACCCATCGGTTGCCGTCCAGCGCATGTTGTGAAAGTCCTGAATCGTTTGGTCGTTCCAGGCAATCACGGCTTCGTCGGTCGGTAGCTCCTGCAAATACCACAGGACGCGGGTGTAATTGGACGTTCCTTCGTCAATTCCCGCGATGTCGGGCCGGCCCGCCGGTCCCTGCTGACCGCTTACCGACAGAACGGCGTACAGCTTAGCCAGCACCGGCTTGTAATTAGCGGGATCGGCGTAAACCGACGCCGACGTTACGTCGTAGGCCGGCACCCGGTCGAGGTCGTTTAGGCAGGATGAAGCCGTCGCGATCAGGGCGGCTGCAATCCCGGTTTTCGCTATATATTTGAATGCGTTCATGATTATTTCTGTTAAACCTAAACGGTTTTGGAAACCGTTTAGGTTTAGTTTGTTGATTAAAAATCCAGATTCAAGCCCACCGAGACAATGCGCGGCCGGGGATAGAAATTGTTATCAATGCCATTCGCCACTTCCGGGTCCAAGCCGGTATACTGCGTGATGACAAACAGATTCTGGGCATTGGCTGAGACGCGCAATGCGGCCAGGTTGTTAAACACTTTGCCGAAGTTATAACCCAAGTTCAGGTTGTCCAGCCGGACAAACGACGCGTTCTCTAAGTAATAATCCGAGAAGTACTGATTGTTCGTAAAATTCGTGGTCAGCACGTTCGCCGAAGCGTTGGTCAGCAGATTATCCGCGGGTATGAGGTTGCGGTAAGCACCAAAGTTTGAGCGGACGTTGTTGTAGATGAAGTTACCGGCGTTGCCGCGCAGGGTAAAACCCGCGCTGAAATTCCGGTACGTCAACTGACTCGTCAAGCCCAGCAAGACCTGCGGATTCGCCGTCCGGGAACGCACCAGGTCCTCCGTCGTAATCTGCCCGTCGCCGTTGCGGTCTTCGTACACGCCTTCCACCGGTACACCGGCTTCGTTGTAGACCTGCCGCCACAGATAGAACGTATTGGTTGGATAACCGACCGTTTGAATCTGAACCGTATTCCCCGTACCGCCACCGATGTTGCCGACCAGGATGCCCGGATCGTTCGGCGTCGGCACTTTCAGCAGGTTGGTAATTTCATTGCGGTTATACGTCGCGTTGAAGTTTACGTCTAAGTTCAGGCCCTCGCGCTGAATCGGCGTCGTGTTGATGCTGAACTCGATGCCCGTGTTGCGCAGGTTTCCGACGTTGGTCAGAATTTGGTTGGTCAGGTTTGAGCCGGCCGCCACCGGAATTGTCGCCAGCAAATCTTTGGTTGTTTTTCGGTATACGTCGATGCTACCCGAAATTCGGCCCTCGAAAAACGCGTAATCGACGGCTGCGTTGATGGCCTGCGTTTCTTCCCACTTGATGTTGGCGTCGTATCCTTCAGCCCGCAGGGTCCGGTAAAACGTGTTACCCAACGGATACAGCGCCGTCGAGTCCGAGAAGGTGTAGCGCGGTAGGTACGGGTAATCGTTCGACAAGTTCGAGAGGTCCTGCTGCCCCGTGATGCCGAAGCCTAACCGCAGTTTGAGCGCCGACAACGCTTTGACGTCCTTTAGGAACGATTCGTCTTTGATGCTCCACGACAAACCCACCGAGGGGAACGTGCCCCACCGCCGATTGGCCGCGAAGCGCGATGTGGCGTCCTCGCGCACCGTCGCCGTCAGGACGTAGCGGTCGCGAAAGGTGTAGTTGACCCGGCCGAAAAAGCCAATCAGGGTATACTGCGTTTGGAACGGAATACCGGCACCGCTGATGACGTCCGTCAGGCGACCTTCCACTACAATCGGGACGGCCCGCAGGTTGGGGAAGCTCGGGTTGGCGCGGATAAAGTCCTGGTACGAATAACCCGCCGTTGCGTCAATGCGGCTACTGACCGATTTGAGGTCTTTGGCGTAGTTGAAGTAAAACTCCAGGGTTTTGTTGTTGCGCGAACCGGCAGACTGATTGTTCTGGCCGTACTGCGAAAACAAGGCGGCCGCCGTTTCCGGTACGTAGTTGGTGCCTTCCGATCTTGATACGTCGTAGCCCAGATTCAGGTTTGCCCGCAGTTCGGGCAGAAACGGAAAGCGGTAATCGAACTGCACGTTACCAATGCTGCGCTGCACTTCCGTGCGGTCCTGCCGCTGGTAGAGCAGACCCAGCGGGTTGCGCGGAGCCAGCGTGTTGAGCGAATCGTTGCGGGTGGTCGCTTCGTAGAAACCACCGTACGACGACCGGCCACTCAGAACGGGTTGCGTCGGGTCGAAGGCAATGGCCGAACCGATAGCGCCCTGGTCGGCGAAGCGGTTGCGAATAATTGAGCCTTTCAAGTTGATGTCGACGCGCAGGTTATCGTTGAGGAAGCGGGGCGTCAGGCCCAGCGACCCCGATACGCGCTGGAAGTTTGAGGTTTTGAGCGTACCGTTCTGCGTGATGTACCCAATCGACGCTCGGAACGGAATCTTCTTGTACGCGCCCGTCACCGACACGTTGTTGTCTAAACTGAGCGCCGGGGCGAAAATTTGGTCCTGCCAGTTCGTATTGGCCGTTCCTAACAAGGCCCGCTGACTGGCGTTGCCAATCCGGTTGACTACCTCCCGGAACTGGTCGGCCGACAAAACCGGCACTTGCTTGGGGTTCACCGACAGCGACCCGAGCGTACTGATACTGACGCGCGTCTGATCGCCCGCCCGGCCTTTTTTGGTCGTAATGAGAATGACGCCGTTGGCCGCCCGCGAGCCGTAGATCGCGGCCGACGAGGCATCTTTGAGCACCGTAAAGGTTTCGATGTCCTGCGGGTTGATCAGGCTCAGGGCGTTGGAAGCGCCGGTTACGCCGTTGTTGTCGACCGGCACCCCGTCGATCACGATGAGCGGGTCGTTACTGGCGTTGAGCGACGAGCCGCCCCGGATGCGAATCTGGCTGCCCCCGCCCGGCTGACCGCTGGGGGGCGTAATGCTGACGCCGGCTAATTTACCGGCCACCAACTGCTCGGGGTTAACGATGTTACCGCGCTGAAACTCGGCCGACGAGATGGCCGCGATGGACCCCGTTACGTCTTGCCGACGCTGCGTACCGTAGCCCACGACAACCACTTCCTGCAAGGACTTGGAGTCATCGGCCAGCGTGGCGTCGACCACCGTGCGGTTACCTACTTCGATCTCCTGCGCCGTTTTGCCGATAAAGCTGAAAACCAGCGTCGAACTGGTCGGCACGTTGGGGATGCTGTACGCCCCGTCGATGTCGGTCTGCGCCCCGCGGGTCGTGCCTTTGATCTGTACCGTGGCACCGGGTAAGGTTGTGCCGTTGGCTTCTTTAACCGTTCCCGTGACGGTTTGCCCCTGGGCGAGGGCCGAAAAACTTGCCAGCGCAGTCAGCAGAAAAATCGCAGCCTGCCTCCTCAAGTGCCCGGTTCCGGAGGATCGGAACCACACCCTAAATGTGCTCATAACGTTATGATTTTTGCTATTAATGAGAGCAAAACACGCCGTTAAAGTCTATGTTTTGCGTAGACAATTATTTCTCACAAAAATACAATCCGCAATGAGCTGTGTCGTCCCACTTTAAGAATACACGTATTAAACTACATTATCTTGCGAATAAGTTGTCAGTCAACTATTTATATAGAGATAGGAGAGAGCCATTTTCTAAAAGTGGTACTACCGAAGCGCTTGCTCGTCGCTGCTCATGGCAAAGTAATCGGAGGGTGTTTGGCCCGTTGCCTTCTTGAACGCCCGGTTAAACGAAGTTTTCGAGTTAAAGCCTACTTCAAAAGCCAAACCCAGCAGCGTGTTGGGCAGGGTGCGCGGATCGCTAACCCGGCGCTTTAATTCCTCGACGCGGTAGGCGTTGATGAAGTCAAAGAAGTTACGGCCGAAGCCATCGTTGATTACCCTCGACAGGACGTGCGGAGGCATTTTAAGGCCAACCGCGAGTTCGTGAATCGTCAGGCTGGGGTTGGTGTAGGGCTTCTGACGGTGCATATAGTCCTCTACCGTTTGCTTCAGCGGTTCCGGGTCCGGCACGGGCGCGGCCGGCTTGGCCAGGGTTTCTGGGGTTTTGGTAACGAGCTTGGTTGGCAAAGTCGGCCGCTTGATTGTGGGTGCGGGTCGGGCGGGAATGGAAGGGTCTACTACTGGCTCGATGAACGCCGTTGCCGCCGTCGAATTGAACTGGGGAAGTTTAAACACCTCGGGCTGACGGATGGCCGTGTAGCCCAAGAAGTACGTAATCGTCGAAAAGGCCAGATAAATAATGTCAACGTTCCGGTCGGCAATGGCCAATACGTCGAACTGAACGAACCGGCTCATCAGCACCAGTCCGAACAAAAAGGTCCAGAGAATTAGACAGACCGCCTGAATGACCAGAACCGTGTTCAAATACTCTAAATTTTGTTCTGAGGAGATGCTTGCTTGGTAGTGCATGTGGTACGTCCGAAGCGTCCGACGGCAGACAAACCAGTAAGCGACGTTGACGAGTAGAGCCAGCAGGCCGGTTGTCAGAAACAGCGCCCGCAGCGTTGAGTCTTCACCCACCAATTTTAACTGGAACGCCTTGCTGTCCATGAGCAGGTAAGGCAGGTAAGCCAGAAACTGCACCGCGACCGGAATGAAGGATACGGCCCAGTTTCGGACCGGCAAGCCCGTGTCGAACAGTAACCGACGGACGTAGAAGTAGAAAAGTGGCGCGTAAAGAAACCAGATGAAGTCCGGTATGAGCAAAAGCTTTGGGTAGCTGTGGGCCACGTTCCGGTAACTGCCAACGACTTTAAACGCGATAAACAGGGAAGCCAGGCCAATCAGCACCATCAACCAGTGATTGGCCCCTCGGTTGTAAGGCTGACTCGTTGGAATAGCAATCAGCAGTAACAACCCCTGCAAACACGAAAACAGCAGCAGCAGATCGTAGACCGAGTAGAACTGGAACGTGCCGGTCAGGTCTTCCCAGTTGCGGATTAGGATGTCAATGTCTTTGGCGTCGGCTTCGTGCCGGGCAATGGTGCGGTTCGGGCGAATTTTACCGCTTTCGTTTCCCTCCACCGATTGCCAACTGCCGCGCGTGAATTTGTAATCCAGCCGGGGCGCACGGGACAAAACCGTAATTCGGTACGTGTTGTCGGTTTGCCGTTGGAGTTTGTACCGTGGGTCGGCCGGGTTCCACTTGTTGAAGGTCCCGGTGATGTACAGATTGGCATCGTGGGGCGTGTTGGCGGGCACTTCCGTCACCACAAACCGGTACGCCGTCGGCTGACCCGGCCCAGCGGCCGGCTGCGCCAGGACCGTTAGCCCCGTCAGCCATCCGACCAGAAAAAGACCGAGCCCCTTCATACCGTTTATTACGCGGAAATAGCGTTTACCGTTTCATAACCTTCACGACCGATCGCCGGTCGCCCTGTTGCACGCGTAAGATATACAAACCCGTAGGCAGGCCCTGGGCGTCGATTGGTTGACGCAGGCGTTCGGCCGTCTTGCGAACGTCCAGCTTACGGATCATTCGCCCGGCCGGATTGACCAGTTCAAACTGAACAAGTCCCCGGTACGCACCGTTCAGTTCGACCGTAATTGGGCCGTCGGCGGGGTTAGGCGACACCGTCAGCGATTCCGTGCGTTCTTCCACGGCCGTCACCGGACTCGGCACGACGGCAAACGGCACCAGACCAGCTTCGGGCGTGGGCAGTTTGCTGGTCGAATAGAGATGAAAAGCCCCCGGCTCCAGCGCAACAGACTGGTTTGCATTCATTACCTGCACTTCCAGTCCCGAAAAGAAATGATA
>CAXUEB010000028.1:11926-17212 GCA_964249775.1 uncultured Spirosoma sp.
GAGTACAGGTGAAACGCGCCCGGCTCCAGCGTGATCGGCTGATTGGGATCGGTCAGGGTCAACGGCTGCCCGGAAAAGAAGTGGTAGTACTTGCCCGCGCCCGGAAAGCCGGCCAACACCGTCTGCGGGCGCACGTCGAAGTTGCCGATCAGATACACCGTACCGCTCGCACTCCGCAGCGTCAGCCGCTTGACCACCCCGCCGAAATCGGTCGTGAAGTCGGTCGTCGTGAAAGCCGGAACGGTGGTCTTCAGCTTAATCAGTTCGCTGTACACCTTGTAGAGTTTCAGCCGTTCGGCGTCGCGCGCGTATTCCGGGCGGACGGGCTTGAGGTCGGTGCGGCAGCCGTCGCTAATGGTTCCGTTCGGGCAGGCGTTAATTGATACGTCGTAGCCCAGTTCGCCGAACTGCCAGAGCATCTTCGGTCCCGGAACGGTCAGCAGAAAAGCCGCGGTTAGTTTGGCCCGGTTCAGCGTCGTCGGTAGCGACTTGATGTTGTAGTCACCGTTCACCGCGCCGTTCTGTTGCAAATCGTAAGTTAGTCGCTCTTCGTCGTGGCTTTCAAAGTAGCCAATCAGATTGGGCTGCGAAAAGCCCCGCTGCTGGTACGAAATGCCCGAAAAGTTGCCCTGCCCCGAACGGGCCGCGCTGCGGTAGTCACCGTTGTGGTTGCCCCAAAGCATCATGCCGTAGGCGGCTAACTCCCGTTCTTCGGTGTTGTCGGCGAAGTGTTCCAGGATGACGTAGGCCGACGGGTCGTATTGGCGAATCTGGTCGTAGATGCGCTTCCAGATGGCTACCCGGCTCGCATCGTATACGCCCCAAGCCGCTACGTCGCCCCCCGTGTTTTTCTGCGTAAAACCCTTCGAGAGGTCAAAGCGGTAGCCGTCGAAGCGGTATTCCTGCAACCAGTACCGGCACACCCGATCCACAAACGCCTTCGTGTCGGCGCTTTCGTGGTTGAAGTCGAAAAAGACGCTGAACGGGTGCGTGGCTTGCTGGTTAAAATACGGGCTGTCGGCAGAGGGCCGGTCGCCCGCCCAGTACATTTTTACGTAGGAAAATTCGTAATCGGCTTGGTTCAGTACCATGTCGAGCATGACGGCGATGCCCTGCGCGTGGGCCGCGTCGATCAGGCGTTTCAGGTCATCTTTGGAGCCGTAGGCTTTGTCGGGCGCGAAGTAGTAAATCGGATTGTAGCCCCACGAGTTATTACCCGAAAACTCCATGATCGGCATTAGCTCGATGGTGTTGATGCCGAGCCGCTTCAGATAGGGTAGGCTGTCCTGCACGGCTTTGTAAGTCTGACTGGCCGAAAAGTCGCGCACCAACAGTTCGTAGACCACTAAATTTTTGGCGTCGGGTCGCTGAAAATTCGTCGTTTGAAACGCGTACGGCGTCTGACCCGGCTGCATCACCGACACGATGTTACCCCGCGCGTTGGCCGGAAACGCTTTCCGATTGGGGTAGGTCGTTGTGGCAATGAACGAGTCGTTGTTGCGGTCCAGAATCTTGTCGGCGTAGGGATCGCCAACCGGAATAAGGCCGTCAATCAGGTATTGAAAGGCGACTTCCGCGCCGGGCGTCAGGTTGGGAAGGTCAATCCAATAGCGGTTGCCATCGGGCGTCCGGTTCATCAAATACGCCGGGTCGACGGCGAAGTTGTTGAACTCGCCCAGCACGTATACAAAGCTCTTTTTTGGCGCGTACAGCACCAGCGTCGCCCGGTTGGTACCAACGTAATTGATGCCGTCCTGCACACCGGTGGGCAGGGCCGCGACGGTCGGCTGGGGCCTTACGGTAATGAAAAACGTATCGGCTGCCGTTTCGGCCGCGGTGACGGCGCGCAGAATCACCGTTCGCCGTTCGCCCGCCGTCGTGCCAGTAAACAGAATGGTGCTGAGCGAATCGCTGTCAAGGGCAACCTTATCGATCCGATTGTCGTACCGGAGCGTCAGGTTCGCCCGTTTCGAGGTTTTGTATCGTACCAGAAGCTGGGCATTGGCCTCTACGTAAAACTCTTTGGCCGTTGGTTCGAGCCGCGATACGGCCAGCCGGTCGTCGTAAAGGGTGACAAACAAATCCTCGGTCTGCGCTTGTCCGTTGCCGCTTTTGAGCAGCAAACCCAGTCGGCGGATGGGCGTGCCGGTCGGCACGCCGAAGTAGGTGCGGGGAACGAGTTTAATCTGCCAACGATCATTGCCGAGCGGAGTCATCCGGCCCGGCGCGAACGGCGCGCCGAAGTTGGTTTGTCCCGCGGGCTGAAACTGGAAGGCGTCACCCGTGGGGGTGCTGCCCGCCCCCGACCATAGGTACACGTCGTCGGTTTTGCCCAGCAGACTCCGCGCCCGGCCGTCTTTGGCCTGCTTAAGATCGAAAATCAGCGTTACCTCCTGGTCGGCGGTGGGAAAGGCAGGCTGGGTCGTAACAACCTGAGCTGCGGCCGTTAGCAGGCTAAAAAAGAAAAGGACAAACAGAGAACGTTGACGCATGAGTCGACTCATTGACAAAATAGGGCGTAAACATACAACCTTTTAGGCAAAGCGGCTCCGGCGCGACGGTTCTAACGATCGTTTATTGTTTGGCGTTGAAGACGGTGAAAATTGCTGACGCGAGGCCAATCACACATACCGCTTCAACGCCTGATACACGCGGTGCGTCGGCAAGCCCATGACCGTATAAAACGAGCCTTCGAGCCGCACGATGCCGACCAAGCCGATAAAATCCTGCGCGCCGTAAGCACCGGCCTTGTCGAAGGGTTGGCAGGAACGGATGTAGTAGGCAATTTCGTCGTCGGTCAGGTCGGCGAAATAGACCGTTGCTTCATCCGTGAACGACTCCATACCGGTTGGCGACAGAATCGCTACGCCCGTGCGGACGCGGTGCGTCTGCCCCGACAGCGCCCGCAACATGCGCCGGGCGTCGGCTTCGTCCTGGGGTTTGTTGAGGATTTGCCCGTCCAAAATCACGACTGTATCGGCGCACAGCACGAGTCGTTCGCCGAGGTCCGCCCGGAACTGATCGGCTTTCTGGCGCGCTAAATATTCGGCCACCTCATCGGCGGGCATTGTGTCGGGGAATGCCTCGTCAGTAGGGCGAGTCTCGATGGTGAACGTAAAACCGGCGTCGGTCATGAGTTGCTTCCGGCGGGGCGATCCCGACGCCAGTACGAGCGGGTAACGAAGTGTCATTTGGAATTCGATTGGCAATTTAGAACCGCAAAAGTCGTAAATTGTCCGTCGCTCATTCAAGATTGAACCTTGTAATTCATAATTGGCCGCTTATGCGGTTGTTTCTCGCTTGACAATCCGACCCGCAACTGTGGCCGACGCGGCCGTCCTGACTCAGTTGGCCGCGACCACGATGCGCGAAGCGTTCGGCCCGCCCCATAACCCGGCTGAGTTGGTTGAGGCTTACGTAGAGTCGGCCATTACGGAGCCGATTCTCGCGGCTGAACTGGCCGAGCCCCGCGCCCAGTTTTTCCTGCTTGAAGCTGACGACCAAACGCCGGTTGGGTACGCCAAACTGCGCCGGTGCCTGCCCCCGCGCCGGATGCCTCAACCGCACCGGACCAACGCAATCGAGATTCAACGCATCTATCTTTTGCCGTCGCAAATTGGGCAGGGAACGGGCCGACGCCTGATGAACCATTGCCTCGACTGGGCGCGGCAGCAAGGCCACGCGGCCGTGTGGCTGGGCGTCTGGGAGCGCAACGAGCGGGCGCTGACTTTTTACCAGACGATGGGCTTCGAGCGGTTTGGCTTCCATTATTTCTGGTTTGGCCCGGAGCGGCAGCGGGATTATTGGTTGATGAAATTGTTGTGAGTATAGACGGCGTTTTGTGGATACCCCGCTTGCGTTAAACCCCGGACCGCTGCGGCTGTCAAAGTTTAGAACTATGCAACACGATCAACGTTCTGGCCTTGTGCAACTACGTCAGTGGCTGACGGGGCTGGTCGTGCTGTGGGGTTTGGTGACGACAACGGGAGCCTGGGCGCAGAAAACGCCTACTGACAGCACCCGGCGGGGGGCTACCGACTCGCTGGCCACGCCCCTTTCCACGGCCGTGGCCGACAGCGTTCTGATGCAGCGTGACAGCGTATTTTACACCGGCTTGAAAACCCGCATGTACAAACGCCGGCTGACCCGTCAGCTTTACGACGCCGTGTTCCGCGACGTGTACAACAGCCGGGTCAAAACCGGAGAAGTTAACCAGATTGAAGTGAATCCGTTCGTGCCCTACGAAGGGCGCATCATCGGCTCGATCTACATCCGGCGGCTGGGCGTGTTTGGCCGGTCGGTCTACGACACGCTGCGGCAGACAGGCAACTGGTTCGAACGGGCGGGTAACCGGCTGCACGTCAACACCCGCGAAGGCATCATTCGCCGGTCGTACCTCTTGTTCCGGGAAGGCGACGCGGTCAACCCCAACGTGCTGCGCGACAACGAGCGGCTGCTGCGGAACACGTCAATCTTCCACGACGCCCGGATTCTGATCGTGCCCCGCGAAGGCAGCCGGCAGTTCGTCGACGTGTACGTCATCACGCAAGACGTGTGGTCGTTGCTGCCCAACGGGGGCGTTGGGGGGCTTGATCGTTTCAGCGTGGGCTTCGAGCAGCGCAACTTCCGGGGATTAGGGCATCAGCTTTACAGTCAGGTTGCCTACAGCGGCAAGGATCCCCGCCAAAAGGTTGAGTACCGCGGACGATACATTGTGCCGTTCATTGGCAAAACGTTCCTGACGGCCCAGGCCGATCTTTTGCTGCTGCGCGATCAAAAGCAAGGTACGCTGCAAGTATTCCGCCCGTTTTTGACGCCCGATACCAAGTACGCAGGGTCTATTTCAATCAGCCACGTCCGGATCAACAACCGGGTCATTACGCGCACCGACAGCATCTTGGTAGTGCCCTTGAGCTACAATTATTCCGACGTTTGGATTGGCCGGTCGTTCCGGTTGTTTTACCAGCAGCAGGACAGCGAAGAAAAAGGCCGGGCGCGCTTGATTGTGGCCCTGCGCAACACCAACTACGAATACCTCCAGCGCCCGACCGTCACGGCCGATACCAACCAACTCTACCAGGACAGCCGCACGACGCTTTTCAGCGTGGGTCTGTCGCTGCGCCGGTACGTCCGCGACGTATTAATTTACGGCTTCGGCCGCACCGAAGACGTACCCGTTGGCCAGTCCATCGCGGCCATCGTCGGGATCGACAACGCCGAACTGGGGCAGCGGCAGTACGTCGGCCTGAACTACTCGCAGGGGCGCTACATCCGGCGGTTCGGCTA